>NZ_SGTZ01000052.1:0-470 GCF_005435115.1 Halorubrum sp. ARQ200 | reverse complement strand
GATCTGCTGTTCCGTCGTAACTCTAAAACAGGTGCGGTTGAGTGTTTAACCAACAAAAGTGCGGTTGAGCTCAACCACGATCTACACGCTAATAACTAATCAAGCGCTCTTTGAGTTCTTGTCAAAGGCGGCCCACTTGGTCGCCTTTTTTATGCCCACGTTGCTTTAAACTCTATCGCAGCACCGCAAGCGCCAAAAAGCACAAGCAGGTTTGTGGCACATTTTAACCACAAGCGAAAACTAGGAAAATAAACAGGCGCGAGGCGGCCCTGACTGGCGGGTAAATCAGCGTTCGTGACCTCTCCCAACGTAGCATTTTTGGCATTGAGTTCAAGGCTTTTCCGGCCTTTTCGATGTCAGGATTCGCAGGTGCTCACAGATCCTCCTATCGATATCTTTCCCCCCTTTAAACATGAGCTAAGTCACGTTATCAATAATGGAAAGCGGTAATCTGAAGATGAACCTAATAC
>NZ_SGTZ01000051.1:0-472 GCF_005435115.1 Halorubrum sp. ARQ200 | reverse complement strand
CGGCAACGACGGCCCGCCGTGTAACAACACGCTCGACCCCTTCACCGAGATGCGACAGGCGAGCCTCCTCGGCAAGGTCAACGCCCGCGACCCCACGAGGCTCCCCGCGTCGACCGTGCTGGAGATGGCGACCGAACACGGCGCCCGCGCCGCCGGCTTCGACCGCCTCGGCGCGCTGCGCGAGGGGCACCACGCCGACGTAATCGGGATCACGACCGACCTGACGCGCGCGACGCCGGTCCACGACCCCCTCTCGCACCTCGTGTACGCGGCCCACGGCGACGACGTGACCTTCACCATGGTCGACGGTGAGGTCCGGTACGCGAACGGCGAGCACGTCGGGGTCGACGCGGCGACGGTCCGCCAGCGCGCGACGCGACACGCGGAGCGTGTGGTCGAGCAGGCCGGCATCGACACGGCCAAACCGTAGGTCCGCCGGCGAGAGCGGGCCGCTCACCGTAAACCACCGCGA
>NZ_SGTZ01000050.1:0-473 GCF_005435115.1 Halorubrum sp. ARQ200 | reverse complement strand
CGTTGACTCCCGCATCGACGGCTCGTCGGGCACGTCGAGGATCACCTCCCGTGAGTCGAGGTCACAGGCGTCGGCGATCTCGTCCTCCAGTTCCCGTGTCTCCTCGTGGCCCGCCGCCAGCAGCCAGTCGGGCACGCCGCCGAGTTCGGCCCAAACCGCGCGCTTGTACAGGTCGCGCTCGGCGTAGCGTCGCGCGAACTCGCTTGTCTCGTCACAGAGTCGAAGCGCGACCAGGAGGCCGTGGTCGTCCATCCGGCGGAGCTCCGCGGCGCTCAGATCGGGGTCGCTGTTGAGCAGTCGCTCCGAGGCCTGTCGCAGCATCGCCTTGCTGATCCGGGCGACGTGGTGGGAGTAGACGGTGGGGTTCATCAACGCTCGCGCCACGAGCAGTGACTCGGCGCTCTGGACGTTCCCCGGCGCGAGCACGAGCTTCCCCTCGACGAACCGCAGCGCCCGCACGAGCCGGCCGGGGT
>NZ_SGTZ01000049.1:0-476 GCF_005435115.1 Halorubrum sp. ARQ200 | reverse complement strand
GTACCCTGGAAATTGCAATGGCGTCGGCAACACTCGGTCTGGTGATTGGTGGTATTATTGGTAGCCCAGTTGCCCAGCGTTTGATTAATAAACATCAGCTTGAGTCTGAATATGGGCGTGGCACCACAACACACGAAAAATATCCCGAACTTGTCACGTACAATGAAAATGAAGAAGATAAAGTAACCGCCAAGAAAGTCATTGAAGTCTTATTTATTTTACTGCTGTGTATTACGGGGGCTCGCCATTTATCTGAGTAGGTAAGCGGGTTTAATATTGAATGGCTAATGGTGCCTGACTTTGTTTATGCTCTCTTCTTGGGTGTAATAGTCACCAATACGCTTGAGGTTTTTAAACTCAGAAAGCTAGAGTCAGAAACCGTGGATATGGTAGGGACTGTCTCTCTATCATTATTTCTAGCGATGGCGCTAATGACGTTGAAGCTATGGAACATTCTCGATTTAGCGGTCCCATTT
>NZ_SGTZ01000048.1:0-479 GCF_005435115.1 Halorubrum sp. ARQ200 | reverse complement strand
CACCAATACCAACGCTTGCACCATCGTCCAGTTGAACAATCGCTTTACCTGGCAAGAAGTACTGAACCGGCATATCAGTGCCAGGTACCATCACGTCGTTGCCTTGAGCATCCACCAACTTCACTGCAGGACGCTTGTCTTTACCGGATGATGGGCGCTCAGACGCATCCATAACCACAATAGAAGACAGACCAGTTAGCTCGTCCGTTTGACGCTGCATAGTCGCACCATCAATCATATCCACGAAGCGAAGGCTACCTTCTACCTCAGTGATGATTGGCATGGTGTGTGGGTCCCAGTTAGCCACCACGTCGCCGGCTTCAACGGCTTCACCGTCTTGCTTACCAAGCATGGCACCGTAAGGGACTTTGTAGCTCTCTTTGGTACGGCCAAACTCATCCACAATGGTCATTTCTGTGGCACGCGAGGTAATCACTAGCTTACCATCGCTGTTAGTCACAGACTTGGCATTGTGTAGG
>NZ_SGTZ01000047.1:0-480 GCF_005435115.1 Halorubrum sp. ARQ200 | reverse complement strand
GTCCGCGAGCACGTCCTCGATCTCTGCGACCGAGGGCTGGACCGGCGCCTCCGCGAACAGCCCGTCGTCGTGGATGATCTCGGCGATGTCGGGCAGGTCGTCCCGCGAGAGCCCGTCGATCGCCCGGAGCCGGCTGGGGAGGCCGAGATCGTCACGGACCCCCGCGACGGCGTCGACGACCGCCCCGGCGAGTTCGTCGTCGTCCATCGACGGCTCGGCGACGCCGAGCGCCTCCGCGAGCAGGCGCCGCCGGCCGTCCACTTCGCCGAACACGTACCGCAGCACGTCCGGTGCGAGCACGCCGTGAACCGTCCCCTGGTGGGCGTCGTAGTCGTTCGAGAACCCGTGGCCGAACGCGTGGATGATCGACGCGCGGTAGGCGCCCGGCGTGGAGATGCCGTACTGCGCACAGACGACGCCTGCGACCGCGTCGTCGAACTGCTCGGGGTCGGGGTCGTCTTCGGTCAGTTCGCCGAATCC
>NZ_SGTZ01000046.1:0-488 GCF_005435115.1 Halorubrum sp. ARQ200 | reverse complement strand
CTGGCAGACGCGCGCCAAATGAGCCAGTTGGAAAAAGACTATGCCCCCTTGCAGCGTGAGTGTATTCCCGACATTCAGGCCTTGGCCAATCATCCTAGCTTACAGCAAGCAGAGATTATTCTGTCTTCGCCCTACACGCGTGCATTACAAACCGCTGAAATCCTCAATCGTCAGCTGCAAAACCCGTTGTTTGTAGAACATGACCTACGCGAGTGGCAAGCGGATATCAAAGGCAGCTATATTCCCCTTTCAGAGCGCGATAGACGCTGGCTTGAGTATCGCGAGCTATTTGCCAATGGTAACGAAGTCACCAACGCAGGCTATGAATCGGCAACCAACTTGCACCGCCGCGTCATTGCCGTGCTCGATAGCTATCAAACCTACTCAACCATTGCCGTTGTCGCCCACTTTAATGTGATAGAAGCGATTGTGGGGTATCGTGAGCAAGGCATTGAATACGGCGAAATTATCGAATTTGATTATCAGCC
>NZ_SGTZ01000004.1:0-291463 GCF_005435115.1 Halorubrum sp. ARQ200 | reverse complement strand
GGCGACCGCGACCGATAGCCACCCTCAAGGCGCCCGCGGCCGGACCCCGTGACATGACGGTCCGATTCGAGGAGCTCACCGTGGAGTGGCTCGGCTACGCGACGGCGCGGCTGGAGACGGACGGGGGCGGCGGGGAACCGCTTTTCACCTCCGGTCTCGTACGGGCGTTCATGTACGTCCGCGACGCCAAAAACCGTGACGAGGCGTGGTTGTTGGACGCCATCGAGCAGCTGGGGCTCGACGACGTCGCCTTCCGGTCGCGGGACTACGTGATCGCGGTCGACGAGGAGTCCGGCGACCGGGCGGGGTTCGGCCGCCTCCGCCTCCACCGCGGCGACGAGGACGAGGCCAACCGGATCGAGCTCACCGGCATCGGCGTCCTCCCGGAGTGGCGCCGGCGCGGCGTCGGGGCACACGTCGTCGAGCGCCTCGTCGACACCGCGGCCGCGGACGGGTTCGAGACGGTGTACGTCCTCACCGACCAGCCCGACTACCTCGCGCAGTTCGGGTTCGAGCGCGTCGACACCGACGACCTCCCGCCCGCGCTCTCGGACCGCCTGACGGAGAAGCGGGAGTTCCTCGGGGGCGGGGTCGTCGGCCTCGAACTGGCCGTCGACGCCTTCGAGATGCCGAGTGCCCTCCGGAAGGCGTTCAAAGACGCCGAGCCGACCGGCGACGACGAGCCCGAGGAGTCCGCCGAGGACTTCGGCATCGACCCGGACTCGGCGACGTACAAGTACGACACCGGTCGCTGAGTCGCGATACAACTGCTTTTGAGGTCGCGGTGGCGCGTGCCGGCGAGCGGCCGCCCTCGGCGGCCGCGAGGAGCACGCGCGAGGGACGCGGCGACCGTAGGGAGCCGCGAGGCTGGGGAGGCGTGAGGTGCCGTGCGGTGCGGGGGCGGGACTCGAAGGGGCAGTCGCGACTGGGGCTTCGGAGTGGTTCGGTCCGGTAGTGTCGGGTCCGCATCGCCGAGCGACTGGGGCTTCGGCGATGTTCGCGGTCGTGGTATCGGCGCTCACACCGACGAACGGAACGCCGCAGCGTCGCCACTCCTCGAACGAAACGAAGTATGAATGGCGGACAGGCGGGGTAGCCCGACGTTCCGTCACGGGGTATCCCGATTGCCTCCTCCACCCCGCGACCCGACGAGCGACGGGCGTCCGGCGGTGGGCTGCTCGCTTCCGCGCCTGACCCGGTGTCGCCGACGAACCGCGACGGACCGCTCCTGCGAGCGGGCGCCACGGACCGCTGTCCCCGGCGGACGAGGCTTCCACGTTGGCTCTCGGGGCCCGCGCCGGTCTGACCGGACGTGCCCGCTGTTCGGTCCCCGCTGAAGACTGCCTCACGGGTGACGAGCGGGGCCTAACCGCCCGACCTAGTCCGTTCGACGATATTCGGGTGCGGCATAAGGGCCTTTCGTTCGGCGGACGCCGGCGGGATGGGGCAGGGCGGGGCGGGGCGAGCCGTCGCGGAGCCGGGGGCGCGACTACGTCAGCAGGCCACGAGCGTACGCCGCGGCGGCGAGCGGGACGGGGACGGAGAGCGCGACGACGGCGCGCGCGTGCCACACGAGCCAGAGGTGGTCGCGGAACACCGGGCTCGGCTCGACGGCCAGCGCCCAGCTCGCGGCGCTCGCGGTCGTGGCGACGCCGAGGACGACCGCCACGCCCGCGAGCGTTCCGGGGTCGACGTTCCCGCGTTCGACGGAGGCGATGACGACCGCGGACAGCAGCGCGAACAGCGCGATCCCGCCCCAGCCGACGACGCCGGAGGCGTAGTACGTCGCCAGCTGCGACGTGTACTCCGGCCCCGTGATGAGCGCGTACGGCGCGACGAGCGCGACGACGGTGACCACGGCGGCGGCGATCCCGACCCGACGCGAGACGGCGCGGAGGTCCATACCGACCCTCGGGACGGCGCCGCGGTAAAAGGACCGGATCGGTCGCGGCGGGCCGGCGGGGCGGGCCGACGCGACGCGCGATAGAGGAGGGCGGCTCGGTGCGCCCCGTTCCCGTAGGGTTTTGGCTCATCGGCGCCCATCGTAGGGCATGACACTCGACGTCGAGCCGCCGGACCCCCCCGAACTCGCCGCCGTCGACCCGAACGAGTACGAGGACGCCGAGGTGGCGGGCGGCGAGTACCGCCGCGACGAGCTCGAGGCGTTCCTGCGCGAGGGCGCGTGGGAGGAGGCGTTCGGGGAGTGGGCCGCCGGCAGCGACATGGACGAAGGCGACTGGCGGATCGCCGTCGACCTCGGTCTAGTCTCCCGGTTCGACTTCTTCTGGGACGACTTCGCCGACCGCGTCGGCTACCACGCGCCGGGACTCCCCGAGGACTGGAAGGAGCGCGACCTCCATCCCGACCTCGACTCGTGGGGCACCGTCTCCGCAATCAACGCCGGGCTCACGGAGCTGGGACAGATCGTCTGTGAGACGCTCAAAGAGGAGTACATCGACTGGGAGGCCGACTTCGAGGCGCCGGACGACCTGCCCGACTTCGAGACGTAGCCGGCGGCTCGCGCGGGGTGGCTAAAGCGCGGCAGCACCGGCGGGGAGCGTACGCGGGAGGGCGCCGTCCGGGCAGCCGCGACTACCCGAAGTTCTCGACCTTCGCGGCGTCGGCGTCGCCGCCGGCCGCGTCGACCGCGGTCTCCGCGTCCGCGACGAGGTCGGCGAACCCGTAGACGAACACCGTCTCCCCGGTCGTCCCGGTGAGCACGTCGGCGACGGCGTCGGTCAGGGGCTCGTCCGCGTCGAGGAGGCGGACCGCGGCGCCGCGCTCGCGGAGCGCGTCGATCCGGTCGGCGTGGGCGACGTCGTCGTCGCGGTAGACGACCGCGGCCTCGGCGCCCTCGTCGAGCGCGCGCTCCGCGATGGCGACCGCGGGGCCGACCCCGGGCCCCCCCGCGATCACGACGGCGCGGGGCTCGCCGTCGTAGTGCTGGTCGCCGAACGGGCCGGAGAGGGTCATCTCGGTGCCGGCCTCGGCGTCCGAGAGGAACGCCGAGAAGTCGCCGCCCTCGTCGGGGTCGATCCCGACCGTGACCTCGAACGCCTCGCCGACGCGGGGCGACGAGAGGGTGTAGAAGCGGGCGACCGACTCGCCGTCGATCTCGGTGCCGAGCTTCACGAACTGTCCGGGTTCGGCTGCGAACCCCTCGGGCGCGGTGAAGCGGAGGGCGTACGTGTCGGGCCCGACCGACTCGACCGACTCGACCGTCGCTGTCGTGTCCATACTTCGGATCGGCGGGGGAGACACAAACGCCTTCCCGTCGGCGTCGGTCCTGCCCGTGTCGAAACCGGTTCCTGCGGGGCGCCTCAACCGACGCGTCCGGGGCAGCGCGGACGCGCTCGTCCGTCCGAGTCGACGTTCTCGCCGCGCCGACGCGACGCACTCACCTCGCTGACGCGACGGCCCGTCGCGGCGTCGCGGGGGCCGGCCCCGACCGAGAGTATTCGACGGTCGTCGAAAACCGGTCCGGCGCGAAGGGTCGATCGTGAGGAATATGGTGAACGTATGTTTGATTATACCCCAGTTGAATCCGATATAGCAGCTTAGAGGCGACAATATTCGCGAGAGTGGACACGTTCGTCCAGAAACGCCTCGGTGGCTCCTTCCAGAAGCCTTTTGATGAGTCCGCCGGAACCTTGCTCATAGCACATGGCTGCGGATTTCAACTGGGCTGTCGGCGGGGAGGCCGGCGACGGCATCGACTCGACGGGGAAGATCTTCGCACAGGCGCTTTCCCGCGCGGGTCGGCACGTGTTCACGTCGAAGGACTTCGCATCGCGGATCCGAGGCGGGTACACCGCCTACAAGGTGCGGACCTCCGTCGACAAGGTACAGAGCGTCGTTGACCGACTCGACGTGCTCATCGCGTTGACGCCCCGGACGATCGAGGAGAACCTCGACGAGCTCCACGAGGGGTCGGTGATCATCTACGACGGCGAGCGGACGACGATGCAGGACGTCGAGATCCCCGAGGGGATGATCGGCCTCGACGTGCCGCTCAAGAGCCTGGCCGAGGAGGCCGGCGGGGCGATCATGCGGAACGTCGTCGCGCTCGGCGCCGCCTGCGAGGTTGCGGAGTTCCCCATCGAGAACCTCGACTCGGCGCTGGAGAAGCGGTTCAAGGACAAGGGACAGAAGCTCGTCGACAACAACAAGGAGGCCGCCCGCGCGGGGCAGTCGTACGTCGCCGAGGAGTACGACCACGAGTTCGACTACTCGCTGGAGACCACCGACGAGGACTACGTCCTCCTCAACGGCGACGAGGCGATCGGCATGGGCGCCATCGCGGCCGGCTGCCGCTTCTACGCCGGCTACCCGATCACGCCCGCGACCGACGTGATGACGTACCTCACCGGCCGCATCGAGCGGTACGGCGGCCACGTCGTCCAGGCGGAAGACGAGCTGTCGGCGATCAACATGGCGCTCGGCGCGGCCCGCGGCGGCGCCCGCGCGATGACGGCGACCTCCGGGCCGGGGATCGACCTGATGACCGAGACGTTCGGGCTCATCGCCACCTCGGAGACGCCGCTCGTCATCTGTAACGTGATGCGCTCGGGCCCCTCGACGGGGATGCCGACGAAACAGGAGCAGGGCGACCTGAACCAGATGCTGTACGGCGGCCACGGCGAGGTGCCGCGGTTCGTCCTCGCGCCGACCACCATCGACGAGTGCTTCTGGAAGACGGTCGAGGCGTTCAACCTCGCCGAGAAGTACCAGGTCCCCGTCTACCTCACCGCCGACCTCTCGATGGCGGTCACCGAGCAGACGTTCTCCCCGGACACCTTCGACATGGACGAGGTGGAGGTCAACCGCGGGAACGTCGTCGACGAGACGACGATCGACGACCACATGAGCGACTCGGGCGGCTTCCAGCCCCACGAGATCACCGACGACGGGATCTCGCCGCGGGCGTTCCCCGGCACGGCCGACGGCGCGCACATGTCCACCGGCCTCGAACACGACGAGCAGGGCCGCCGGACCGAGGACACCGAGATGCGAGTCGCGCAGGTCGACAAGCGCAACCGGAAGGTGGAGACGGCCCGCGAGCGCGAGGACTGGAGCCCGCGCGAGTTCGGCGACGCGGACGCCGACGACCTCGTCATCACCTGGGGGTCGAACGAAGGCGCGCTCGCCGAGGCGGTCGACATCCTCGACGAGGAGGGCCAGGACGTGCGGGTCCTCTCGGTCCCGTACATCTTCCCGCGACCGGACCTCTCTGAGGACGTGGCGGCGGCCGAGACAACGGTCGTCGTCGAGTGTAACGAGCAGGGGCAGTTCGCGGACCTCGTCGAGCACGACGTGCTCGAACGGGTCGACCGCGTGAACAAGTACAACGGCGTGCGGTTCAAGGCCGACGAACTCGCAGCGGAGATCAAGTCGACCCTCGAAGCGGGGGTGGAGGCGTAACCAATGAGCTCAGACATTCGATTCACCGACTTCAAGTCCGACAAGCAGCCGACGTGGTGCCCGGGATGCGGCGACTTCGGGACGATGAACGGGATGATGAAGGCGCTCGCGGAGACGGGGAACGACCCCGACAACACCTTCGTCGTCGCCGGCATCGGCTGTTCCGGGAAGATCGGCACGTACATGCACAGCTACGCGCTCCACGGCGTTCACGGGCGCGCGCTCCCCGTCGGGACCGGCGTCAAGATGGCCCGGCCCGACATCGAAGTGATGGTCGCCGGCGGCGACGGCGACGGCTACTCCATCGGCGCGGGCCACTTCGTCCACGCCGTCCGGCGCAACGTCGACATGACGTACGTCGTGATGGACAACCGCATCTACGGGCTGACGAAGGGGCAGGCCTCCCCGACCTCCCGCGAGGACTTCGAGACGTCGACGAGCCCCGAGGGCCCGAAACAGCCCCCGGTCAACCCGCACGCGCTGGCGCTCGCCTCGGGCGCGACGTTCATCGCGCAGTCGTTCTCCTCGGACGCGCTCCGCCACCAGGAGATCATCCAGGAGGCCATCGAGCACGACGGGTTCGGCTTCGTCAACGTCTACTCGCCGTGCGTCACCTTCAACGACGTCGACACCTACGACTACTTCCGCGACTCGCTGGTCGACCTGAAGGAGGCGGACCACGACCCGACCGACCGCGAGGCGGCGAAGGACGTCATCCTCGACAACGAGAAGGAACACCAGGGCGTCATCTACAGGGACGAGTCGTCGGTGCCGTACCACGAGCAGCACGGCGTCGACGAGGACATGTCCGTGCTCCCGGACGGCGCCCCCGAGGGCGCGACCGACCTCGTCCGCGAGTTCTACTGAGCCGGGTCGCGGGCCCGCCGCCGGGCCACGGACCGACCCTCGCGAACGGGTCCGCCCCCCCCCGCGATCGGAGGGTCGGAGCCGACTTCGAACGCCCGTCGAACCCGCCCGCATTCCGACCTCTCTCGACGGCCAAAACCAGGCGAACGAGCGGGTTCGCACGTATTTTCCGTCGGGTTTCAGCAAGCCTAATTAGGAGGGTCCGCAACTGGCGTGTATGGTTGATCGCTACGACGTCGCTATCGCCGGCGCCGGGCCGGCGGGCGCGCAGTGCGCCCGCGACCTGGCGACGCGCGACTACGACGTCGTCGTCTTAGAGACGGAGTCGGAAGACGAGTTCCCGCGACAGAGCAACAAGTCGACCGCCGGCACGTTCCCGTCGATGATGTCCTCGTTCGGGATCCCCGACGACGTCGTGATGTCCTACACCGACGACGTGGTGCTGGAGTCGCCAAACGAGTACTACGAGAGCTACCAGCCCGGAGCGGTGTTGGAGTTCGCGGAGTTCAAGCGGTTCCTCGTCGAGGACGGCCGCGAGAACGGCGCCGAGTACCGATTCGACGCGCGCGTCTCCCGACCGATCCTCGACGACGACGGCGTCATCGAGGGGGTGCGGTACAACGGCGACGAGGAGCTGTACGCCGACGTGGTGATCGACGCGACCGGCCCGGCCGCGCCCCTCGCGAGCGCGCTCGACGTCGTCGACCTCGAACGCGAGAACCAGGCGATCGGCATCGAGTACGAGATGGAGGGCGTCGAGATGAACCACCCGGAGTACGCGGACCTCCGACGGGCGATGATGCTCCGCCTGGACCACGACATCGCGCCGGGCGGCTACTCGTGGATCTTCGCGACCGGCGAGGACACCGCGAAGGTGGGCATCTGTTACATCCAGAACGACCGCCACCGCGAGTTCGCCGAGGCGGGCAAGACCGTCGACGGCTACCTCGACGACTGGGTGAGCCGCGACCCGCGGTTCGCCGACGCCGAGCGCATCGACGGGAAGGTCCACCGCGGCTCCGCACACATCCAGATGCCCGACGAGATGCACACGGACCGCTTCCTCGCGATCGGCGACACCGTGCCGACCATCGACCCGCTGTGGGGCGAGGGGATCCACAAGGGCATGAAGTCCGCCCGCGCCGCGGCGGCCACCGTCGACCGATGCCTCACGGACTCGGAGCGTCGCCTCGACGCCGAGAGCCTCGCGGTGTACGAGCGGCTGTGGCACCGCGACGTGGCCCCGCGGATGAAGGCGCGGCTGATGCTCACGCGGCTGCTGTACCTCGCGCCCAACGAGCGCTACGACCGGTTCATGCGCGACCTCAAGGAGGCGGAGGAGAACACCCTCGAACGGGCGAACCAGGGCGACAAGCGCGCGATGGCGAAGCTGCTTCACCTCGACGACATCCCGCTGCTCACGAAGTTCGCCCGCGAGCGACTCGACGTCTGAGAGGCCGTCAAAGAACCTGCGGCGACGTCGAAGCGTCCGTGACGCTGAAAGAGAGAAAGCGCGTCGGGAGACGGACCGCGTCGGTCGCGGTCGCTATCGCTCGTCGATGGGGACGAACTCGGCGTCCTCGGGGCCGGTGTACCGCGCGCGCGGACGGATGAGGCGGTTGTCCTCCTGGTACTCGGCGACGTGGGCGATCCACCCGCCGACGCGGCTCATCGCGAAGATGGGCGTGTACATGTCGAGCGGGATGCCGAGCGAGTCGTAGACGGAGCCGGAGTAGAAGTCGACGTTCGGGGCGATCCCCTTCTCGACGAGCCCCTGGTCGGTGAGGTACTCCTCGATGGCGGTGGTGTAGTCGAGCCACTTCGTGTCGCCGGACGACTCGGCGAGGTCGCGGAGCTTCTCTTCGAGGATCTTCGCGCGGGGGTCTTTGACCTTGTAGACGCGGTGCCCGAACCCGGGAATGCGCCCGCCGTCGTCCTGCCGGTCTTTCACCCACTGGACGGGATCCTTCGCGGAGGCGTCGATCTCGTGGAGCACCTCCATCACGTCCTGGTTGGCCCCGCCGTGGAGGGGACCGGAGAGCGCGCCGATGCCGCCGGTGACGCCGGAGTAGACGTCGGCCATCGTCGAGCCGATCACCATCGCGGTGAACGTGGAGGCGTTGAGCCCGTGGTCGGCGTGGAGCGTGAGCGCCATGTCGAACGTCTCCTCGCTCACGGCGTCCGGCTCGGTCCCGGTGAGCATGTAGAGGAAGTTCCCGGCGTGCGAGAGGTCCGGATCGGGGGCGACCGGCTCCTCGCCCTGACGGACGCGCTCGAACGCGGCGAGGACCGTCGGGATCTTCGCCGTGATCCGGCGGCCCTGACGGAGGGTGGCCTCGCCGTCGTCGTCGCCCTCGGCGTCGGGGTCGTACGCCGACAGCATCGACGCGGCGGTCCGGAGCGCGGCCATCGGTCGCTCGCCGGCGTCCGCGAGCGCGCGGACCGTCTCGATGACGTCGTCGTCGACCTCGCGCTCGGCCGCGAGGTCGGCGGCGAACGAGTCGAGCTCAGCGGCGCCGGGGAGCGAACCGTGCCACAGCAGGTACAGCACCTCCTCGTAGCTCGCGCCGCGCGCGAGGTCCTCGATGTCGTACCCCCGATACACGAGCTTTCCGACCTCGCCGTCGACGTAGCTCAGATCCGACTCCGCGACGAGGACGCCCTCGAGCCCGCGTTTTAACTCATCTGCCATACCCCGAGTTGTCAAGGCCGTCAAAAAAGCGTTATCTTTCAGGAGGGATACGATACGACGATCGTGGTACCCCGCCGCGTCGTCCGACGACGTGACAGCGTTCGGAAACGTCCGGCTCGCGGCGCGACCGACCGGGGACGGCCTCGCTTACCGCGCCGGAACGACCGTCACCGTGCGGTTCCGATCGATCGCGTCCTCCAGTTCCTCGGCGATGGCGGAGCCGCGGGAGACCTGGACCTCGCCGCCGCGGCCGACGGTGGCGGTGAAGAGGTACTCGCCGTCGGCGCGCACCTCCACCGTCTCGCCGACGCCGTCGTCGACGTCGATGACGACGTGACGCGAGGTGATCTCAGGCGCGACCACCGTGCCGCGCTCGGCGCCGACCTGCCCGTCGCCGCGACCGTTGTCGGCGGCGCCGCCCGGGCCCGACCCGCCGGGCTTCTCGTCGTGCGTCCGGACATCGATGTCGATCCCGAGGCGGTTCTCGATGTCGGCGATGCGGCCGCCCCCCTTCCCGATCACCGTGCCGATGTCGCCCTCGGTGACGTAGACGACCGCCTCGTCGTCACCGTTGAGCTCCACGTCGACGTGGCCGTGCGCGACCGACTTGATCTCGCGTTCGATCTCCTTTTTCGCGATGCGGCCGACGCCGGAGTCCCCGTTCGCCTCGCCGCCGTCCTCGTTCAGCGGCACCGTGACGACCTGGCGGTTGAACGTGTAGATCTCGTACTCGGGCCGGCCCGTCTCGAAGTTCGACACCTGGATGACCGGGCGGGCGAGGTCCTCGGCCGTGAGTCCGGCCGGCACCTTCACCTCGGTGGTCACGTCGTAGACGGTGTGGACCTCGCCGGCCTCGATGTAGACGACGGTGTCGACGATCTGAGGTATCATCCCGAGCTCGACGCGGCCGACGAGCCGCTGGAGCGCGTCGATGGCGCGGGAGGCGTGGACGACGCCGACCATCCCGACGCCGGCCATCCGCATGTCCGAGAACACCTCGAAGTCGTTCGTCTTCCGGACCTCGTCGTAGATGGTGTAGTCGGGGCGGACCAAGAGGAGCGAGTCGGCGGTGTTCTCCATCGCGCCGCCGAGCGCGCCGTACTGCGTGATCTCCGGGCCGACCTGGAGGTCGCGCGGCTTCTCCATCGTCTTCACCGCGTAGTCGCTGTCGTTCAGGAACTCGGCGACCGCCTGCGCGAACGTCGACTTCCCGGCCCCGGGCGACCCGGAGATGAGCACGCCGCGCTTGCGCTCTTTGAACCGCTCGCGGAGCTCGTCGGCGAACTCGTAGTCGTCGAGGCTCGTCTTCGCGATCGGTCTGACCGCCGTGATCTCGATGCCGTCCGCGAACGGCGGCCGGGCGACCGCGATCCGGTAGTTGCGGAACTGAACGATGTCCATCCCGTCGTCCGAGAGCTCGATGAAGCCCTCGTTCGACTGGCGGGCCAGGTCGACGATCGAGTTGGCACACTCGCGCATCTGGGCCTCCTCGCTCGGCTCGTCGGCGATCTCGACGTAGCGCATCTCGCCGAGGCTCCCGCGCTTCGCCTTCGGGACGGTGCCCGTCTTGAGGTGGACCGACATCGTCTCGTCGGTGAAGAAGTCCTGGATCGGGAGCTCGTCGACGACGCCGCGGGCGACCGGCTCGACGTACTCGACGTCGAGCCCCTTCGCGCGGGCGACCTCGGCCTGGACCACGTCGCTCGACAGCAGCGTCGCGTCGTGGTCGGCGGCCAGGTCGCGGATCAGCGCGTCCACGTCGCCCTCGTGGGCGTTCGAGCGGGCGTCGCCGCTCGCGCGCTCGCCGACGTACCGCAGCTCGATCCGCCCGTCGTCGGCGTAGTCGGCGAGCCGCTTCAGCTCGCTCAGCCCGTCCCAGCCCGATTCGAGCCCGTCGTTCGCCTGCGACTCGAGCTCGCCGACGACCGCCTCCGGGACGAACACGGCGACCGACTCGTAGGTCCCGTCCGCGACGCGTTCGGACACGCGGCCGTCGACGACCGCGCTCGTGTCCGGTACTACGTTCATACCGAGGTTCGGGACGGGAACCGTATAAGCGTGTTCGACCGGGGGCCGCGTCGGCGACGGGGAGGAAGAGACCGACCGCGGCCGCCCGTCCCGGTCAGTCGTCCGCGGCGGCGGCGTCCGCGCGCTCGGCCGCCAGCCGCTCGGCGGAGGCGGTGAAGTTCTCGAACAGCGCCTTCGCCTCGCAGGCGGCGTCGTACGCCTCGAGGGTGATCGCTTCCAGGACGGCGTCCACGCGGGCGTCGCCGATCTGGTCCCGCTTGCCGTCCGTCACGTCGCGGGCGGTCTCGACGTCGTACTCGGGGTGGAACTGGACGCCCCAGCAGTGCCCGTCGCGGAACGCGTGGACGCCGCGGTCGTTCTCGGCCAGCAGCGTGGCGGACGGCGGCAGTTCGACCACCGCGTCGCCGTGGGTCGTGAAGGCCGTGAACGACTCGCCGATCCCCTCGAACAGCGGGTCGTCGCGCACCTGCCGGATCTCGTTGTAGCCGATCTCGAAGCCGTCCATCCCGGCGACGCGGCCGCCGAGCGCCTCCGCGAGCACCTGATGGCCGTAGCAGACGCCGAGGACCGGGACGCCGGCGTCGGCCGCCTCGGCGACGTAGTCGACGAGCGGGGAGATCCACGCCTCGTCCCAGTAGACCGACGAGCGCGATCCGGTCACGACGACGCCGTCGAACTCGGTGTGGTCGGGGAGGTCGCCGTCGACGGCGTCGAACTCGACGAGGTCGGCGTCGATCTCGCGGCGGAAGTTCCGACGGGTGTTCGCGCCGTCGTGGGCGGCGTTCAACAGGGCGAACCGGAGGCGGGTCATCGACCGAACGGAGATCCGAGAGTCACAAAACGGTTGCGGCGCCGGACGTGCCGGCCGCCGACGCGGACGCCGCGCTCGCTCGTCGACGCGCGGCCCTACGCGAACGGGTCGCCCGCGTGTTCGGCGAGCCACCCGACGAGCAGGTCGTTGACCGCTGCCGACGCCTCGACGCCGACGAGGTGTCGGGCGCCCTCGATCGAGTGGAACTCCCCGCGCGGGAGCCCCTCGGCGAGCGTCTCGCCGGCCGTGACCGGGCAGGCGGTGTCGTCGGTCCCGTGGACGACCAAGGCCGGGGTCGTGACCTCGAAGAGGTCGTCGGTCAGGTCGAACCCCTCGACCGCGGCGCGGTGGGCCGCGTACGTCTCGCGGTCGGCGTCCTCGGCGAGGCGCCACTCCGCGATCCGCGAGAGCGCGTCCGGGTGCGCCTCCCGGAAGTCGGGCGAGAGCAGCCCGGAGAGCGACCCCTCGACCGCGGCCGGGTCGCTCGGATCGGCCCAGACGCCGGCGGGGTTGTACGCGTCGCCCGCGGGGGGCGTCCCGATCAGGGCGAGGCTCGCCGGCCGCGAGGAGGCCAGCGCCGCCGTCAGCGCGACCATCCCGCCGAGGCCGTAACCGACGAGGTGGGCGTTGCGGATCCCCTCGGCCGCACAGACCGCGTCGAGGTCGGCCGCGAGCGCCTCGACCCCGTAGGGGGCGGGCGGGGCGTCCGACCGGCCGACGCCGCGCGTCTCCGGCGTGACGACCGTGTGCGGGCCCGTCAGCGCGGCGTGTTGCCAGCCGAACTGCCACGCGCCGAGGCCGACGTCGCCGCAGAACACGACCGCCTCGCCGGAGTCGCCCGCGTCGGGCGCGTCGACCTCGTAGCGGATCTCGACGCCGGCGTTGGTCGCGTGGGGCATGGCGGAGTCCGTGTGGGGCCGTCAGGCCTCCTGGAGGTTGCGGAGGACGTCCGGCGCCGCGTCGAGCGCGTCGTCCAGCGCGTCCGCGTCCGGACCGCCGCCCTGCGCGAAGTCCGGCGGGCCGCCGCCCCCGCCGCCCACGCGGCCGGCGAGCTCCGAGACGACCTGCCCGGCGTTCACGTCGACGCCGTCCGGGACGCCGACGACGAAGCTCGCGGAGCCGTCGGCGCCGCTGCCGATCACCGCGACCTTCCCGTCGTCGACGTGGGCGTTCGCGGTCGCGCGCAGCTCGTCGGCGTCGCCGTCGAGCCGCTGGATCACCGCCGTCGTCCCGGCGACCTCGACCTCCTCGGCGTCGGCGCCGCCCGACGCGCGCGCGGTCGCCAGCTCCTCTTTGAGCGACTCGATCTCCTTCCCCCGCGCCTTCCACTCCTCGAAGAAGCGCTCGGCGGTGTCGGGCACGTCGAGGGGGTCGACGTCCAACACCTCGGCCGCGTCGTACAGCGCGTCCTCGGTGCGCTGGGTCGCCTCGACCGCCGCGGCGCCGGCCGCGAAGGCGATCCGCTCGACGCCGTCCTGGACGGGCTCCGTCTTCAGCACCTTCACGGCGCCGATCTCGCCGGTCCGGTCGACGTGGGTGCCGGCGCAGGCCTGGACGTCCGCGTCGCCGACGTGGATCAGGCGGACGTTCGTTCCCGGCGGGACGCCGCCTTGGTACAGGTCGAAGCCGTGCTCGGCCTCCGCCTCGTTGCGGTCGGGCCACTCCTGCCGGACGGGCACGTCGTCCCGGATCAGCTCGTTCGCGACGCGCTCGATCGCCTTCACGTCCTCGCGGGTGACGCGCTCGAAGTGGCGCACGTCGAGCCGAGCGGAGTCCGTGCCCTTCTGGGCGCCCGCCTGTCGGACGTGGTCGCCGAGCACCTGCCGGGCGGCGTGGCCGATGAGGTGCGTCGCGGTGTGGTGCGCGCGGAGCCGCTCGCGGCGGTCGCCGTCGACCTGCCCCGTGACGAACTCGCCCTTGCCGGGGTCCGCGTCCGCGCGGTGGAGGACGACCCCGTCGACCTCCTGGACGTCGGTGACGTCGACGGTGGTCTCGCCGACCGTCAGCTGGCCCCTGTCGGCCGGCTGGCCGCCGCCCTCGGGGTAGAACATCGTCTGGTCCAAGACCACGTCGTACCCGTCCTCGGCGTCGAGCACGTCGAGGACGACCGCCTCGAACTCGGTGCGGCCCTGGTCGTCGTAGAACAGCTTTTCCGTCTCGGGGAGGTCGGCGAGCCGCTCGTCGCGCTCGTCGGCCGCCGCCGCGGCGTCGCCCTCCTCGTGCCGGTCGGCGACGAGGGCGTAGAAGTCGTCGGGCACGTCGACGGTCGCGCCGCGCTCGTCGGCGATGTCGGCGACCATGTCGGGCTGGATCCCGTGGGAGTCGTACAGCTCCAGCAGCTCCTCGGTCGGGATCGGCTCGCCGGTGCCGGCGTACTCGTCGGCGAGCTGCTCGACCTTCCGGGCGCCGCGCTCCAAGGTCCGCTCGTACTTCCGCTCCTCGCTGCGGACGATCTCGCGGATGGTGTCGCGGTTCTCGTAGCCGAGGCGGTCGGCCTGCATGTCGACCAGCTCGTCGAGGGGCGCGTCGACGCCCACCTCGTCGACGAGCCGCTTCATCCGCCGCAACACCATGCGGGCGAGGTAGCCAGTGCCGACGTTCGAGGGGACGATCTCGTCGCCGAACATGTACGCGAGCGTCCGCGAGTGGTCGGCGAGGGCGTAGATCGATTCGAGCGGCTCCACCAGCTCGCGCAGCCGGTCGACGTCGACGTCGAGCCGGTCGGCGATCTCGCCGCGGGCGGCCTCCACGTCGTCGACGTCGTCGATGTCGAGCCGCCCGGAGAGCTTCGCGGCGCGGTGGACGATCTCTCGCTCCGCCTCGGTGTGTTCGATCCCGGCGTTGTCCTTCAAAAAGTCGATGGCGTCGGGGTACACCGCCTCGTACACCGTCGCGGTCCCCTGGCTCATCCAGGTCCACCGCTCTAACCCGTACCCGGTGTCGACGATGTAGGTGTCCATGAACGAGTACGAGTTCCCGTCTTTCATCTCGTAGTCGCCCTCGGGGTCCTGTTCCATACACATGAAGACGAGCGTCGCCAGCTCGGCGCCCTTGTAGATGACCTCGATGGCGGGACCGGCGTTGCCGCCGCCGACCCACGGGTCCTCGATGTAGGTGATCTCCGAGAGGTCGGCGCCGAGGCTCTCGAATAGCTCGTCGCAGTACCGGACCGTCTCGTCTTTCCAGTACACCTCGCCGTGGTAGGCGTACTCGTCCTCCTCGACCTCCTCGCGCGTGTTGAACGCGTGGTGGGCCATCATCTCGAACGCCATCGTGTGCCGGCCCGTCTTGCCGACGTTGTCGATGTCCTGCATCCGGATACAGGGCTGTGAGATGGTGAGGGGGTTCGCCGGCGGCGGCGTCTGCCCGGAGGTGACGAGCGGCTGGAAGTCGTAGATGGACGCCTGGGTCAGGAGGACGTCGTCGCGCCAGCGGTTGGCGGCGACCGGGTACGGGTCGATCCGCTCGTGGCCGTGCTCCTCGAAGAAGGAGAGGAACGCCTCGCGCATCTCCGACAGCGACCGGGCCTCCGGGAAGCCGGGATCGTCGATGAAGCTGTAGTCCTCACAGGGCGGCTCGCCGCAGAGTTCTCGCTCCGCGTCGCGGGTCCAGAAGTGCGCGCCACAAGAGGGACACTCCTTGCGCTCGAACCCCTCCTCCTCGAAGTAATCGAGACGGTACTCCGCTTCGAGATCGCTCATTACACGAACGTGGCCCGTGTTGCTCCAAAAGGGTTCCGGGGTCGCTCGTCGGCCGCGACGCGCCGTTCGCCGCCGCGAGCCGGCGCCGACCGACGGTCCTCAGAGGGAACGCCGCTGACCGGTCGGAAATGGCCGACCGCGTCGGGATTCGTCGATCGGTAAGAAGATTTATACTCTCGGCGGTGCGTATCACGTACAATTGTGACTTCTGCGCTGGGCGAGCGCGCGTCGGTTCTCGTCCTCGGCGGTGGCTCTGGGCTCGCCGACGACCTCGAGGCCCGCCTCGGCGCCGACGCCCCCGGCGGCGAGGACGGTGAGGCGGTCGAGACGCACGCCGCCGACGCGGCCGCCACCGACGGTTCGCGCCTCGCCGGGGCCGACGTGACGGTCGTCGCCGACGAGGCGGGGCTCGGACGGGTCCGGTCCGCCGACCGCGTCGGTTCCGTGGTCGCCTTCGTCGACGACCCGGCCGGCCGAGTCGCGACCGACCCGCTCGTGGACGCGGTCGCGCGGACGCCGGAGTCGCTCTCGGAGACGGTGTCGTGGCTGCTCGCCCGGGAGCGGCGGTCCGTCGTCCGGACGGACCCGACGCGGACCCCGTCGCGGATCGAACAGCTCAACGCCGGGATGACGGAGCTCGCGGCCGTCAGGTCGGTCGACGAGGCGTACCGGGCCGCCATCGCCGTCGCCGAGGTGGTGTTCCCGGAGTACCGGGCCGTGGTCGCGGTTCGCGACGGCGAGTGGGTCGAGCCCGTGGTCACCTCCAGCGGGACGCCCGTCGAGGACTGTAACCGGGTCCGGGTGGGGACCGGCGTGGCGGGGCAGGCGGTCCAGACCGGCGACGTCTCCGTCGCGCCGAACCCGACCCCCGAGAGCCGGTACGACACGCTGCTCACCGTCCCCGTGGGCGAGGACGTGGTCTTCCAGCTCGCGGCCGACGCGAGCGACGACGCCGACGCGTTCGACGACGCCGACCGCCGGCTGGCGGAGCTGCTCGGCTCCCACCTCGAAGAGACCCTCGACCGGATCGACGTCACCGAGACGCTCAGGGCCGAGCGAGACCGCCTGCTCGCGCTGTTCGCGAACGTGCCTGACCCCGCCATCGCTTACGACTACACCGACGGCGACCCGGTCGTCCGACAGGTGAACGAGGCGTTCGAGGCGACGTTCGGGTACGACCCGGAGACGGTGATGGGCGAGTCCATCGACGACTACATCGTTCCCCCGGAGGCCGACGCGGAGGCGGAAGAGCTCAACGAGCAGCTCCAGCGCGGCGAGAACGTCCGACGGGAGGTCACGCGGGTCACCGCCGACGGGCCGCGACACTTCATCCTTCACGTCATCCCGATCCACCTCGACGCCGCGAACGCGGCCGGGTACGCCATCTACACCGACGTCACCGACCGGCGCGAGCGCGAGGAGACGCTGCGGCGACAGAACGAGCGGCTCGACGAGTTCGCCTCCATCGTCTCCCACGACCTCCGGAACCCGCTGTCGGTCGCGGACGGGTACGTCGACCTCGCCCGCGAGACGGGCGACGTTGACCACCTCGACAGGGTCGCCGACGCCATCGGGCGCATGGACGAGCTCGTCGAGGACCTCCTGTCGCTGGCCAGGGAGGGGCGGTCGGTGGGCGAGACGGAGCCGGTCTCGCTGGCCGCGGTCGCGCGCGAGGCGTGGGAGGGCGTCGACACGGACGTCGCGACGCTGACGGTCGAGTCCGACGCGACCCTGAAGGCGAACCGCACGCGGCTGCGCGAACTGTTCGAGAACGTCTTCCGGAACAGTGTGGAACACGGGTCCGCGAGCAGTCGGGCAGAGCCCGACGACAGCGTCGAACACGGTCGCGACGCCCCCGACGAGCCGCTCTCGGTCCGGGTCGGGGCGGGTACCTTCGAGGGGGACGACGGGAGCCCCGCGAGCGGCTTCTACGTCGAGGACGACGGCGTCGGGCTCCCGGAGGCGGACCGCGAGCGCGTGTTCGAGAGCGGGTTCACGACCGACGAGTCGGGCACGGGACTCGGGCTCGCAATCAGCGAGCGCATCGCCGAGGCGCACGGCTGGACCGTCGAGGCGACGACCGGCGAGGACGGCGGCGCCCGGTTCGAGTTCCGAACCGACTGAGCGGCGCCGAGCGCGCGGCGGTCCGAAACGACCTTACGCCGCGCGCGAGGGGATCCGGTATGGTCGAGAACGTCGTCTACCCCGCCTACTTCGACGCCGAGCTGTCCCGCTCGGAGGGGCGCCGCGTCCCGACGGATCTGGCGGTCGAAGCGCCGACCGTCGACGAGATAGCGAAGGCCGTCCAGCAGGTCGGCTACGACGCGGTCGTCGAGCGCGACGCGACGTACTCCCGGGAGTTCGAGGCCCGCGGGTACGTGGCGGTCCAGGGCACCGACGACACCGCGAAGAACGACCTCGTCCAGGCGATCGCCGCCTACCTCGGCGTGCTCCGGGAGTAACCGTGCGGCGCGTCGGTACCGTCGTCCGCACCGCCGGCGGGCTCGCGATCGCCCGCGGCGATCCGGGCGCCGAGCCCCCGCGGATCGGCGCGAGCGTCGTCGACGAGTCGCTCTCGACGGTCGGCCGCGTCGTCGACGTGTTCGGGCCGGTCGATCGCCCCTACGTGGCCGTCACGCCCGGCGACGGCGTCGGGCTCGCGGACCTCGTCGGCGGCAAATTGTACGCGCGGTAGCGCCCGAGCGGCGCTACGCCTCCGTCGCGTCGGTCACGTCGAAGTCCGCGAGCGTCTTGTCCGTGCGAGCGATCCGCTCCGCGACCAGCAGCTTCTCCCGGCGTTCCAGCCGGTCCCAGTCGAACTCCGACGGCGGCGACGCCTCGAGCGACTCGAACTGCTCGATCACCGCCTCGTTCGCGAACCGCTCGAACGACTCGCAGTTCGGACAGGTCATCGAGAGGTGAGAGGTGTCGAACGAGCGCGTGACGGTCTCGTCGAGGCAGTTCAGACACCGGTAGGTGCGAGTCCGGGACACGACCGTACCGAGGGGCTGAACGGACGAATATCTGTGGGCGCCGGCGCGCGGGTCGCCGACCGAAAGGCGCCGCGTCGGTCCGACGCCGCGACGGTCGGCGCCGTCGCTGCGGGCGTGAGACGCGTGGAAAGAAGAGCGGTTCCGCGGCCGCTCTAAAACAGCGCGGAGGCCGCCGCCTCGGCCGTCTCGATGACGGGGCCGAAGCCGGGCAGGAGCAGCACCGTCGCGACCGCCGCGAAGACGACCGCGGCGTACAGCGCCGTCGGTCGCACGTCGATCGCGTCGAGCGCGCTCGGCGACTCGGGGTCGTCGAGGAACAGCGCCTTCACGACCCGGCTGTAGTAGTACAGCGACACGACGCTGTTCACCGCGCCGAGGCCGGCCAGCCACAGGAAGCCGTTGTCGATGGCCGCCTGAAACAGGAAGTACTTCGAGAAGAACCCGGCGAACGGCGGGAGCCCGGCCAGCGAGAACATGAACACGGCCATCGCGACGGAGGCGACCGGCGCGCGCCGCCAGAGCCCCGCGTAGTCAGCGAAGGTCCGGCCGACGCCCCACCGCTCCGCCATCGCGACGAAGAGGAACGCGCCGGTGTTCATGAACCCGTAGACGAGCAGGTGCGCCATCGCGGCGCCCATGACCGTGCCGTTGGCGGGGCCGTCGACCGTGAGCGCGGCGACGCCGATGAGCGCGTACCCGGCGTGCCCGATGGAGGAGTACGCGAGCATCCGCTTGACCTCCTCTTGGACCGCGGCCGCGAAGTTGCCGAGCGTCATCGTGACGGCCGCGAGGACCGCGAAGGCGAGCATCCAGTCGACGTTCGCGGACACCGCCATCTCCAGCGGGAACGCCTCGGTGAACACGCGGAACGCGACGACGAACCCGGCGGCCTTCGAGGCCGACGAGAGGAACGCGCTCACCGGCGCGGGCGCGCCCTCGTACGCCTCCGGCGCCCAGAAGTGGAACGGGACGGAGGCGGTCTTGAAGGCGACGCCGCCGATCATCATCACGACGCCGACGCCGAGCACGCCGGCCAGGCCCTCGATCGACGCCGACGCGATGTCGGCGAGGATGAGCGACCCGGTCGCGGCGTACACGAGCGAGATGCCGAACAGGAAGACCGCGGACGAGAGCGCTCCGACGAGGAAGTACTTCATCCCCGCCTCGACGCTGCCCCGGTCCTCCTTGAGGTACGCGACGAGCACGTACGACGGCAGCGACACCATCTCCAGGGCGACGAACACGACCGCGAGCGAGTTCGCGACCGCGAGCAGCGCCATCCCGGTCGCCGCGAACGTCACGAGCGAGTAGAACGCCGCCGGGTTGGCGTGGTCGTGGAAGTAGTCGTGCGCGGCGACTAACACCAGCGCGGTCACCGACGCGAAGATGGCGGTGAAGAACAGCGCCAGGGTGTCAACCTTCACCGCGTCGGCGAACAGCAGCACCGCGCCGCCGTCGGGGCTCACGCCGCCGCTGGCGGTGAGCCAGACGGTGGCCGTCAGCGCGGCGAGCGACCCGACCGCACCGACGACCGCCATCGACGTGTTCGAGCGCGCGTCCGGCCGCACCGTGTCGACCAACAGCAGCGCGAGTCCGGTGACGGCCAACAGCAGCGCCGGCAGCAGCGCCGTCACGGCGGGCAGTCCGTTAACCATCGATCGTCACCCCCTCGACGACCGGCAGGGCAGCGTCACGGATCATCTCGAAGAAGATGTCGGGCGCGACGCCCAGCACGATGATCGCCACCAGAAGCACCGCGAGCGGGGCGACGTCGTGGAACGCCGCGGGCCCGACGTCGTAGTCGGTCTCCAGTTCGAAGGGACCGAACAGCGTGCTCTGCATCGCCGACAGCAGGTAGCCGGCGACGATGACGATACCGAACATCGCCAGCGCCGTGAACACCGGTGCGTACGGGAGCGCCGGCGCGGACAGGGAGCCGACGAAGATGAAGAACTCGCCGGCGAAGCCGGCCATCAGCGGCAGCCCCATGTAGCCGAAGGCGCCGGCGACGAGGATGCCGACGGTGACCGGCATCCGGTCGGCCATGCCGGCCATGTCGCCGACCATCCGGGTGTGGGTCGCGTTGTAGATGACGCCGACCGCCATGAACATGAGCCCCGAGATGAGGCCGTGCGCGACCATCTGGAACGTCGCCCCGCCGATCCCGTACTCGGTGAACACGATGAGCCCGAGGATGACATAGCCCATCGACGAGACGGACGAGTAGGCGACGATCCGCTTGAGGTCCTTCTGTGCGAGCGCCAGCATCGCGCCGTAGATGACGCTGATGACGGCAATGGCCGCGATCGGGACCGCGAGCATCGACGCCTGCTCGGGGAGCATCGTGAAGTTGAACCGGAGCAGCGCGTACGTTCCCATCTTCAGGAGGACGCCCGCCAGGAGCACCGACGCCGGGGTCGGCGCCTGAACGTGGGCGTCCGGCAGCCACGTGTGGAACGGCACGATCGGGACCTTCACCGCGAACCCGAGGAACATCGCGAGGAACGCGGCCATCGCGATGCGGTCCGCCGGGATGCCGAACCACGCGCTCAGGTCGCCCGCGGCGATCGCCTGCGCGATCTCCGGCAGGGCGAACGACGACACCGAGTCGCCGAGCGCGAACACGAGGCTCATGAAGCCGATGAACATCAGCAGCGACGCCGCGTTCGTGTAGACGAAGAACTTGATCGCGGCGTACTTGCGGCGCGGACCGCCCCAGATCCCGATGAGGAAGTACATCGGGACCAGCACAGCCTCCCAGAAGACGAACCACAGGAAGAAGTCGAGCGCGGCGAACACGCCGAGCAGGTTCGCCTCCATGAACAGCATGAGCCCGTAGAACTGGCTCTGTCGCGTGTCGACGGGCGTCCACGCGCTGAGGATCGCCAGCGGTACGAGGAACGTCGTGAGCACGAACAGCGGGAGGCTGATCCCGTCGAGCCCGACGAACCACGAGACGCTCCGGCCGCCCACTTCGAGCCATTCCATCCGGGTCGCGTACGCTATCTCGCCGCCGAGCAGCGCGTTGCCGCCGGCTTCGAAGCCGGACCAGAGGTAGAGGCTGCCGACGAACGGGATCAGGCTGATCGCGAACGCCAGCCGACCGGCCCACTCGTCGGGCGCGAGGAACACCGTCAGTGCGCCGACGAACGCGGCCGCCATGAGCGCTTCGAGTATCACAGGAACCACCCCCCGGTCGCGCCGAGCACGAGCAACAGCGCGACGAGTCCGAAGGTGAGCAGCGCGGCGTACTGCGAGACGACTCCCGACTGGAGCTTGCGGATCCGGCCGCCGCCGGTCAGGCTCACCGAGGAGACGCCGTTCACGACGCCGTCGATGATTCCCTGGTCGAAGGTGTTCGCGCCGCCCGCGACGTCTTCCGTCCGATACGCGAGCCAGACCTGCAGTTCGTCGAGGTAGTAGTTGTTGTACAGCACGTCTTTGATCCCGCCGAGTTTGGCGGTGTGTTCCGTCGGCGACGGCACGTTGTACAGCCGCCAGGCGAGTCCGAGTCCGAGCAGCGCGAGGCCGAGCGAGACGGCCGCGCCGACGAGGACGGTCCCGGCCTCACCGCCGACGAGGTACGCGCTGCTGTACGGACCGATGTCGGCGTAGTGGTGCGAGGAGAGCCCCTCGATGCCGCCCCACTCGTTGTCGAGCCAGCGGTGAAGCACGTCGATCCCCTTAATCCCGAGCACCTTCTTCACGGGGACCATGTTGATGAAGCCGGTGACGACCGCGAGCGAGCCGAGGACCGTCAGCGGGCCCTTCACGTTCCAGCGGACGGACTCGGGGTCGCGGGCGGTGTCGCTGCGGGGCTCGCCGTGGAACGTCAGGAACACCATCCGGAAGGTGTAGAACGCGGTGACCGGCACCGCGAGCAGCCCCATCAGGTAGCCGCCGAGCAGCAGCGGGTCGTTGAGCCCGTGGACGAGCGCCTCGTAGAGGATCTCGTCTTTCGACCAGAAGCCGGCGAACGGGAAGATTCCCGCTAGCGCCAGCGAGCCGGCGAGGAACGTGTAGTAGGTGACGGGGAGCTTCGACTTCAGCCCGCCCATGTCCCACATGTCCTCGTTGTGGTGCATCGCGATGATTACCGACCCGGCGCCGAGGAACAGCAACGCCTTGAAGAAGGCGTGGGTGGTCAGGTGGAAGACGGCGGCCACGTACCCGCCCGCGCCGAGCGCGAGCATCATGTAGCCGTACTGCGAGATGGTCGAGTACGCGAGCACCTGCTTCAGCTCGTCTTTCACGAGCCCCATCGTCGCCGCGAACAAGGCCGTGAAGCCGCCGACGAAGGCGATGACCGCCATCGTCGTCGGCGTCAGCACGTAGAACCCGTACATCCGCGCGACGAGGTAGACGCCGGCCGCGACCATCGTCGCGGCGTGGATGAGCGCGGAGACGGGCGTCGGGCCCTCCATCGCGTCGGGGAGCCACGTGTGGAGCGGGAACTGCGCGGACTTGCCGACGACGCCGCCCAGGACGAGCAGGCCGACGACGGTCAGCCATGTGCCGAGGTCGAGGCCGCCGGGAGTCCACGCGACCGACCCGGAGCCGTTGAGCGCCGCGTCGGCCAGCGCCGGGAACGAGTCGGGACCGGCGAACTGCGCCGTGCCGAAGGTGGCGAACACCGCGACGACGCCGACGAGGAAGAAGTAGTCACCGAAGCGGGTGACGAGGAACGCCTTCTTCGCGGCCGACGGCGGACCCGGCTCCCGGAAGTGGAAGCCGATGAGCAGGTACGAGCAGAGCCCGACCAGCTCGAAGAACATGAACGCCATCAGCAGGTTGTCGGCGACGACGAAGCCGAGCATCGACGCCGTGAAGAGGCCGAGCCCGGCGTAGTAGCGCGGCAGCCCGGTCTCGCCCTCGTCGTTCATGTAGCCGAGCGAGAACACGTGGACGAGCAGCGCCACGAGGGTCACGATGACCAGCATGAGCGCCGACAGCGGGTCGATCAGGACGCCGAACGTGAGTTCGATGTCCGTCGGACCGATGCCCGCGCCGCCCTCGCTCGCCCAGTGGTACAGCGTCTCGTTGTACGCCCGTCCGCCCGCGACGGTCGCGGCGACCCAGATCGACAGCAGGAACGAGCCGGCCGTCGCCGCGATGCCGCCGAAGGCGCCGCCCTTCGGGAGGTACCTGCCCGCGCCGAGCGCGACCAGGAACGAGAAGAACGGGAGGAGTACGATCGCCGGAACGTATGCGAATGCGTTCACCATCTTACCACCTCATCTCCGCGGGAACAGTCACGTCGGTCGTGCCGAAGTTGCGGTATAACACGAGTATGATGCCGATACCGATCGCGACCTCGGCGGCGGCGAGCGCGATGACGAACAGCGCGAACACCTGCCCCGTGAGGTCGCCGTAGTACAGCGCGAACGCGACGAAGTTGATGTTGGCCGCGTTCATCATGAGCTCGACGCTCATGAGGAAGTACAGCGCGCTCCGCCGCGTCAACACGCCGAACAGGCCGATACAGAAGATGGCCGACGCCAACAGCAGGTACCACGACGGCGGGATCGAGGACGCGAGCGCCGTCATCGACGGTCACCCCCGTCGCGTCCGCCGTCGGTGAACGCCTGTCCGACCGCCGCGACGACGGAGCCGTCCTCCTCGCGTTTGGCCAGGTAGACGGCGCCGTCGACCGCCACGTCGAGTGCGACCGCGGCGATCAGGAACGCCGCGAGGAACCCCTCGGACGGAACCGCGCCGAGGTCGTACTCGGCGAGGTTGAAGAGGGCGTACCCGATGTTGTGGACGACCGAGGCGTCGGCCGGGAAGCCGACCTCCTCGAAGCCGAACGTCGCCCCGTTGACGGTCGCGGCCAACACCGCGAACAGTCCGCCCACGGCGATCGCGGGCGCGATCCGGGAGCCGCGGCTCTCGTCGCTGCTCACGCGCTACTCACCTCCGTTTCCGAATCCGATCGCGTGAGCATCACGGCGAACGTGACCAAGATGAGGACCCCGCCGACGTAGACGAGGATCTGCATGGCGGCGATGAACTCCGCCCGCAGCATCACGTAGTGCACCGCGACGCTCGTGAGGGCTCCGCCCAGAAGCAGCGCGGCGTGGAACACGTCGCGCGCCAGGACGACCCCGAGGGCGAACGCCAGCGTGACCGCGGCGAACAGCCCGAACGCGATAGTAGCATAAACCATTGTGTTTGTCTCCTATGAGAACCCCTTTGAAGATTTCGAGACGTGCCCGCTACTGGTAGTCGACCTCGCCGTCGCCCTCCCCGATCCACGCGCCGCGATCGGGGTTGCGGGACTCCAGCGGGTCGATGCCCTTGTACCACGGGACGTTCTTGAGCTGTTCTTTGTTGAACACGAAGTCGTCCTTCGTGTCCGCGGTGAACTCGAAGTTCTGGGTCAGCAGGATGGCGTCGACGGGACAGACCTCCTCGCAGAGCCGGCAGTAGATGCACTGCCCGATATGGAGGTTGTACTGCTCGCCGTTGCGCTGGTCGTCCTGAACGATCTGGATCGTGTCGTTCGGACAGACGTTCTCGCACTGCCGACACCAGATGCACCGCTCTTGGCTGAACTTGTGGACCCCGCGGAACCGCGGGCTCACCTCGGGCGCGTCCTCCGGGTATTCCACCGTGAACGTCGACCCGTCCAGCGCGTGTTTCATCGTCGTCGCCATGGATTTCATCAGTCCGATCATATCAAGCGATCACCCCCACGATTACGGCCGTGAGAACCAGGTTCGCGAACGACAGCACCAGCATTCCCTTCCAGCCGATCTCGATCAGCTGGTCGATGCGGACGCGCGGCAGCGCCGAGCGGGCCCACTGCGTGAACAGGAAGAAGCCCCAGATCTTCACCACGAACCAGATGAAGCCGATGCTCTCCGGGCCCGGGCCGGACGCCCCGCCGAGGAACGTCACGGCCAGGATCGCGCCGCCCAGGAAGATGTGGACGAACTCCCCGAGGTAGAACAGGACGAAGTAGGCCGAGGAGTACTCCGTCTGGTACCCCGCGACGATCTCCGTCGGCGCCTCGGGGATGTCGAACGGGTTCCGACCGATCTCGGCCATGTTCGCGGTGAGGAACAGCACGAACGCGAACGGGTTGACGAACGCGTACCACGACGGGATCGCGAGCCCGCCGATCGTCACGAGCGTCTGCGTCTGCGCGCCGACCACGCCGCTCATCTGGAGCGTGCCGGCGAAGATGACGACCGACATCGCGGTGACGATGAGCGGGATCTCGTACGCGAGGTTCTGCGCGACGGCCCGCAGCCCGCCGAGGAGCGAGTACTTGTTGTTCGACGCGTAGCCGGCCATCACCAGCGAGACGGAGGCGATGGAGGCGAACGCGAACACCAGCGCGAACCCGACCTCGGGGTCCGCGAGATGCAGGTTGATCGGGCCGAGGTGGCCCATCGGGATGACGGAGAAGCCGAGGAGCGCCGACGCGGGCAGCAGGATCGGCGCGATGTCCCACGAGGGGCGGTCGACGCCCTCGGGGATGATGAGCTCCTTCGCGAGGAGCTGGACCGCCGCCGCCGGGATGATGAGGAGCCCGAAGGGACCGATCCGGTCGACCGCGATCCGGTCGGTGAACGCGGCCGTGATCTTCCGTTTCGCCCACGGGCCCGCGACGCCCGTGAACGCCAGGATGATGTTGCCGACGACGAAGGCGGCGACGAGCGACGCCGCCACCTCGCCGATGACGCTGTCGAGGCCGAGCGTGTCGACGATGAACTCGGGGAACAGCTGCGCGGGCGCCGTGCCCATCAGCGGTCCACCTCCCCGAGAACGACGTCGAGGCTACCGAGCGCGGCGATCACGTCGGGGATGTACTCCCCGTTCGCCATTTCCGGCAGCGTCTGGAGGTTCGAGAAGCACGGCGACCGGATCTTGAACCGGGCGGGCTTGTCCGTCCCGTCCGACCGGATGTAGATGCCGAGTTCGCCCTTGGCGCCCTCGACGGCGCGGTAGATCTCGGTGTCGTCGTCCGGGCGCAGCGTGCGCGGCACGTTCGCCTGAATGTTCCGCTCGTCTTCGGGCCAGTCTTCGAGCAGGTCGACGCACTGCTCGATGATCTTCGCGGACTCCTCGACCTCGCGCATCCGGACGAGCAGGCGGCTGAAGTTGTCGCAGCCGTCCTCGGTCACCACGTCCCAGTCGAGTTCGTCGTAGTAGCCGTACGGGTCGTCGCGGCGCAGGTCGTAGTCGACCCCGGAGCCGCGGGCGACCGGGCCGGTGGCGCCGTAGTTCTTCGCGACGTCCGGCGGGAGGATCCCCGTGTCGATCGTCCGCATCTGGAAGATCTCGTTCGAGGTGATGAGGTTGTGGTACTCCTCGACGGACTCGGGGAGCTGGTCGAGGAAGTCCCGCGTCTTCGAGAAGAACTCCTCGCGCGGCTCCGGCAGGTCCCAGACGACGCCGCCGAGCCGGAAGTAGTTGAACATCAGCCGCTGGCCAGTCAGATCCTCCAAGAGGTTCTGGACGCGCTCGCGGTCGTTGATGGCGTACATGAACGTCGCCGTAAAGTCGCCGTTGATGTCGAGCGCGAACGTCGCCAAGGCGAGCATGTGCGCGGCGATCCGACACATCTCGGCGCCCATCGTGCGGATGACCTGCGCGTACTCGGGCACCTCGATGTCCGCGAGGTCCTCGGCCGCGCGGGCGTACGCCCACTCGTTGAGCAGCCCCGCCGAGATGTAGTCCCAGCGGTCCGGGTACGGCATGATCTGGTGGCGGTACGTCCCGGACTGCGCCATCTGCTCCTCGCTGCGGTGGAGGTAGCCGATGTCCGGCTCGACGTCGGCGACCTGCTCGCCGTCGAGGACCGTCTTCAGGTGGAGCACCCCGTGGGTCGCCGGGTGGTGCGGCCCGATGTTGAGGAACATCGTGTCGGACTCGGAGTCCTTGTGGTGGTCCTCCAACGGGTTCGCGTGCTCCGGGAGCGTGGCGATCTGCGGCCGGTCCTTGTCGTAGTCCATCGACAGGGGGTGGCCCTGCCAGGTCTCCGGCAGGAGGATCCGGCGCAGGTCGGGGTGGTCGTCGTACTCGATCCCGATGAGGTCGTACGCCTCCCGCTCGTGCCAGTCGGCGGTGCGGAAGACGGGCTCGCCCGACTCGGAGACGGGGTCGTCCTTGTCGGCGGGGACGACGACGCTGACCTCCTGGGTCGGGTCGTCGTACTTCTTCAGGTGGTAGATCGACTCGTATCGGTTCTCGTACTCCTGTGCGGAGACGACGGAGAGGTGGTCGTACCCCGCCTGCTCTTTCAGGGTCCGAAGCGTCTCCTGAACGGTGTCCGGGCGGATGACGAAGCCGGGCGCGTTCAGGTGGTCGTCGCGGTCGACGACGAGGTCACCGAGCAGCGCCTCAATCTCGTCGGGCGTCTGCTCGACGGTGCCGTCGTCGACGGTGTCTGGTCGTTCGAGGCTCATGGCGAATCAGCGAAGTTGTACCGCATGACGAGCTCGTCGTCGTCGATCTGGTCGGCCAGCTTGTCGACGAGTTCGTCGCGTTCGAGGTCCGAGAACTCCTCCAGCTCGTACGGCTTGACCGTGACGGGCGCGGCCTCGCCGTTGGCGACGCGCTCCTGTAGCTTCACGACGCCGTACACGAGCGCCTCGGGGCGAGGCGGGCAGCCGGGGACGTGGATGTCGATCGGGATGACTTCCTCGGCGCCTTTGATCACGTTGTACCCCTCCTGGAACGGGCCGCCGGAGATGGTACACGAGCCCATGCCGACGACGAACTTCGGCTCGGGCATCTGGTCGTAGACGCGCTTCATCCGCGGGGCGAACTTGGAGACGATCGTCCCGGGGACGATCATCACGTCGGCCTGCCGCGGCGAGGCGCGGGGGACGCCCGACCCGAAGCGGTCGAGGTCGTGTTTCACCGCGTAGGTGTGCATCATCTCGATGCTGCAGCAGGCGATGCCGAACTGCAGCATGAACATCGAGGATCCCCGACACCAGTTCAGGAACTTGTCGAACTTGGTGAGGATGAACGGCGAGGAGCCGAACGCCTCACGCAGGCGGGAGTTGAACCGGTCTCCCTGCCCGGTCATCCGGGCGTCTCGGGTCTCGGTTACGACTTGCGAATCGTCGGTGATAAACGGTTGATCGCTGCTCATTAGTTGAGGTCCTCCGTCGTCTTTCTGCTGGTCGCGCGGGGGCTGCGGGCCCAGCTGATCGCCCCCGACCGCCACGCCCAGACGAGCCCGACGGCCAGGATCCCGACGAACGCCAACATCGGCCACAGCAGGTCGGCCATCGGCACGCCGGCCTGGACGGCCGGACGGTAGATGACCGCCCACGGGAACAGCAACACGGTCTCGATGTCGAACACGACGAACAACAACGCGACCATGTAGTACTGGATGTTGAACCGGATCCGCGTCCCGCCCGTCGGGGTCTCGCCGGACTCGTAGGTGGTACTTTTACCGGTCTCAGGCACGCTCGGGCGGAGCAGCGCCGACACTGACATCATCGCTACCGGGATGAGCAGGCCGACGACCGCCAAGGCGCCAATCGCTATCCAATCGCTCATATAGGTCTCCGTAACGTGCTGGGGTTTGGACCGCCCCCTCATAAGCGTTGAGTCTTGTGCGTCCGCGTGCGTGCGGGCCGGTACCGGCCGTTCGCGGTCGAAGCGCCGGAAATGTCACCGAGAGCCGCCGAACGGGTTCGTCGCGGAATGAAAGGGCGACGCGTCCGGGGCAAGCCGGCCGAACGCGACGCGTTCCCGCTACCGCTCGCGGAACCCGTCGAGTCCGCGGTCGTGGAGGGCCGCGGAGACGTCCGCGACGTCCGCCCGCTGCTCGTCGTGGAGTTCGACCAGTCGTTCCTCGACCGCCTCGTGTTCGCGCGCGAGCACCTGCGCGGCCGACAGCGCGGCGTTGTACGACTTCCCGGCGTCGACGGCGACGATCGGCGCGCCGGTCGGCATCCCGATGACGGAGTCGACCGACTTCTCCTGAACCGGCACGCCGATGACGGGTACCGGGTACGCGATCGACGCGGTCATGTTCGGCAGGTCCGCGGACTTCCCCCCGGCCCCGGCGATGATCACGTCGAGCCCGCGGGCGGACGCCGTCTCCCCGTACGCGTACATCAGCTCCGGCGTGCGGTGCGCGGAGACGACGTAGCTCTCGTAGGTGAACCGGGCGTCCGGCGGCTCGTCGAAGTCGGTCTGTTCCGCGAAGCCGAGGTCGTCGAGCGCCTCGTAGGCGTCCTCCATGACGGGGAGGTCCGAGTCCGAGCCCATGATGATCCCCACGTCCGGGGTAGTCGCCGGGTCGGCGTCGGCCGCCGCCTCCGCTTCGAGCCGGTCGATCAGGTCGTCCACCGTGGTCATGGGCAGGGATTCGGCGGAGGCCGGTAAGGAAGTGCCGGATGCGGCGAGCCGGAGGGAACTTCCCCTCGAAGCGCGGTCAGAGGAGCCCCCGGAGCAGATCCCCGTCGTGGAGGTTCGCCGGGACTTCGTCGAACCACCTCGCGGCGCGGATCTCGTCCGGATCGACTCCGAGATCGGCCGTGTCGGGAATCCACCCCTCGGCGCGCGCCGCGAAGACGACGTACTCGGCCTCGAACGCGAACACGTCGCGCTCGGCGTCGACGTACGACTGCTCGAAGACGACGACCGGGTCGCCGATCGCCGCGTCGAGTCCGGTCTCCTCGCGGACCTCCCGCGCCGCCGCGGCCGCCGGCGACTCCCCCGGTTCGACCGCGCCGCCCGGGAGCACCCAGCCGTCCGACCACGAGGTCCTCACGAGCGCGAGCCGACCGTCGGGGTCGCAGACGCGGACCGCAGCCGTCAGGGCGGTTCCCTCCTCCGCCCACTGGCGGAGCGCCTCGATCCGGTCCGGCGGGAGCCGGATCGACTGGCGTTCGCGTGGCGCGTCGGGTGCGAGACCGTCCGGCATCGAGTCGTCACTTGGTCGGCGCACCGGTATCGGTCGTTCGTCTGCCCAACCCTTATCAACGAAATCGGACGAACGATACGATAATGGCGAGCTCGACGGAAGACGGAGCGGACCGCGACGGGGAGATCCGCCTCTGGCGAGACGAGGGGTGGTGGATCGCCCGAGACGTCGGGACGGGCGTCACGACGCAGGGAGAGTCCCGGTCCGACGCGCTGGAGAACCTCGACGAGGCCGTCGCGCTCCACCGAGGAGAGATCGGTCGCGAGCCGACCGACGAGGAGCTTCGGGAACTCGGGATCGACCCCGAGGAGAACGCGACCGGAGACGCGGAACCGCCCGACGTCCTCGAATAGCGTGGCGAGGCGCACGTTCTCTGGGCGGGAAGTCGTGAAGGTCCTCGTCAACCGCGGCGGTTTCGAGTGGCGACGAACGACCGGCGACCACGCGCAGCTGTACTACGAGCATCCGGCGAACGAGAGGGACAGACGGCACGTCACGGTTCCGCTACACGACGAGCTTCGGGAGGGAACCCTCAGCGGTATCGCGGACGACGCCGGCGCGCGTGACTTCGACGCCTTCTGCGCGTGGATCGACCGAAACTCCTGAAGACCGGACGGTCCACGGCTACGCGTCTCGGAAGGTCAGCCCGTCGCGGAGCTCTCGCGCCCGAGAGAACAGCGCGTCGCGGTCGACTTCGTCGGTCGCGCCCCGGTCCGTCACCGTCAGGTGGCCCATCTTCCGAAGCGGGTACACGTCGTCTTTGCCGTACCAGTGGAGGTCGGCGTCGGGCGCGTCGAGGACGGACTCGACGTTCCGGAGCGTCGCCGCCCCCCGCTCGTCCACGTCACCGGAATCACAGCGTGATTCCGGTTGGCTCACGAGAGCTCTGCTCTCGTGAACGTCGCCGAGGAGGTTCGCCGTGACCGCGGGCGCGACGAGGCCGGTCGGGCCGAGCGGCCAGCCGAGGACGGCCCGGACGTGGTTCTCGAACTGCGAGGTGCGCGCGCCCTCGATCGTCCAGTGGCCGGAGTTGTGCGGGCGCGGCGCGATCTCGTTGACTAACACCTCGCCCTCGCGCGTCTCGAACAGTTCGATGCCGTAGACTCCCCGGCCGTCGAGCACGTCGAGCACGTCGCGCGCGACCGACTCGGCCTCGGCGACGACCGCGTCGTCGGCCCGGGCCGGACTGACGCTCTCGCGGAGGATCTCCTCGCGGTGGACCGTCTCCGTGACCGGGTAGGTCCGCGTCTCGCCGTCCGCGCCCTTCAGACCCATCACGGCGACCTCGCGCTCGAAGTCGAGGAACTCCTCGGCCATCGCGGCGCCGCCGATCTGATCGAGCGCGTCGGCCGCCTCGTCGGGCGTCTCCACCGAGACGTTGCCGCGGCCGTCGTAGCCGCCCTGGCGGGCCTTCAGCATGACGCCGCCGAACTCCTCGACGACGCGTTCGAGCCCCTCGGCGGTCGCGACCGCGACGAACTCCGGGACGGGGATCCCGGCGTCCGCGAGCGCCTCCTTCTGGACCAGCTTGTCCTGTATTGTCTCCAGGGTGCCGGGGTCCGGGTGGACCGGCACGCCGTGCTCCTCGCTCGCGGCCGCGAGGCGGTCCGGGTCCGCGAGCTCGATCTCGAAGGTCAGGGCGTCGACGCGGGCCGCGAGCTCATCGAGTGCGTCCGCGTCGTCGAAGTCGCCGACGATCTGGTCGGTCGCGACCGGCGCCGCCGGACAGTCGGGCGTCGGGTCCAACACGACGAGGTCGACGCCGAGCGGCGCCGCGGCTTCGGCCAGCATCCGGCCCAGTTGTCCGCCGCCGACGACGCCGAGCGTCGGCCCCGGAAGGGTGATCGACATGTGCGAGTCGGTACCCAACAGAGATGAATAAGTATTGCCAAAACACGATCGAGATAGGCACGAACGCGCATCGATCGAGCGGGAGGAGCGCCCGACGACGTCGCCGAGAGCCGAGGCGACCGGTCGGTCACTCCCGGCGCAACAGGAGGAACCCGCCGGCCACGACCAGCAGCAGGCTCACGAGCCCGACGACCTGCGTGAGGCCGACGCCGAACCCTTCGAGCGGCGCGCCGTCGTCCGAAGCGTCCCCGCTCCCGTCGCCGGTCGCGCCGGCGCCGCCGCCGTTCCCGGAGTCGGCGTCGTCGGTGGACTCGACGACCGAGACGGTTCCGACCTCGGTCGAGCCCACGGCCACGTCGTACTCGCCGACCTCGGGGAACCGCGGCGTGAACGTGACGCGCCGCGTCGCGTCGGCGGGGACCGTGATCGTCCGGTCGGCGACGAGCTCGCCGTTGATCCGCAGGCCGACGTTCGTCGTCCCCTCGGCGTCGCCCGCGTTCCGCAGCCTGACCGCCACCTCCGTCTCGCTCTCGGGGGACACCTCGGCCGCGCCGAGCGAGGCCTCGGCGACCGTCACGTCGGACTGCGGGCCGCCGACCGCGAAGTAGGAGAACCCGGGCGTCTCGGCGACGTAGACGCCGTCGCCCTCGTACGTCGTCGGGAGCTCGCGCCACCGGTTGTTGACGTAGCGGTACAGGGCGACGCCCTCGGGCGACTCCGCGTCGGAGAACGCCGACATCTCCGTCTCGAAGCGGATCTCGGCGGACTCGACGGCGCCGGAGTCGAAGGTGGTCGGCTCGATCTCGAAGACCGACACCGTCTCCGCACCCTCGTGGTCGCGCACGCCGTCGGGCAGCTCCGAGGGGGCCATCGCCGTCGCCTCGACGCCGAACGAGAGGATCTCCGAGGAGGGGGCGACCGAGAGCGCGGCGAGCGTCGCGTTCGGCGTCGCCGTCCCGTTCGGCAGGTCGGCCTCGACGACCTCGTCGGTCCCGACGCTGCCCGCGGAGAGGGTCGCGGTGCCGTTCGCCATCTCGACCGAGGCCGCGGTCGTCTCGACGGCGTCGCCGCTCGGCGGAGGCGCGACGGCGCCGCCGCCACCGCCGCCATCGGTGTCGGCGCCGTCCGACCCGTCTCCGCCGCCCGAACCGTCACCGCCGTCCGACCCGTCCGAACCGTCGCTGCCGTCGGCACCGTCTGATCCGTCGCCGCCGTCCGACCCGTCCGAACCGTCGCCGCCGTCGGCGCCATCGCCGACCGCGAGGTCGACGCGGCGGACCTCGCCCGGCTCCCACTCGATCGCGTCGTCGGTCGAGGCGACCTCGCCGTTGACCCGGAACTCGACGGTCGCGCCCGCGTCGGCGTCGGTCCCCTCGACGACGAGCTTCCGGTCGAACGCCGAGGAACCGCCGTACGCGCCGATCTGGGTCGTGGTGAGGCTCCCGCGCAGTTCGCCGTCGACGTACGCCGTGACCTCGACGCCCTCGGGGGCAGGCTCGCCGTCGACGGTTATCTCGCCGAAGTAGGCGGCCGGCGTCGGAGGCGGCCCGTCCTGCGCGACGGCCGCCGGGGCGCCGGCGACCGCGGAGACGACCAGCAGCGAGGCGATGACGACCGTGAGCGATTTCGAGGGAGTTCGTGACATGAGGGATCGTCCCACGCCGGTCCGAACGGAGCGCCCCTGTGGGGCGTCCGAGCGTCGCGGGGGGAGGGACGTGAGACACCACGCCACCGAGGATAAGTAGGTATTAACCGATTGCTACGACGGATTACCGCGGCGGCGCCGGCGGTAACGAGTCGTTTCGCCGGCCGACGGCGTCGCGCCGTCGGCGGGACCCGGATCCGCTCCGGGCGGCGGCGACGGACCGGCGGACCCGCGCAGCGTTCCCGGCCGGCGTGACGCGACCGACTGAGGCAATCACTCATGTTCGTGATCATATCGGCCAATACATTAGTCGGCCGTCGCCGTAGAAAGTGGTATGTTACCAACAGACACGAGACGCGACGGGGAACGAGGTGGGAGACGCGGATTGCGCGCCGACGGCGGTGCGTCCGTGGGAGACGACGGACGTGGCCGCCGTGGGGACGCGACCGGAGACGACGGCGTCGGATCCGCCGACTCCGAGAGTGGCGACGACGGGCGGAGACCGCTCGGCCCGGCGGACTCGGAGTCGGTCGTCGACCGGGACGACCTGCTCGGGATCCTGGGGAACCGCCGGCGCCGGCTCCTGTGGGCACTGCTCCACCGCCGCGACGGCCCCGTGAGCCTCGCGGAGGCCTCTCGCCGGGTCGCCGCCCGCGAACGGGGGATCGATCCGGCGGCCGTCGCGAGCGAGGAGCGGAAGAGCGTGTACGCGTCGCTGTACCAGCACCACTGCCCGGTGATGGCCGAGGCCGGGGCCATCGAGTTCGACCGGGAGGCCTCGACCGTCGCGGCGGTCCCCGCCGCCGAGCGACAGCGGTTCCTCGACCTCGAGATCGACTCGCGGGCCGTCGCCCGAGCGGTCGCGGGCGCGCTCGCCGCCGCCGCGGGGCTCGTCGGCGTCGGGTGGGCCCTGAACGCGCCGGGGCTCGCCTCCCTCTCCCCGGTCGGGTTCGGGGTCGCCGTCGCGGTGAGCGCCGGGGTCTCGGCCGCCGTGTACGCGGCGGTCGTCTCGCGGCGGTACCCGGTTCTGCTCGGCGACCTCCTGAGCGCCGCGGACGGGACGGAGCGGTGAGTGCGCGAAGAGGCCGGCCGGTCGGTCGAGACGGAGCCTCAGACGGAAATCCGTTCGAGGTCGCTTTCGAGGCCGTCGACGAACTCGTTGTACGCCGCGACGAAGCCGCGGAACCCGTCCGCGCACTCCCGGACGTCGGCCGCGGAGGGCGCGCCGTACTGCGAGAGGAGGTAGAGGCCGCCCGACCCGCCGATCCGGAGGTACGAGACGCTCCCCTCGTCGTACTTCAGTTCCCAGCGGTCGCCCTCCACGCGCGCCGTGAACGTCCCGTAGTCGTCGCCCTCGTACCGGTGGATCTCCCCCGCGATGACCGCGCAGGTCTCGCGGATCGCGTCGAGGACGCGGTCGCGCTCCGCCACCACGCCCTCGGTGGTCGCCGGCTCCGGGAACTCGGCGCTCACGCCGTCGAGGACGCCGGACAGCGAGTCGACGTGGTCGTTCCACGCCGCCACGAACGCCGCGTAGTCGTCGAGCGCGACCGCGAGGTCGGCGGGGTCCGGCGGCTGCTTCGTCGAGATGACGTACGTGTCCGAGCCCGACTTCGGCGAGAACAGGAGGAACTCCAGCTCGCCCGCCTCGTGTTTCACCGTCCACTCGCCGCCGCGCGTCGACAGCGTCTCCCGGCCGTAGTCGCCGCCCTGGAGCCGCGCGAGCTGGTAGGCGATCGCCCCGGCGTGGTCGCGCACGGCGGCGACGAGCTCGTCGCGCCGCTCCGCGACGGCCGCGGCGTCGCGCACGTCGAGGTCGATCCCGAGGTCTGCCTGCGTCGTCACGGGGTCACTGGGCGCGCCACCCGGTTAACCGGTTCGGGTCGCCCGCCGGGCGTCGGCCGCCGCCCCGCGCCGGCGCGGTCACTCGATCGTCTCGCGGATCTCCCGGACCCGGTCCGGCTCGTCGATCCCCGACCGGATCACGACGGCGAACACCTCGTCGCCCTCCGGGACCGGCGCGTCGCCGCTCAGGATCGCGTCCGAGCCGGTCTCCTCGGCGAGCCAGCGCCGCCCGTCGGCGATCGCCTCGCGGTTGAGCCACGCCGGCGGGCCGCCGACCACGAGCAGGGTCCGGTCGGCGCGCCCGTCGGGGACCTCGACCGTGTTCTTCCCGCGGGTCGCCTTCCGGATCACCGTCTCGATTGCCGACACCGCGGCGCTCGTGTCGACCTCGGCCGGCTCCGAGGAGCCGAACAGCCCGAGCCCGAACTTCGAGCCCGAGTCGGGCGCGTCGACCGCCTGCGTCGCGTGCCCGATCGCCGCGATTTCGCCGTCACCGCCCGCCGCGCGGGCGACGTCGCTCGCGTCGAGCACCTGCTGGGGCGTCTCCGTGCCCTCCGGCGTCTCGCCCGCGCCGAACAGCGCCGCGATCCGCTCGGCCGCGACCCCGTTGAGCCGGTCTCGCGCCCCGCCGAGCGTCTCGCTCGGACGGAGCCACGCCGCGTTGTCGAAGGGGAAGACCGCCGCGCACTCCTCGGAGAGCGCGTCGAGCGTCCGGGCCGCGTTCCGCTCGGCGAGCGGGCGGTGCGGGGTCGGCGGCGCGGGCCCGTCACCGGCTCCCGCGCCCGCCCCCGCGCCGCTCGCCCCGCCGGCGGACGCGCTTCGCGGGGCGTCGTCGTCCGGTTCCTCTGTCTCGTCGCGGGTGGGGAGGAAGCCGAAGGCGTAGACTGGGGCGTCGTAGAGCCGCGAGAGCTCCGCGGCGAGCGCGGGCGCCGCGCCCGCGCCGGCCGCGCCGCCGAGGCCGACGACGAGCAGGAACGCCTCCGCGAGCGACGGCCGCTGGTCGTCCATGGCCCGCCCGAGCTCGCTCGCGTGCGCGTCGCCGAGGCGACGCCCGGCGTGGAGGTCGCCCTGGAGCCCGTCCCCGCCCGCGGCGTCGCCGAACCGGTACCGACGCTCCTCGCCGAGCGCGTCCAGCGCCCCGAGCGCGTCCATGTCGGTGTCGAAGGCGTTGACGCCCCCGAGGAACGGGTCGTCGCCGTGCGCCGCGGCGAGCCGGTCGGCGACCCGCCCGCCGGCCCCGCCGAGTCCGATGACGTGGAGTCGCATACGTGGCCCGGTCGTCGACCGGGGATATATGACTTCGGCTCGCCGCGAACCGTTACCGAACCGCCCTGCGCCCGCGACGGCTCAGAACTCGTCGAGCTGACGCTGTCCGGCGGAGATCTCGGGCCCCGAGTCCGGCTCGACGCCGAGCAGGCGCAACAGCGCGGTGTCCGCGAACGTCAGCGCCAGCACGAGGATGATCGGCGCGAGGAACAGCCCGTGGAAGCCGAACACGACCGGGCCGAAGATGTACGCGAGCATCAGCAGCCCGACGTGGGTCGTCTTGCCGCTGAAGTACGGCCGCAGGACGATGTCGGGGATGGTGTCGACGACCACGACCGCGACCGCGAGGAACCCCGCGACGTACACGAGCAGCGAGAGGTCGCCGTCGAGCGCGAGCGGGACCGACATCGCCGCCGCGATCGGGATGTAGACGATCTTCATCCCGATCACGGGGATCAGGCTGGCGACGCCGGTGAGCGCGCCGGCGAGCGTGGGGTACGGGATCTCGACGGCGGCCGGGGCGACCGCGTTGTACCCGAGGTAGGTGACGACGGCGATGATGCCGATGGCGATGACGTTGAGCAGGTTCCCGTACAGCACCGCCTCCAGCTCGTCGTCGGCGGTCTCGAGGTACTCGCGGACGACCGCGTCGTCGTCGAACGAGAGGAGCCAGCTGTGGAACCGGGACCCGTCGATGAGCAGGTAGTAGGTCACGACGATGGTGATGAGGAGGTTCAGGGCGAGCCCCGAGAGGGTGCTCGCCAGCAGCGACGCCTGTTCGGAAACGAGGTCGATGAGGGGGTCGAACTGCCCCGACCGGTACGCCGCGAGCAGCTCGTCGGCCGTCGGGTTCGACAGCTCCGCGAGGTCGCCGATCACCGAGTTCTCCGCGCCGATGGTGTCGGCCACCGGGTACGTCTTGATGAACCGGCGCGCCTCCAAGATCAGCAGCACTAGGGTGTAGCTCACCAGGCCGATGAGCGGCACGCCGATGAGCGACAGCGACATCACGGCGCGCACCCGAGCCGGCAGTCGGAAGCGTTCGAGCCGGTGGTAGAACCGCCGCGTCGAGTAGTAGAGGAAGACGGCGACCGTGAGCGGGGCGACGAACCGGTAGGCCACGTAGCCGGCGACGAACGCGACCGCGAGGCCGAAGAGGGCGACGACGAACCGCTTTTCGTCCATGGGCCACGGTCGCCATCGTCTGACATAAACCATGGTGGTCGCCGCGGCTCGCCCGCGCCCGGGACTCGCCGCCGCGCGGATCCCAAAGCCCCTAACGGCGGGCGGTGAAGGAGGGCCTATGAACGACATTCACCCGGACCAGCGCGTCGCGGTGTTGGCGGACTCGCAGAACCTGTACCACTCCGCACAGAGCGTCTACTCGCGGAACATCGACTACTCCGGCCTCCTCGAAGAGGCCGTCGCGGACCGGTCGCTCGTGCGCGCCATCGCGTACGTCATCCGCGCCGACTCGCCCGAGGAGGAGAGCTTCTTCGAGGCGCTCCGCGACATCGGCTTCGAGACGAAGATCAAGGAGATCAAGACGTTCGCCGACGGGTCGAAGAAGGCCGACTGGGACCTCGGGATGAGCCTCGACGCCGTCTCCTTAGCCAGCCACGTCGACACGGTCGTCCTCTGTACCGGCGACGGTGACTTCGCCCGGCTCTGCTCGCACCTCCGCCACGAGGGCGTCCGCGTGGAGGCGATGGGGTTCGGCAACTCGGCCGCCGACGAGCTGATCGCGGCCGCCGACGACTTCGTCGACCTCGCGGAGAAGGAGGAGACGTTCCTGCTGTAGCCGGCGAGCGTCCAGTCCGGCGTTGCGAGCGGACGCCCGAGCGCGGCCGCGCTCACCCGAGCAGCGCGGCGACCGTCTCCTCGACCGCCGCCGCCGCCGCCTCGACCTCGCGCACCCGGACGTACTCCCGCTCGGCGTGCGCGACCGCGCCTGCCTCGTCGGCGAGGTCTCCGGGCCCGAACACGACCGTCGGCGCCGGCGCGAAGTAGGAGGCCTCCGTCGCCGCGCCGAACGGCCGGACGCCGCCCCCGCGCTCGTCCGAAAGGCCGACCGCGTCGCTCGCGTCGCGCGCCGCGTCGGCGACGGTTCGGACGAGGTCGTGGTCCGGGTCCGTCGCGAACGCCTCCAGGAACGGCGACTCGCGGTCGGTGAGCGCGACGGCGGCGTCGACGCCCCGGTCGCCGGCCGGGCCGCTCGCGAGCGACTCCCGCACCGCGTCCGCGAGCGACGACCGGAACTCCTCGGCGGTCTCCGGCGGGACGCTCCGCCGGTCGACCGTTATCTCGCAGTCCGCCGGCACCTGGTTCGTCGCCGCGCCGCCCTCGACGACCGTGGGAGTGAGCTTCGGCGGCCCCAACTGCGGGTGGGCGGTCGCGTCCGCGTCGAACGTCCGGACCGCTGCGAGCGCGTCCTCGGCCGCCGCGACCGCGTTCGCGCCCGCGAACTCGGCGGCGTGCGCGGCGACCCCGGACAGCTCGACGGTCGCCTGGAACCGCCCCTTCGCGGCGGTGCAGGCGTCGAGCCCCGTGGGCTCGCCGACGAGGTACAGGTCCCCGTCAAGCCGGTCGTCGGTCCCCGGCAGCCGGCCGGCCAGGGCCGCGGCGCCGAGCGACAGCGCCTCCTCGTCGGGGGTGAGCGCGAGCGTGAGCCGCCCGCGGTCGGGGTCGGCGGCGAGGAAGCCGGCGAGCAGCGCCGCGAGCGGCCCCTTCGCGTCGCAGGCGCCCCGGCCGCGGATCACCTCGTCCGGGTCGTCCCCGGCCCCCGTCTGAGCGCCGCGCTCGCCGTCGCGCGTCGGCCCGCGCTCGAACGCGACGTGCGGCGTCACCGTGTCGAGGTGCGTGTTCAACACGAGGTGCGGCCCCGCCCCGGGCGCCGGCGAGCGCTTCTCCGCGAGGACGCAGCCGTCCGCGACGACCGCGGGGTCGGCGCCCCGTCGGTCGAGGAGGTCGACGACGGACTCGCGCATCTCGTCGGGCGACTCGTGGGAGGGGATCCGGACCGCCTCTTCGAGGAACGAGACCGGGTCGAAGTCGGGCCCCGCGTCCGAACCCGAGCCGGCATCGCCGTCGCCGCTCATCTGGGGTCGGCGGGGAGCGCCCCCGAGAACTCGTGGGCGACGGGGCCGGCGAGCGTGGCGTGGCCGCGGTCCGGTACCGTTATCCGCAGTTCGCCGCCCGGCGGCCGGCTCACGGCCGACTCGCCCTCGATCAGGCCCAGGCGGCGGGCGGCCGCGACGACCGCGACCGCGCCGGTGCCGCAGGAGCGCGTCTCGCCCTCGACGCCGCGCTCGAAGGTGCGCTGGTCGAGGACCGCCGGTCCGTCGCCGGCGCCGTCGTCGACGACGGCGGCGAGGTTGACGTTCGCGCCCTCGGGGAAGACGTCGGCGTGTCGGACCGGCGGCGCGACCGCGTCGAGGTCGACCGCGTCGATCCCGTCGGGGTCGTCGCGGCCGCCGTCGACGAACGCGACCGCGTGCGGGACGCCGGTGTGGACGGCGGTGACGGGCAGCCCCGCGACCGGCTCGTCGACCAGCGGCTCGTCAGCGAGCGCGCCCTCGCGGGCGACCGGGACGCGGCGGGGGTCGAACGTCGGCTCGCCCATCTCGATGGTGGCGGCGCTCCCGTCCGCGGTCACCGTGGCGCGGCGGGTGCCCGCCTGCGTGTCGATCATGAACTCGCGGTCGCCAGTCCGGTCGTGAGCCCAGCGCGCGACGACGCGGGCGCCGTTGCCGCACATCGTCGCGGTGGAGCCGTCCGGCTGGACCAGCGTCATCACGACGCGGGTCGGGTCGAACCGCTCCTCGATCGACAGGAAGAGGACGCCGTCCGCGCCGCGTCGGCCCGACGGCGCGCCGCGGTCGTCCGCAGCGGTGAAGTCGCCGCCGTCGACGCCCGTCTCGCGGTCGCAGTGCGCCCGCGCGAACGCCGCGCGGTCGCCGACGTTCTCGTCGGCCGCGTCGACGACGAGGAAGTCGTTGCCCGTGCCGTGGTACTTCTCGACCGGGACGGCGTGGGTGCTCATCGGCCGCCCTCCGTCCGGTCGGCGCGGTCACGCGCCGCCTCTCGCTCGACCGTCGTCAGATCGTCGAGCGCCTCTCGGCGCCGGACGACCGCCGCGGTCCCGCCGTCGAGCGCGACCTCCGCCGGCCGCGGTCGTGAGTTGTATTGGCTCGCCATCTCGTACCCGTACGCGCCCGCGGTCCCGACCGCGAGGAGGTCCCCCCGGTGCGGGTCGGCGAGCGCGCGGTTCGTACCCAGCGTATCGCCGGTCTCACAGATAGGTCCGGCGACCGTGACAGGGGTTGCCTCCCGCTCGGCGACGGGGGGCGCGTCGCCCCCGTCGCGGTCCCGCCCGCCGCCCAGGTTGCGGATCGGGTGGTAGGCGTCGTACATCGCCGGGCGGAGCAGGTCGGTCATCCCCGCGTCGGCGCCGACGACCGTCTCGTCCGGCGTCGGCTTCACCGTGTTCACCCGCGTCAGGAGGACGCCGGCGTCCGCGACGACGTAGCGCCCGGGCTCGACGGCGAGGTCGATGCCGTCGGGCAGCGGCGCGACCGCCTCGCGGGTGGCCTCGGCGACCGCCGGCAGGTCGAGCGGCGGGGCGTCCTCCTCGTAGGGGACGCCGAACCCGCCGCCCACGTCGACGTAGTCGAGGTCGACGGGGGCCGCGTCGCCGTCCGGGTCGGCCAGCTCGCGCGCCAGGTCGCCCATCCGCGCGACCAGTTCGCGGTGGCTGTCCAGCTGCTCCGGGTCGATCCCCGAGCCGGCGTGGGCGTGGACCCCGACCACGTCGAAGCGCTCGGCCGCGTCTCGCGCCGCGTCCGCGGCCCGGTCGTACGGGATCCCGAACTTCGCGGCGCCGCCGGTGGTGACCTTCTCGTGGTGGCCCGCGCCCACGCCGGGGTTCACGCGGACGCAGACGCGGCCGTCGTAGCCCCGCTCCAGGAGGCGGTCGAGCGTGTCGACGGCGCCGACGGTGACGGTGAGGTCCGGCTCCGCCGCGGCGACGCCGGCGACGTAGTCGAGGTCGCGGGCCGGCGGGTTGACCGCGGTGTAGTGGAGCCGCGAGCCGTCGAAGCCGGCGGCGAGCGCGCGAGCGACCTCGCCCGCCGAGGCGCACTCGGCGTCGAGGCCCGCGTCGCGGACCGCCTCCAGGACTGCGCGGCCGGTGTGCGCCTTGACGGCGTACCGTACGTCGGCGTCGGGGAACGCCGCGAGCAGCCGCTCGCAGTTCTCGCGGACGCGGTCGAGGTCTTGGACGTACAGCGGCGTCTCGTGCGCGGCCGCGAGGTCGCGGAGGCGGTCGGCGTCCCAGTCGCTCACGCGGCGGACCGGGGGGTTCTCGTCGGGGGCGGTCGGCGCCGCGCTCGCGTCCGCGTCGCTCATTCCCGGAGCGCGTCCTCCCGCCGCGTCGCCTCCAGCGTCTCCTCCTCGACGTGCGTCGCGACGACCGCGGGCTTGTACGCGCCGCCCTCGAAGAGGTCGTGGTCGCCGACGGACGACTCCACCATCCGGGTGAACGCGCGGCGCTCTGCCGGGAGGTGGCCGTAGACGACCTCCTCCTCGACGAGGTCGTAGACGGGGATCCGGGGCGTGAGAAGCGTGTTCTCCCCGACGATCGAGTCCTCGCCGACGCGGAACCCGCTGGTGACGCGACAGCCCGCGCCCAGCGAGACGCCGTCCTCGATGATCACCGGCGCGTCCTCGACCGGTTCGAGGACGCCGCCGATCAGCGTGTTGGCGCCGAGCTTGACGTTCTCGCCCAGCTGCGCGCAGGAGCCGACCGTGTCACAGGAGTCGACGAGGGTGCCGTCGCCGACGTACGCGCCCACGTTGACGAACGAGGGGCTCATCATGATACAGTCGCTGCCGAGGTACGCGCCGCGGCGGATCGTCGTCCCGTCCGGGGTGTTCCGCGTGCCGCGCTCGGCGAGGTCGTCGGTGTCGCGCAGCGGGAGCACGTCGTGGTAGGTGACGCCGCCGTACTCTCGCGGCTCCGTCTCGCGCAGGCCGAAGTTCAGCAGGATCCCCCGCTTGACCCACTCGTTGGCCTCCCACGAGGTCACGTCGTCGCCGGTCTTCTCGGCGGCGCGGACCTCGCCGGCCTCCAGGGCGGCGAGGAACTCGTCTATCACGGCCGCGTCCGCGTCGGTCGCGTCCGCCGCGGTCAGCCCGTCCTGATAGCGGTTCCACAGGTCGGCGACGTCGGCTTCGAGGCTCATTGGCTGGAGTATGGATGAGTGTCGGTATTTACTCGTCGATATTCAGATGTTCTGAGGTTATTCATCGGCGCCCCCGTCGGTGCGGTCGGTCCCGTCGTCGGCCGCGTCGAGCACGTCGTCGAACCCGTACCAGCCCGGGTCGCGGCCGGCGAGCCACGCGGCGGCGTCGAGCGCGCCCTCGGCGAACACCCCGCGGTCGCCGGCGCGGTGCGTGAGTTCCAGCGTCTCGCGGTTGCCGGCCAGCAGGACCTCGTGTTCGCCGGTCACGTCGCCCGCCCGGCGGGCGTGGACGCCGACCTCGCCCGGGCTTCGGGGCGCGTCGCCCTCGCGGCCGTGGACGCGCTCGTCGAGGTCGCCGCGCACGGCCGCCACGTCGTCGAGGATCGACTTCGCGGTCCCCGAGGGGGCGTCGCGCTTCGCGTTGTGGTGCGTCTCGGTCAGCTCCGCGTCGTAGCCGGGCAGCGCCGCGGCGGCCTCGCGGACCGCGCGGCGGAGCGCGGCCACGCCCCGGGCGAAGTTCGACGCCTTGAGCACGGGCACCGCCTCGCTCGCGGCTCGGAGGTCGGCGACCTGGGCGTCGGCGAACCCCGTCGTACCGGTGACGAGCGGGACGCCCGCGTCGGCGCAGGTCTCGGCGTACGCGACCGCGGAGTCGGGGCCGGTGAAGTCGATCAGGGCGTCGGGCGCCTCCCTCGCGAGCAGGTCGTCGAGGTCGGCGGCGTCGGCGACCGGGACGCCCGCGACCGGCTCGGTCTCGGTGCGGTTGACCGCGACCGCGACCGCGACGCCCTCGCGGTCGGCGGCCGCCTCGATCACCTCGCGGCCCATGCGGCCGCCCGCGCCGGTGACGGCGAGCGAGAGCGCGTCCGCGCTCATTCCGCGCCCTCCGTCGCCGCGGGGTCGACGTCCGTCGGGTCGATCGCTCCCGGCGCCTGCTCCTCGTACGCGGCCAGCAGGTCGCGGAGCGACTCGCGTCGCTCGGCCGAGAGCCGCGAGAGCGGCGAGCGGACGCGGGGGCCGCCCCGGCCCCGGATGTGCATGGCCTCCTTCACCGGGATCGGGTTCGTCTCGGCGAACAGCTCGCGGACGAGCGGCGACAGCTCGTGGTGGAGCGTCCGCGCGCGGTCGTAGTCGCCCGAGAGCGCGGCGCCGACCATCGCGCAGGTCCGCTCGGGCTCGACGTTGGCGACCACGCTGATCGTCCCCGTGCCCCCGATAGAGAGGACCGGCAGCGTGAGGCCGTCGTCGCCCGACAGCACGGCGAACGCCTCGTCGCGGGTGCGCTCGATCACCTCGCTGATGAGGTTGAGGTCGCCCGAGGCGGCCTTGTACCCGCGGACGTTCGGGTGTTCGGCGAGCTCGGCGGTCACGTCGACCGGGATCGACTGGCCCGTCCGGCTCGGCACGTTGTAGACGATCTGCGGGAGGTCCACCTCGTCGGCGATGGTGCGGTAGTGGTCGAGGAACCCCTGCGGCTCGGGCTTGTTGTAGTACGGCGAGATCAGGAGGAGGCCGTCGGCGCCCGCGTCGGCCGCGCGCCGCGACAGCGAGAGCGCCTCCGCGGTGTTGTTCGAGCCGGTGCCGGCGATGACGGGGATGTCGTCGAGGGCGTCGCGGACCGTCTCGATCACCGCGACGTGCTCGTCGTGGCTCATCGTCGCCGACTCGCCGGTCGAGCCGACGGGGACGACGCCGTCGACGCCCGCGCGTTCGAGGAACCGAGCGTTCGCGGCGAGCTGGTCGTGGTCGACCGCGTCGCCGTCGGTGAAGGGGGTCGTCATCGCGGGGTACACGCCCTCGAAGGGCGCGTCGGTCGGTTCGCCGTCCGTCGCGTCGTGCGTCGCGTAGGGTGTCGTGGTGGTCGTGTCTGTCATGGGTGCTGCGGTGAGTCCGGGTCGGTGAACGGGTCGATGCGCGCGAGCCGGGGGTCGTCCGGGACGGGGTCGCCACTCCCGCCGGCGGACGGCTCACGCGCGTTTTTTCGAGAAGAGCCGCGCCGCTGGCGTCGACTGCGGGCCGCGTGCGGACGCGGGTCGGGTCACATTGCCATATTGATCGGTCGCGCGCTTATACGTTGTGTCTCGGGTCGAAACTGCCGCGGCGGTCGCTCACGGACCCGCTCCGATGCCGTCGCCGCGGACGGCGGGCCGCGTCGCGAGCGCGACCGCCGCGACCGCGGTCGCGAGGTTCAGCCGGAACGTCGGCCTGTCGAACCCGGCCACCGCCTCGACCGCCACAGCCGCGACACCGGCTCGCGGTCGGCGACGCGGTTCGCGAGCGCCGCCTCGGCGGTCCGGACGGGGACCGAGGGCTCGCACATTTATGCCGGCCGGGCGACTCTGGGAGACGCATGAACGACCCGTCCGACGACGCCCGCGACCCGATCGACGGCGACGACGTCCCCGACCCAGCCCCACCGGACGAACCGACGGCGGCCGACGAGATCAGCGCCGACACCGACGCCGCCCGCCACGAGTACGACCCGGACGCCGAGCACGCGTTCCCCGACGAGCGCCTCAACGAGGTCCTCGCGCGGCTCGAATCGGACGAGGAGATCGTCGCCTACTTGGAGGCGCAGAACGTCAACCCGGTCGCGCGGAAGGGGTACAACGACCACGGCGCCAAGCACGTCGGGATCGTCCGCGACCGAGCGCTCCGGCTGTACGACCTGCTCAAGTCCGGCGGCGTCGAGTTCAACGGCGCCCGCCAGCAGGGGCTCGACGAGGCGGACGAGCCCGTGATCGTCGCGCTGGCGGCGACGCTCCACGACATCGGCCACGTCGTCCACCGCCACGACCACCCATACTACTCGATCCCGCTGGCGGCGGACCTGCTGGACGACCTGCTCCCGGCGTTCTACGGCGTGGCGGACCGGGTGCGCGTGAAGGCGGAGGTGCTCCACGCGATCCTGTGTCACCACACGGAGGAGCAGCCGCTCACGCTGGAGGCCGGCGTGGTCCGGATCGCCGACGGCCTCGACATGGAACGCGGGCGCTCGCGGGTCCCCTACGAGGAGGGCGGGCGCGGGATCAACACCGTCTCCTCGCAGGCGATCGAGCGCGTCTCGCTCCGCGAGGGCGACGAGACCCCCGTTCAGGTCGTGATCCGGATGAACAACGCCGCCGGCGTCTACCAGGTCGACTCCCTGCTCAAGGCGAAGATCGAGGGCTCGCTGCTCGAAGACCGGATCCGGACCGTCGCGATCAACACCCACAGCGACGGGCGGGACGGGAACGGCTCGATCGTCGACCGGATCGAGCTCTGAGCCGGCCGACCCGCCCGATCCCGACGACGCGGCTCAGGGACCGCGGAGCGTGTCGCCGGCCCCGTTCCGGTGGGACGCCTCGTCCGCGACGCTCGTCGCCGCGACGGTCGCCGTCTGCGCGAGGCGGTCGGGCGTGAGCCCGCCGCGGAGCTGGCTCCCCTCGGCGGCGCCGCCCCCCAGCACGGGCGCCGCCTCGAACCCGTTGGAGCGCGCGCCGGTCGCCGCGATCCCCGGCTGGTTGACGACGAGGCGCCCGGGCGCGAGCCGCTCCGCGGCGCGTCGCGCGCGGCGCTGCTGGGTGGTGTGGACCGCCGCGGCGTGCGGGGACCCGATCTCCGCGGCGAGCGCGAGCGCGCCGTCGAACCCGCTCCGACCGTGGACCGCGACCGCGGGGATCCCGGGCAGCGCCGCGAGCCGGTCGTCGACGCCGTCGGGCTCGGCGACGAGGAACGCCGCCTCGCGGGCCGCGCTCGGGAGGTCGAGTTCGGCCGCCAGCCACCGCGGCGAGTTCCCGCGGGGGTCCGTCGCCCCGTCGTCGGCGTCGCCGAGGAGCGACCGAAGCCGGTCGCGCTCGGCCGCGTCGAGGACGTAGCCCCCCTCCGATTCGAGCGCGGAACACAAGGAGTCGACCGCCGGCGACACCGTGACGACCGCGGCGTCGCCCGCGGGGTGCGCGCCGAAGTCGTACGTCGCGCCGACCGCGACGCGCGTCGCCACGGCCTCGGCCGGGACCGACCCGTCCGCGACGGCGACGACGCCGTCGGCGCCGGCGGCGAGGTTCGGCGTCCCGCAGCGCTGCCCCGCCGCGACCGTCGCCTCGGAGCCGGCCGCGACGACGAGGTCGGCGCGCTCGAACAGCGCGTCCGTCTCGGGCTTCGCGGCGGGCGCCGGCAGCATCGAGACCGCGCCGGTCGGCGCCCCCGCGTCGGCGAGCGCGCGGCGGACGGTCTCGACGACCACGTCGCACGTCTCGACGGTCGACGGCGAGGGCGCGAAGACGACCGCGTTCCGGGCGGCGAGCGCGTACAGCGAGAGGACCGCGGGGATCACGACCGGGTGGGTCGCGGGGACCGCCGCGCCGACGACGCCGACCGGCCCGGCGACGGTCACGGTCCCGCGCGCGCCGTCGCGGTCGACCACGCCGGCGGTCGGCGCGTCCCGCAGCGTCCGCCGGGCGGCGTCGAGCGCGGTCGCTATCTTCTCGGCCTTCGTCCCCGGGTGGCCGCGCCCGGTCTCGTTGGCCGCCGACCGCGCGAGCCGGCTGACCGTCTCCCTGTCGGCCAAGCGCTCGCCGACCGACCGCACGAGCGCGTCGACGTCGCCGGGGTCCCACGCCGCCAGGTCGTCGGCGGCCGCCCGCGACGCCGCGACGGTCCGCGACGCGCGGCTCGGCAGGTCCGCGGCGCCTGTCCCGGACCCGCCTGACGTCGAGCCGCCGTCGCCCGCCGCGTCGGAGTCGGTGTCGGCGTCGTCGTCGGGCGCGTCGGCCCCGTCCGGCGCCGGCCCGGCGGACTCGACCGGCTTGGCGTCGTCCCGGCCGCTCGGTTCCGCCTCGTCGAGCCGGGCCGACGCCTCCGCCTCGTCGCTCCCGCCCCCACGGTCCTCGTTCATGGGAGCGAGTGTGGCGGTGACGCCCTTATTCTCACCCAGTGAAACACTGTGCCACCGCGCGCGAGAGTCGTCACCGAAGAAACAGTTATACCGGTGGGTGTGGTGCGGAAGCACGTATGACGGAGGCGTCGGAGCTCGTTGGCGCCGTCGAGCGCCGGCTCGACTTCCTCGAACGGCTCGCCGCGGAGCCGCTGCGCAAACACGAGCTCGTCGACGCGCTCGGCCACTCCCGGTCGACGGTGAACCGGGCGATAGACGAGCTCGAGGCGGCCGGACTCGTCGCGAGCGAGACCGACGGCTATCGGACGACGCTGTCCGGCCGCCTCCTCGCCACCGAGTACTGCGAGTTCCTGACGGCCGCCGACGACCTCGCGGCCGCGGGCGACGTGCTGGACCCGCTCGGCGCGGACGTCGACGTCGACCCCGCGGTCCTCCGCGAGGCGGAGACGTACCGGGCCGCGGCCCCGGACCCCTACCGGCCGCTGGAGGTGCTCGACGGAGCGCTCGCCGACGCGGACGCGGTCGCGGCCGCGCTGCCCGCGTTCCCCTACCCGCGGGTCGCGGCGCGGCTCCGGCGCACGGCCGCGGGCGGCGGGACGGTCGACCTGGCGCTCGCGGACCGGGCGTACCGACACGCCGCCGAGCGCTTCGCGGACGACCTCGGCGCCGTCGCGCGGCGGGAGGGGTCCCGCGTCGCCGCGGTCGACGCCGTCGACGCGGGGGTGGTCGCGGCCGACGGGACCGCGCTGCTTCTCACCTTCGACGACGGCGGGACGCTCCACGGGGCGGCGGCGTCGACCGAGCCGGAGGCCGTCGAGTGGGCGGAACGGAAGGTGCGGGGACTGATCGACCGCGGGCACGACACGGGCGACGCGCTCGCGGCGATGGACGACGCCGAGACGGGAGAGACCGGGCGCGACGCGCGCGGTGGCGACCGATCCGAGGGGGAGGCCGGCGACTCGTCGGCGGGCGGCGACCCCGACGCGACCGACGGCCGGGAGCGATCCGCCGGGGCGGACGGGAAGACAGGGCACACCGGCGGTCGGCTCTTCGGGGGGACCGGGTCCGACGACACCGGGCAGAGCCCGCTCTCGGCGCAGGGGTTCCACGCGGTCGACGAGGACCGGCTCTCCGGCGAGCCGGACCCGTACGGACCGCTCCGCGCGACGGCGTCGTTCCCGGAGGTCGACGCGGGGTACGTCCTCGACAGGACCGCGGTGCGCGACGGCGAGCGGCGGTCGATCGCCGGGGTGCTCGTCGACGGGCTCACTGAGGGCACCGACCACGCGCTCGTCGGCCCGCCGGGCAGCGGCAAGAGCACGGTGTGCCGGAGCGTCGCGGTCGAGTGGTACCGGTCGGGACGCGGTCCGGTGACGTACCGGCCGAGCGACGGCGGCGACCCGTTCGCCGCGACGGAGCGGCTCCGCGAGCGCGTGACCGCGGGGGACGGCCACCACCTCGTGGTCGTCGAGGACGCGGTCGACCCCGGGGCCGCGGAGGCGGTCGGTCTCGCCCGCGAACTGGCCGACCGCGACGACGTGTCCTTCCTGTTCGACGCCCGCGAGGAGCCGTACGACGACCCCGACGGGCTCCCGCTGTCCCCGGCCGACCTGCGCTACCGCCGGGAGATGGCGACCGTGCGGATGCCCCGGCTCGACGCGCGCGAGGTGGAGCGGTTCGTCGCCCACGTCGCCGACTGTACCGGGTCGGCGCCGGCGGCCGACCCGAACGCGCTGCTCGACGACGTGCGGCGCGCGGACGACGAGCGCGTCGGGGAGCTGCTCGCGCTCGTCCACCGCCTCGTCCGCGCGAGCGGCGAGGGCGCGACCGGGTCGGTCGCCGGCGCCGACCCGGGGGAGAGCGCGGCCGGCGCCTCGGGAGAACGCGAGACAAGCGACGGGACGGCCGGACGCAGCGGAGACGCCGGCCCCGAGTCGGGACTGGAGGCGGCGGTCGCGGAGGCGGTCCGGGAGGTCCGGAACCGGCCGCCGCCGACGGCGGACGTGGCGGCGCTCGTGAACCTCCTCAACGTCGCCGGCGTGGGCGACGTCGGGACCCTGGCGTACGCGCTCGTCGACGGGCCGGCGGGGAGTTCGGGAGGCGACCCCGAGGGGGGCGACGGCGACCCGTCGCCGACCGTCGACGGGGTGCGGCGCGCGCTCGACCGCCTCGTCGGGACCGCCCTCGTCTGCTCCGGGGACGAGGGGTACCGCGCGGTCCACGACGAGTGGTCGGTGCTGTTCCTGGAGCGGCTCGTCGAGCGGGAGCCGGCGCCGATCGTCGCCAGGCGCGTGGGGCGGGCCGTCTCGCGGGTGCTCGCGCTCGCGGACGACCCGACGCGGCGCGCCCGCGTCCGGCGCGCCGTTGGCGGCGACGCGCCGACGGTCGATCGGATCGAGCGCGACCCGGGCGCGTGGGCGGCGGAGACCGTCCGGGCGGTGTACGGCGTGGGCCGTCGCTACCCCCGGCTCGCGCCGCTGTACGGGCGCGTTCGCTACGCCTGGATCGACCTCCCGGACGCGTGCCCGGACGGCCTGCGCGACCGGCCGCCGGAGTGGGTGGCCCGGATGTACGTCGACGCCGGCGACCTCGACGGGGCGACTGCGGCGCTCGACGCGTGGCGGCCCGCCGACGAGGCGGGCGCCGCCGAGCGCCAGCGCGGGTACGGCGACGTGGCGCGGCGGCGCGGCGAGTACGACGCGGCGCGCGAGCGGTACGAGCGGGCCGAGGAGCTGTTCGGGGCCGCGGGCGACCGCGGCGGGCTCGCGGCGGCCGTCCGCGGTCGCGCCCAGGCGGCTCACTTCGACGGGGACTTCGAGGAGGCCTACGAGGCGGCCTCGCGGGCGTACGCCATCGCCGTCGAGGTCGGCGACCCCATCGCGGAGGCGAAGGCGCTGATGGACGTCGGCAACGCGCTCGACGGGCTCGACGGGACCGACGCCGTCCTCGCCCACTACCGGGTGGCCGGCGACCTGTTCCGCGCCTACGACGACACGCACGGGGCGGCGAACGTGCGCGCGAACCAGGCGGTGGCGCTGCGCCGTCGCGGCGACCTCGACGCGGCCGAGCGGACGGCGCGGCGCTCGCTCGACGGCTACCGGACGGTCGGCGACGAACACCGCGAGGCCATTTCGCTTTTGAACCTCGCGGCGGTCGCCGAGCAGCGCGGCGCCGTCGGCGAGGCGGTAGCCCGCGCGGCGGAGGCGCGGGCCATCGCCGAGCGGGTCGGCTCGGAGCTGTACGAGGCGTTCGCGCTGAGCCACCTCGGCAGCGCGGCCCACGTCGCCGGCGACCTCGACCGGGCGGAGCGGTACCTCACCGACGCGTTGGACCGCCTCGACGCGCTCGGCGCCGACACGCGCTGCGCGATGGTGACCGCCATCTTGGCGGAGGTCGCCATCGACCGCGGCGACCTCGGCGCGGCCGAGCGGCGGGTCGACCGGACCGCGTCGCTGCTCGACGACCACGCGGGGCACAAGCGGCTGGCGGAGTTAGACCGGGTCCGGGGCCGGCTGGCGCTGGCTCGGGGGGACGGCGACGCCGCGGCGGCCGCGCTGGAGTCCGCCGTCGAGTCGGCCCGCGCCGGCGGGTTCACGCAGGTCGAGGCGCAGGCGCTCGCGACGCTGGGCGCCGCGGCGGCCCGGCGCGGGGACGGCGAGGCGGCGGCGTCCCGGCTGACCGCGGCGCTCGACCTCGGCCACCGGATCGAGGCGGTTCGGGCGGTCGTCGCGGCCGCCGACGAGCTGGCCGGTCTCCTCGGCGAGAGTCCCGGCGGCCCGACCGCGACGGACCGCGAGGCGGTGGCCGAGGCGCTGCGGGAGTCGCCGCCAGAGAGGGTCGCGGCCGAGTCGGCCGCCGACCCGGGAGCGTACCGGGCGCTCGCCGACCGCTGGCGCGTCGACGGCGACGGCGCCGCGACGTACCCGCCGCTCGGGTGAGCCGCGGGCGGTGTCGCAACCACTTTGGGCGCGCGCGGAGAACCGCGGCCATGACCGACGCCGACACGCTCGCGGACCTGCGGACGGCGGCAGACTACCAGTTCGGGGCCGGCGCGGGCGACGCGCTGTTCCCGCCGGGCGACCCGCTCACCGTGCGCCGGTCGAGCGGCGGCCGCCCGCGACAGGTGATCGACGGCGACGTCGACGACACGCCCGGCAGCAGCGAGGGCGACCGGCTCGTCTCGTACGGCACCGACGGCCGGTTCACGCTCGGGCTCGCGGGCGGGAGAAGAATCCACAGGGCGTTCGCACCGCCCCGACACCGGATGGTCGTCGGCGAGGAGAGCGAGCCGTTCGTGCGCGAGGGGCGCAACGCGTTCGCGAAGTTCGTCACCGCGGCCGACGGCGGGATCCGGCCGGGCGACGAGGTGCTCGTCGTCGACGAGTCCGACGCGATATTCGGGGTCGGGCGCGCCGAGCTCTCCGGCGCGGAGGCCGAACAACTCGGCTCGGGCGTCGCCGTGAAGACGCGCGACGGGAACCCCGCAGACGGCGAATAGCGAATTTTTTGCGGTGGCGCGTGCCCGCGAGCGGCCGACGCGAAGCGGAGGCCGCGAGGCGGCACGCGCGAGGGACGCGGTGAGCGCTCGGAGAGCGCGAACCGCGAGGCTGGGGAGGCGTGAGGTGCGGTTGCGGTCGGGCGGGACTCGAAGGGGCAGCCGCGAGGCGACCAGAGGCGACGTAAGCACCGCAGAAGCGAGCAACGCGAGCGACGAGGAGCGCAGCGAGCGTCTGGTCGCCTCGCGGCTGGGGCTTCGGGGGTGTTCGTGTCGGTCGGTGGTCCGTGGACGAACTCATCGTGCGCCGAATCGACTTATAAGAATCCCGCCAGTCCGAGCGCCTCGATCAGCGGGACCCCGGCGACGACCGAGCCGATCAGGTAGCCGCCGATGGCGCCGCCGTTCAGGAGGGGAAGCCCCGCGTGCGGCCGCCCCTGTATCACCCACCGCATGAGGACGAGCAGCCCCGCGAGGGTCCCGACCATCGCCAACAGCGCGGGGAGGTTGACGCCGAGGAGCGGGACCGCGAGGTCCCTCGCCGGCGAGAACGTCGCCGCGCTCGCGATCAGCACCGTCGGGATGACGGCGTCGCCGAGGCCGATGAAGAACGCGTCGCGGTCACCGGTGTCGGCGGGGTCGGCGGCCACGTCCTCGGCGTCATTCGCGTCCGCGACGGCGTCGTCGGCGTCCGCGTCGGAGCCCGTCGTCTCGCCGCCTTCCGCGTCCGACGCCGACTCGTCGCCGACCCCCGCGGCCTCGTCGCTGGCCGACCCGTCGTCGAGCAGCGAGTACGACAGCGACAGCGGGATCACCAGCACGACGGGGATGTTCAGGTCCATCACGCCCTCCGCGAGCGACAACATGTGTTCGGTGCCGTACACGGAGACCGCGTCGTAAACGGCGAGGACGGCGAGCAGGATCAGCGCGGGCAGGAGGCCGAAGGAGATGCCGAACAGCCCGGCGGCGCCGGCGCCCATCAACACACCGGCGGTGTCGATGACGTACCACTCGGGGTGGACGAGCAGGCCGACCGCGACCGCGACCGCCGGGACGGCGGCCGCGAGCGGCGGGACGAGCGCGGAGAACACGTACCACGAGAGCCACGCCGACACGCCGACGATCAGCAGCCGGATCGCCCCGTCGAAGTCGTACCGGAACGCCGCCAGCATCAGTCCGGTCATCACGACGATGGCCGCGACGTACACCACGCTGTTCACGGGGTTGTCCGGGTTCTCGACCGCCTGGTACCCGCTCTCGGCGAACTCGGGGACGAGCGCCAGCGCGCCCACCTGGACGATCAGGAACAGCCCGACGACGAAGGCGACGCCGCGGTACTCGCGGGGGAACATTCGACCGCCGGTTCGTCGGCCGAGGGTTTCGTCCTTGCGCTTCGGCCACGCGCGGCGGCGACGGCGGTCACTGTTCGAGAAGCGGAGCGGAGCGCGAACAGAAGCGGGTTCGGGCTCGGTGTGGGAGCGGGTGGACCCGAACCCAAGCCGACGGACGACGGACGGTGGAAGCGAGTGGCCGACCGGCCCGCCCGAAACGGGATGGGGCCTGTCGGATTCGTCCGCGGCGTTTACTTCCTATCCCGAGCGACCTAAGAACCTACCGCCCGAGTTATCAGGAGAGATACTCGGAGTGTGAAAGAGACAAAACCGGACGGAACGAAGACGACGTTGGCCGTCGAGGGAACGAGGAAAAGGGGTGGGAGAGGTGGGAGGCGGGCGAAAGGCGAAGCGGCGGCGAGAGGCGGCGGGCGACGGCCGGACAGCGGACCCCCAGGCTGTCGTCGGCGTCGCCGCCCGGGCGGTCGGGACGGGCGCGCGGATCGATTAACGCCGAATTCCAACGAGAAAAGCGTCGGTCTTCGGCAAAAGGCGCTATGTCCCTCAGGCGTATAAATGTGTGAGATCCGGAACGGCGCGATCCGGCGAGACGGGATCCGGGCACGTGGGATCCGGCGAGGCGGGGTTGAGGCACGCCGGATCCGACGCCCCACGCGAGGCACGCGCGGGTCGGCTCACCGGCGGTCGCGCAGCGCCGGGAACTCCTCGCGGACCGCCGCGACCCGGTCGGGGTCCACCGTCGCGGTCACGACGCCCGGTTCGTCGCCGACCGACGCGAGCGCGGTCCCCCAGGGGTCGTACACCGCGCTCCGGCCGCAGAGCGCGTCGTCGCCGAACCGACCGCTCCCGTTGACCGCGGCGACGTACGCGAGGTTCTCGATGGCCCGCGCGCGGCCGAGCGTCCGCCAGTGTTCGATCCGCGGGTAGGGCCACGCGCTCGGCACCAGCACGCACTCGACGCCCCGATCGACCATCCCGCGGAACTGCTCCGGGAATCGGAGGTCGTAGCAGGTCGTCACCCCGATCGTGACGCCCCCGAGGTCGACCACGGGTGCCCGCTCGCCGGGGACCATCCGGTCCGTCTCCTCGGAGCCGTACCCGAAGAGGTGGCGCTTCCGGTAGACGAGGCGCCGTTCGCCGTCGGCGTCGAACAGCACCGCGGCGTTTGCGAGCCCGGACTCGGCCGGCACGTCGAGGCCGTCCGCGGCCGACGCGGACAGGTCCTCGACGACCGTGCCGGCCAGCACCGCCACGTCGTGGTCGTCGGCCGCGGCCGCGAACCGGGCGAGCCGGTCGCCGGCGAGGCTCTCAGCGGCCCGGCCGTACGCGTCGAACGCGAAGTAGCCCACGTCGAACAGCTCGGGGAGCACGACGAGGTCAGCTCCCTCGTCGGCGGCCGCCCGCACCCGGTCGAGCGCCCGGTCGACGTTCGCCGCGACCGCGCCGCCCTCGACCGCCAGTTGGACGCCGGCGAGCCTCATGCCGGCGAGGCGAGCGAAGCGCGGAGCGCGTCCTCCAAGTTGTCCAGCTCGGCGTCGAAGTTCCGCTTGAAGAAGGACTCGACGCCGGGGAGCTTCCCGTCGACGACGAACTCGTTGGCGAGCCGGCAGCCGCCGTCGGTCTCGGTGATCTCGTGTTCGCCGGTGACGCGGAAGGCCCGCGACTTCCCGACGAACTTCACTCGGTTCGGGGGGTCGCGGGCGATGTCCTTCGTCTCGACGTCGATCGTCGAGCGGATCATCGGGATGGGGAGCGCGACGTGCCAGGTCGCGCTGCCGTCGTCGTGTACCTCGAAGGAGTCGACCACGCTGATGGCGCCCGCGCGCTGCTCCGCGTCCGAGATGAACGCCCACACGTCGGCCGGCGGCGCGTCGAACTCGAACGTCCGGGAGACTCGAACGGTCATACGTACTCGTTTGGGACTACGGGGGTTAAAAATGCGCGTCGACGGTGTCGGGTGCGGGGGACGCGGTCGCCCGACGACCTCAACCCTCCGGGGTCACGCGCCAGGTGGTCGACTTCGCACGGCCCCACTTCTCGATGTCTACGTCCTCCGACTTCTCGGCGAGCCGCGGGAGCCGGGAGCCCACCTGCTTCGCGGTGAGGCCGATCGCGTCGGCGATCGTCTTCGAGCGAACGTACCGCTCACCACGGGTGACGCTGTCCGTGAGGTACGCGAGGATCCGCTGTTCCTCCTCGGTGTACTCGCTCATTATCAGACCTACGCGTCTGACGTCCTTAACGGTTTCTCGTCTTTCGCGGTCGGCCGACCGGTCCGGGGCGCGGACCGGTCAGTCGAACAGCTGGACCGCGCCGACGGCGAGCGTCGCGAAGAGGAACGCGCCCGCGAACCCCCACGCTTTCCCGAGCTGACCCGGGTACGCTGCCATCACGACGGCGCCGACGACCGCGATGGCGCCGAGCGCGAGCGCGACGCCGACCTCCTTGTCCGACTCGATGGAACCCTCGCTCATACGAATCGCTTCGCGGGGGACCACTTAGTTCATGCGAACCGCGCGACACGCGTCGGGGAGACGGAAGGGAAGACTGCGGGCCGGACGCCGCGATCAGATGATCTCGACGTGGTCCGACGCCTCGTTGAGCGCGAGGTTCGCCGCGATCTCGGCGTTTCGCATGGCGTACTCCGCGGTGTGCTGGAGGCTGACGAGCACCTCCCGGGTCATGAGCAGCGTCTCGTTGTCCAGGTCGTTCGGGAGCTCGTCGAGAATCTCCTGTTCGCGGTCCTCCAACCGCGAGAACAGGTCGCGGCACTCGACCGTGAGGTCGTAGTCGCGCTCGACGACCGCCCGGACCGCGAGCGCCGTCAGCTCGTCAACCTGGTCGGTGAACTCGCGGATCTGCCGCATCGTCGCGCTGTCGACGTCGAGGGTATGCCCGTCCGCCTCCATCACGATCTCGGCGATGTCCTCCGCGTTGTCGGCGGTGAGTTCGAGGTTCTTCGCCACGGAGCGGTAGCCGATCAGCGGGAACCCCTCTTCGAGGCCCACCGCACGCGCGAGGTTGGGGTTTTGATAGGCGGTGAAGATGAGCCGGAGCAGGAGGACGAATATCTTGTTCGCCTGCCGCTCGCGGTTGAGCGCGCGTTGCGCGAGGTCGGGGTTGCCGTGGGCGAGCGCCTTCACGCCCTCGCCGCGCATCGTCGACCCCGTGTTCTCCAGGCGTTCGAGCAGGTTGTCGAGGGTGAAGTCCTCTGGGTCGACCGAACAGCGGATCGAGATGTCCTCCGGGGTCTCCTCGATGACGCCGAGCCCCATCAGCTGGGTCTCGGCCTTGTACACCGCGTTGATGTGCTCGCTGTCGAGCGCCCCCTCGCTGCGGACGTGGATCACGCGCCGCCCCAACACGTACTGTGCGACGATGGCGCGTTCGAGCGAGCGCGCGTCGAGCCCGTCGGCGTTGATCACCGCCTCCGACTCCTCGGTGCTCACCGACTCGGGAAGCACCGTGAGCGTCCCTTTCCCGCCCATCCGCAGCGACACCTCGTCGCCCTTGTTCACGCCGTGTTCCTGCGCCCACTCTGCCGGGAGAGTCATCGCCAGCGTCGACGGCCCCAGCCGCTGGACCTTCCGCGTTTCCATGCCCGACCGTACCGCCGGATAGACCTTAACCTTGTTCCCATGTTCATTATACGCCGAGCCGAATATACAAGGGATACTTGGCGCACCGCGGTGGGAGGTCGGACGCCGCCGCCGCGACGACGAGGCGGATCGAGGCCGAGATCGGATTCACGACGGATGGTCGGAGCGGGGACCGATCCGCGCGCTTATGTCGGTCAGGGTGAGAGAACGGGTATGACCGAGCGGGTACTCGTCGTCGACGACTCCTCCTTCCAGCGGACCGTCGTTCGGGACGCGCTGGCGGAGCGGTTCGAGGTCGTCGACGAGGCGGAGAACGGCGCAGAGGCGGTCGAACTCTTCGAGGCGTACGAGCCGGACGCGGTGTCGATGGACGTCGTGATGCCGGAGATGACCGGGATCGAGGCCACGGCGGCCATCAAGGACCGCTGGCCCGACGCGGTGATCGTGATGTGTACGAGCGTCGACCAGCAGGAGAAGATGATGGAGGCGGTGAAGGCGGGCGCCGACGGCTACGTGACGAAGCCCGTCGACGCCGAGGAGCTGGTCGGCGAGTTCGAGAGCCACCTCGGGTAGCGGCGCTCGGGAACCGACGCGGGATCAGGCGGGATCGAACGAGCGGAGGATCGACGCGAGCGCGCTCGCCAGCTCCTCGAACCGGTCCATCTCCATCGAGTCGGTCGTCACCCACACGCCGTGGTCGTTGGCGATGACGCGCGTGAGGTATCCGTTCTCGAACACGCGGACCGTGAACTGGTAGTCGCCGAGCTGGGTGTTGGCGTACATCGACTGCGCGTGGAACCCCTGACGCTCGTTCTCGGCGAAGCCGACCAGGTCGGCGGTCCGGCTCAGGTCGCTGCGGAGGTACAGCTGGTCGACGTCCTCTTCCGTGAAGTACGTCAGGCTCCGCAGCTCGTCTCCCGTCGCGGTGCGGGCGGCGCTGAGCAGTTCCTCTGCGCGTTGGTCCGGTGGGTGGGGCATACACTCACGATCAATGTTCACATACATGAGCGTGTGGGTGGCCGCAGCCCCGGCCGGCGACCGGGAGGGACAGAGTTTACCGACTCCCCCGTGATCGCTCGTCTGATGAGCGACCACGACGACGTCTGCGTCCTGCTGCCGACGATGAACGAGGCCGAGACGGTCGCACGCGTCGTCAAGGACTTCCGGGACGCCGGCTTCGAGAACCTCCTCGTGATCGACGGCGGCTCGACCGACGGGACGCAGCCGATCGCCCGCGAGGCCGGCGCGCGCGTCGTGGAGCAGTCGGGGCGCGGCAAGGGGCAGGCGGTCAGGGAGGCGGTCAGGGACCACGTCCGGGCGCCGTACGTCCTGATGGCGGACGCGGACGCCACCTACGACGCGAGCGACGCGGCGGCGATGCTCGATCCCCTGCGCGACGGCGAGGCCGACCACGTCATCGGGAACCGGTTCGCGGACATGCGCCCGGGCGCGATGACCCGGCTCAACCGGATCGGAAACCGCCTCATCAACCTCGCGTTCCGGGCGATCCACCGCGAGAGCTACCGCGACATCCTCTCCGGGTACCGCGCGTTCACCCGCGAGTCGTTCCTGCGGCTCCACCTCACCGCCGACGGGTTCGGTATCGAGACGGAGATGGCCGTCGAATGCGTGAAGAACCGCGTCCCGGTCGCCGTGGTCCCGATCACGTACCGGGAGCGGCCCGGCGGCTCCGCGACGAACCTCCACCCGGTCCGGGACGGCGGCGTGATCTTCCTGGAGCTGTACCGGAAGGCGAAGACGAACAACCCGCTGTTCTACTTCGGAAGCGCCGGCGCGGCCGCGACCGCGGCGGGGCTGGCGATGGGCGCGTTCGTCCTCTACCGGTACCTCGCGTTCGGGATCAGCCACGAGATCGTCGCCGTCGGCGCGGTCGGCGCGACGATCCTCGGGATCCAGCTGCTCGTGTTCGGCGTCCTCGCCGACATGATTCACTCCCTCCACCGCGAGCAGATCGCGCGGTACGAGCGGGCGGCCGGCGACGGATCGACGGGGAGGTCGTCGGCCGACGGCGGCGACGGCCGAGCGATCGGAACGGAGGAGGTCGCCGCCTCGGGCCGCACGAACGAAGGGCGGGACGCCGGAACCGACAACGTTGCCGGTCAGGACGGTCGCGGCGACTGAAGGGCGTGCGCGAGGCCGGTCTGACCGGGACCGTGCGAAGTGGAACACGGCCTCGCCGGAACTCCCGGAGCCTGCTCCGGGAGGCGTCCGGAGATTATTCCGGAGACGCCGACTCCGCGTCCGAGGTCACTGAGCGGTTAGTTGGGGTAAATTTCGCGACGTATATTGTTTCAAACTGCCACAGCCGTGTTGAAACGGACCCCGACAGACCGGTTTTCCCGCCCGGATACGCCGATTATCGAAACGGATGTAAGGTGATCGTCCCCGACAACTGTCCCGAAGTCTGAAGTTTTTTATACACACGCTCGTATCGGATTGTATGCCACGGCGAAACATTGAGGATCGTGATGATTCTCGGCATATCAGCCGGCGACAATGGCTCTCCGCGCTCGGTATGGCCGGCGCAGTGACGCTCGCCGGTTGTTCCGGAAACGGCGAAACCAACTCCGACAGCGGCTCCGGTTCGGATGATATCAGTCAGGAAGAAATATACGCGACGGCCGCGGCATCCTCCTTCTCAACACTCAACCCGATATACAACGACGAAAACGGCGCCGGGAATGCGATCGCCCGCGCCCTTGACTTAGGGTACACGTTTGACGAGGAGAACGAGTACGTTCCACTCCTCTATGACATGTCCACCGAGGACGGCGAGGTGTGGACGTTCAAGATTCGTGAGGGACTCGAATTCAGCGATCCGTACGGTGAAGTGACCGCGAGTGACTTTATCTACCTCATCCAAGAGGTTCATCAGAGCACCTGGGCCAGTTCGGTCGCGTCAGCGAGTTGGGACGGGGTCACAGTCGAAGAGACCGGCGAATACGAGTTCCAGGCCACGCTGAACACGCCACAGCTCCTCTGGCCCGAGAGTTTTGACCCCCAGCTGTACCCGATTCCGCAGGGCCTCCTTGAGCCGTACGTCGAGGAGGAGGACGCAGAAGGGCTTCGACAGGACGAGGAACTGCTAGAACTCCAGTTCTCAGGGAATCTCGGTCCGTACGTCCTTGACGAGTGGCAGCGGGACGGCGGGACCCGCTACAGCCGAAACGACGACTACTACCTCCAAGATGCGGACGATCTCCCGGACGTGTTCAACGAAGCCCCGTACTTCGAGAAGGCCGAAATCCGTGTGATCGGTGAGCAAGCCTCGCGACTCGGTGCGCTGGAGACCGGGGAGGTCGACACGGCGTCGATCCCGCCGAACCAGGTCAAGTCGTATCAGAACAATGACGAAATATACGTCAACCAGATCCCGCAGCCGTACAACGAGAAGATATCGGTCAACATGCGGGACAACGGTTGGACGACCGGGCCGGGGAACATGTTCCGGCACGTGCCGTTCCGACAGGCGATGGCCGCTGCGATCGACAAGCAGGGGCTTATTGAAGGCGTGTTCCGCGACTTCGCGGAGACGCACTTCACCTGGCAGCCGAGGTTCAGTAACTTCTATCCGCCCGAGAGCGACATCCCTCAGTTCGGCGTCGGTGATAGCTACGGGAGCGAAGTGGCCCGCGGGCTGGCAGAGGACGCGTTCGAGCAGTCCGAGTACGACTACCGGTTCGACGGTGAGACGATGGTCGACCCCGACGGGAACCAGGTCCAGCTTAGCCTCTACCACAGCGCCGGACAGAACACCGAGCAACTAATGGCCGACTTCATCGCACAGGAGCTCGGTGAGAACCTCGGCATAAGCGTGAACGTTGAGGCGATCGACGGGACCAGATTCAACAACGAGTACTGGACTCAGACCGACTTCCCCACTCCGGAGACGAACGATGACGGCGAGGTCGTCAGCGTGCCGGAGGAGCTCGTCGACACGGTGAACGGCGAGAGAGTAGAGTGGACTCAACCTGCCTCCACCAACCCCGGCCCGCGCAACATCACGTCGAACGAGTCGTGGGACATGGAAGTCGTGTTCGGCCTGAACACGTACCCGCGGAATCCGCTTGCAAACAGCGTCTTCTTCGAGGGCGCGAATCCGCTCTACAACCCTGTCGGTTACTACCCGGGATTCGACGCGGAGCAGCTGTTCGAGAACGCGCGGCAGGCGACGTCCGAGGAGGAGCTGGCGAACGCGCTCGTGGAACTGTTCGCCAACCTCGCGGAGGAGCAGCCGTACATCATGCTCGCGTTCCCCGACAGCACGGTCGGATACCGTGAGGGGCTCGAAGGTCCCATCGAGAACTTCTCCAACGGCTGGAACCTCCCGGCGTGGAGATACGAGGGGTAGAGCGGCTCACCTTCACCACACGTTTCTCACGATATCAACATGGGATTTGGAAGGTACGTTACCGCTCGTGTCCTCTGGGCAGGAGTCGTATCGCTCATCATCACTACGATCACGTTTCTGCTCCTGTCGGCCGCGCCGAACCCGGACGTACAGCGGGCCGCAACGCAGGCGGCTCTACAGGGAGGCGACCCAGCGGAGGCCGTAGAGCGGGCCAGGGAGCTCCGAGGGCTCGACGAACCGCTCTACGTCAGGTACTTCGACTTCATTCAGGGCGTGTACACCCTCGACTGGGGATGGTCGAGCAGTCGGAGTCAGCCGGTCATCGAGGCGGTCGGGAACGCGCTGTACTACACCGCGCAGTACTCGATTCCGTGGACGATCCTCACGGTCATCCTCGGGCCCCTCGTGGGCGTGTACTCCGCCGCAAACATGTACAGTTGGCGGGACCACGCGGCGACCGGGTTCGCCTTCTTCGGTTACGCCATCCCGAATTTCTTCTTCGGCATCATCCTTCTACTGGTCTTCGGTGTGTGGCTAGAGGTGATTCCGATTGTGTACAACACGGATGTTTCGGTCTTCAGCGTCGAAAACGCGGTTCAACTGGCGATTCCGGTGTTCGTATTGGTGACCGGTTCGATCGGCGCGGTCATGCGCGTCTCTCGGAACGAGTCGGCCGAGTTCCAGAACGCGGACTTCATGAAGACGGCGAAGGCCAAGGGGATGTCACCGCTTCGCGCGTACGCGTACCACGTCATGCGGCCGACGCTCGTCCCCCTCTCGACGACGCTCGTCGGACAGCTCCTCGCGCTGTTCCTCGGGTCGTCGCTGCTCGTCGAGGTCGTGTTCGGAATACCCGGACTCGGCCGGCTCACCTTCGAAGCACTGCTCTCACAGGACACGAACCTTGTGCTGGGAACGACGCTGTTCTTCACGTTCGTCGCCGTCGTGGGGAACCTTATCGAGGACCTCGTGTTTACCGTGCTTGACCCGCGTATCAGCTACGATGATAGGTAACTCAACAGAAAACAATGGCAACTGAAGGCTCGGAACGGTTCGATCAAGTCGACTGGAGCAACCTCTCACGGTCCGGGCGATTTGACCTGTCGGTCAATTCGATCGGGATGCTGGTGACGACCTTCCCGCTCGTGTTGCTCGCCGTGTACGACTGGCAGTTCATCGGTCAGCGGACACCGACTTTCGGGTTCATCGGGCTCGACCGGACGCTGGAGACAGTCGACTTCTTCTTTATTTTCACGCTGTTCTTGGCGTTCTGGTACCTCGTCTTGCCGCTGTACCAGAACCCGCGGATGACGCGGTACTACTGGAAGGAGTTCAAGCGCAACCGGCCGGCGGTCGTGAGCATGATCTGGCTCGGGATCGTGTTCGTGGGCGGGATCATCGGGCCGCTGGTAATGAGCGCACCGCAACAGGAACTGCTCGTCGCCTACCAGCCACCGGTGTTCACCTCTGTCGTCCAGTCAACGCCGGCGACCTGCGTCGGCGAAGTCATGAACGGGCGTTGTTACGGGACCTGGCAGTACCCGCTCGGAACGACGAACGCGGGCCGGGACGTGTTCACGATGATCGTCTACGGGATGACGATCAGCATGCAGATCGCGTTCATCACGACGACCATCGTCGCGACGATCGGTATCACGTTCGGTACGCTGAGCGCGTACTCTGGCGGGTGGGTCGACGAGATCATGATGCGCTTCGTCGACATCATCCTCTCGTTCCCGACGTTCCTGATGTTCCTGCTCATCTTATACATCTACGGCGGCGGTTTGGGCATGTTCATCGTCGTGTTCTCTCTGTTCGCGTGGGGGGGAACCGCCAGATACGTCCGCAGCAAATCGCTGTCAATCTCCGAAGAGGAGTTCATTAAGGCGAGCCGGATCAGTGGCGCGAGCACGTATCAGGTGATCCGCGGCCACGTGGTGCCGAACGTAGCGAGCAGCATCATCACCCAGCTCACGCTTCTCATCCCCGGCTTCCTGCTGTTCGAGGCGCAGTTGGCGTTCCTCGGCGTCGGCGACTCGACGGTGCCCTCGTGGGGACAGCTCATCTCGGCTGGACGGAGTGACCTCTCGTACGCTCCATGGATCGTGTTGGCGCCCGGTATCGTACTGTTCTTGACAATCCTCGCGTTCAACTTCCTCGGCGACGCGCTGTTGGACGCGCTGAACCCCGAAGCGGAGGCAGAGAACGAATAATGTCCGACGATCAGCCACTACTCGAGGTCGAAGACCTCACGACGACGTTCAGCACCGACGACGGAACGCTCACCGCAGTGGACGGGGTCGACTTCAGCGTCGACACCGGCGAGACGGTATGTATCGTCGGCGAATCTGGATCCGGAAAAACGGTCGCGACGGAGTCGATCACCAAGATCATCAACACCCCACCGGGAGAGATCGAAGGGTCCGTCGGATACAAGGGCCGCGACCTGCAGTCGATGCCCGAGTCTGAAATCCGACAGATCCGGGGCAACGACATCGCGCATATCTTCCAGAACCCGCAGGAGGCGATGAACCACTGTTACACCGTCGGGTGGCAGATCACCGAGGCGCTCCAGATCCACCAAGACGTCTCCGACGAGGAGGCGCGTACAAAGGCGGTCGACCTGATGGACCGCGTCGGGATTGCGAACGCGAGTTCGCGGTTCGACGACTATCCACACGAGTTCTCCGGCGGACAGAAGCAGCGGATAATGATCGCGATGGCCCTCGTCGGCGACCCCGACCTGCTCATCGCGGACGAGCCGACAACGGCGCTTGACGTGACGGTCCAAGCGCAGATCCTGGAACTACTCGACGACCTACAAGACGAGTTCGAGATGGGGATCCTGTTCGTCACGCACGACCTCGGTGTCGTCGCACAGATCGCCGACCGGATCGTGGTGATGTACGCTGGGAAGGTCATGGAACGCGGCAGTGTGCTCGACATCTTCGACAATCCCGCACACCCGTACACTCAGCAGTTGCTGGAGTGCCTGCCGGAGTTCGGCGGCACAGGAGGCGGAATACCGGGGACGCTCCCGGACCCGCACAATCCACCGGACGGCTGTCGGTTCGCGCCGCGCTGTGAGTATGCCGAAGAGGCGTGCCGAACCGGTGAGCAGCCGGAGGAAGTCGAGGTCGAACCCGGCCAGTGGGTCTCCTGCGTCCACTACGATCCGGGCGGCGATCCCTCAGTGATCAGCGGAGGGGAGTTCGGAATCGCCGGCGCGGCGGACGGCGACAGCGAGGTGGGTCCCGCCGATGACTGAGCCGCTACTTTCGGTCCGCGACCTGAAGAAGCACTACCCGATCCGGAAGGGAGTGTTCAACCGGCAGGTCGGTGCCGCGCGCGCCGTCGACGGGATCAGTTTCGACATCGAGGAAGGCGAAACGCTGGGGCTTGTCGGCGAGTCAGGCTGCGGGAAGTCAACCGCGGCCAGTTCGGTCATCCGTCTGGAGGAACCGACGGCTGGCGAAGTCATCTTCAACGGCAACGGACGCGGCAGCGCGAGCCGGAACCCAGATGGGACTCACCCGAACGACGTGACGGAGTTCGGCGACGACGAATTGAAGACATTCCGCCGGGGCGCGCAAATGATCTTTCAAGACCCGTCGTCGAGCTTCGACCCACGGATGTCCGTCGGCAACGGGGTCGGTGAACTCCTGAAGGTCCACGGGATGAGCGACCGCCACCGGCGCCGCGCCATCGTCGAGGACCTGCTCGAACGCGTCGGGCTCTCGGCGAACGACTTCGACCGGTATCCGCACGAGTTCTCCGGCGGGCAGAAACAGCGGATCGCGCTCGCCCGGGCGCTCGTGTTGAACCCGGACCTCATCATCGCCGACGAACCGGTGAGCGCGCTCGACGTCTCCATCCAGGCGGAGATCCTCTCGCTGATCAACGATCTTCAGGACGAATTCGGGCTGTCGCTGCTATTCATCAGCCACGACATGTCCGTTATCCGCCAGATCTGCGACCGCGTCGCCGTGATGTACCTCGGCGAGATCGTCGAGATCGGCCCGGTCGAGGAGATCTTCACCAACCCACAGCATCCCTATACCGAGGCGCTGCTCTCCTCGATCCCGACGCCGGACCCGCGCGCGAGCGTCGGCGGCATCGAGCTGAAGGGCACCGTCCCGAGCCCGACGAACCCGCCGAGCGGCTGTCGGTTCCACACGCGGTGTCACAAGGTGATCCAGCCCGACGGCGTCGACATCGACCAAGAGGACTGGCGGGGTCTATTGAACCTGCGCGACAAGGTCGCAACCGGCGAGATTGACATCGAACAGGTCCGTGAGAATGTTGCTGCTAGCGGGACCCAACCGACCGACTCGGAAGTCCGAGCAGAGATCCGACGTGAGTTCGACATCAGCGAGACGGTCGATGACGCCGATCTGGAGGAGACACTTTCGGAGGCGATGAACCTGCTATTGGGGGACAACGCCGAGATGGCCGACGAGTTGCTCTCGAACAAGATCACGACGCCGTGCGCCGAGACCGCGCCCGAACAGACGGTTCACGGACCCGACCACGAGTCCGCCTGCCTCCTCCACGGGGAGCGGACACCCGCGGAGCCGAACCCCGCGGACGACTGATCCGGGCGCGACCCGAGTTGGCGATATTTACTCGGCCGCCGAACCGACCGACGACGGATCGACCCGTCGCGGTTCCGGAACGTCCGCGTCCGGCGGGGCCACCGCCACGTCGCCGCGCGATTCTCCGTCCGGCTCGCCGTCGCCGGCCGGCGGCGCGAGTACTGCCGTCGCACTGACCGAGAGCGGCGCGACGAGCCCGGCCGCGAGCGCCGGCGGATCGGAGAAGGGGAGACGGAAGACGACGCGCGTCCCCTCGTCGATCGCGCCGGCCTCGACGGCCGCCGCCGCGGTCGAACACAACTCGCGGTGGCTGAACGCCCGGTCCGGCCCGACGACCGCGTCATCGGCGGGGGCGACGTCGCTCGGCGGCGTTCCCGGATTCTCGCTCCACAGTTCCTGTTCCCAGTGCGTGGTCTCGGGGCGCTCCGGCGACCCGCCGAACGCGGCGAGGTTCGTGCCCGGCGCCGGGTCGAAGGCGGCGGCGGTCGCGACCGGCGCGAGCACGACGCGGTCGCCGGCCTCGATCCCCGCCACTGGGTCGAACCGGACCGGTGCGCCGACGGCGCCGGCGCCGAGGAACGCGAGCGTCGTGTGAAAGCCCGGCGTCGGGTCGACGGCGACGGTCGCGCCCGTGCGGACGCCGAGGTACCGGAGCACGTTCGCCGCCTTGTACCCGTTCGTGATCAGGTCGTGGTAGCTCCGCTCCCGGCCGTCAGCCGTGACGAGCGCCGTCTCGCGAGTGCGTCGATCGCGCGCGAGCAGATCCCCGACGAGGTCCATACGCGACGTTCGGGGCGCCCGAGCCTTAACGCTGCGGCGCCGACGAAACGGGTCCGTGGTCAACCGCGCTGCGGGCGGGGGGAGAGGCGGGAGAACGCGCTCTCGCGGCGGCGTCACGGGGCGCCGGAGGTGACCATCGTCAAGCCGGCGTCACGGGGCGCCGGCGATGACCATCTTCGAGCCGTCGGCCGAGAAGGCGAGGTCCCGGGTGGACCCGGGGTCGACGCGGACCGCGTCGCCGGGAGCGAGGTCGACGGCGTCCCCGTCCACCGTGAGCGTCGCCTCGCCGTGGAGCAGCACGTACACCTCCTCGTGATCGCCGTCGGCGTGGTCGTGTTCCATGCCCTCCCAGCCGGCGTCGGCCTCGACGACGGTCACCCCGAGGCGCTCGCAGTCGAGCGCGTCGCGGAGGAAGTACATGCCGGGCGCGCGCGGTTCGACGTCGTCGTAGGCGGTCGTGTCGTAGCCCATGCGCCGACGGACGACTCGGAGGGACGAAAAGCTATGGGCCGCGAAATGAGAGCGGTCCGAGCGCCGGACGAGGGCCCCGCTCCGCTCAGAACGAGCTCTTCAGCTTCTCGAAGAACCCGCCGCCGACGTCGATGTCCTCGCCGCCGGCCTCGGCGAACGCCTCCAGTGCCTCGCGCTGCTCGTCGTTGAGCGACTCGGGGACGACGACGGCGACCTGCACGTAGAGGTCCCCCCGTCCGCGGCGCCGGAGCCGGGGCATCCCCTTCCCCTGGAGGCGGAACGTCTCGCCGCTCTGCGTCCCCGCGGGGACGTCCATCTCGACGCTGCCGTCGACCGTCTCCACCTCGACGGTGTCGCCGAAGACGGCCTGCGGGAAGGAGATGGCCTCGTTGACGCGGAGGTCGTCGCCGTCGCGCTCGAACCGGTCGCCGACGTCGACGTCGACCTCGATGAGGAGGTCCCCCTTCGGGCCGCCGTTCTCGCCGGGCGCGCCCTCGCGCTCCATCCGGAGGCTCTGTCCGGAGCGGATCCCGGCCGGGATCTCGACCGAGAGCGTCGCCTCCTCGCGGACGACGCCGTCGCCGCCGCAGTCCGGGCAGTCCTCGCTGTACAGTTCGCCCTCGCCCTCACAGCGGGGGCACGTCGAGGTCTGCTGGACGCGCCCGAGCGGCGTCTGCTGGACCTGCTGGACCTGCCCGCGGCCGTTACACTGCGGACACGTCTCCACGTCCGCGCCCGGGGGGTGGCCCGCGCCGTCGCAGGTGGCGCAGGTGGTGGGTCGCGTGAGCGTGACCTCCTTAGTCGCGCCCTCGAACGCCTCTTCGAGGTCGATGGTCAGCCCGGTCTTGAGGTCGCGTCCCTGCCGCGGCCGGTCGCCGCCGCCACCGCCGCCGCGGCCGCGACCGCCGCCGCCACCGAAGAACTGGTTGAAGATGTCCTCGAAGCCGCCGGCGCCCCCGGCGCCGCCCGCGCCGCCGAAGGGCCCGCCGGCGCCGCCCGGGCCACCGCCGCCGGTCGCGCCGCGCTTGTCGGCCTCGGTGAACCGGTCGTGGCCCATCTGGTCGTACTGCTGTCGCTTCTGCTCGTCGGTGAGCACCTCCTTGGCCTTCTGGATCTTCTTGAACCGCTCCTCGGCGTTCTCGGCGTCGCTGACGTCGGGATGATGTTCTGCGGCCTGTTTGCGGTACGCCTTCTTTATCTCCTCCTCGCTGGCGTCCCGCGACACGCCGAGGACGTCGTAGAAATCTTCGCTCATGCGTTGCGTTCGTTGGTTGGTGTTGATCGACGGGTCGATTTAAACGGCGGGGTCGCGGCGTCGAGAATCGGGTCGGAGCGGCTTACTCCTCGTCGTCGTCGTCCACGTCCTCGAAGTCGGCGTCGACGTACTCCTCGTCGTCGCCGTCGGGCCCGGCGCCGCCGGGGCCCGCCGCGCCGCCCGGACCGGCGGCGCCGCCCATGCCGCCCATGCCGCCGGGACCGGCGCCGCCCGCGCCGCCCGGACCGGCCTGCGCGGCCTGGCCTTCGTACATCTGCTTGCCGATCTCCTGGAGCTCCTCGGTGAGCGCCTCGGTGGCGGACTCTATCTCGTCGGTGTCGGCGTCCTCGTCTTCGAGCACGTCCTCGACGTCCTCGACGGCGTCTTCGATGTCGCCGACGAGGCCCTCGTCGAGATCCTCCTCGTTCTCTTCGAGCAGGGTCTCGGCGCGCTGAATCGTCGTCTCGGCCTCGTTGCGGGCCTCGATCCGCTCGCGGCGGGCCTCGTCCTCTTCGGCGTGCTTCTCCGCCTCCTCTTGCATCTCCTCGATCTCCTCGTCGGAGAGGCCGACGCCGCCCTCGATGGTGATCGACTCGGCGTTGCCCGAGCCCTGGTCTTCGGCCTCGACGTTGACGATCCCGTTCTCGTCGATGTTGAACGAGACCTCGATCTGGGGGGTGCCCGCGGGCGCCGGCGGGATGCCGGACAGCTGGAACGCGCCGAGCAGCTCGTTCTCCTCGGCGATCTCGCGTTCGCCCTGGAAGACGCGGACGTTGACGGAGGTCTGGTTGTCAGCGGCCGTGGTGAACACCTTCGACTCCTCGGTGGGGATCGTGGTGTTCTTCTCGATGAGCCGCTCGAAGAGGCCGCCCTTCACCTCGATCCCGAGCGAGAGCGGGGTGACGTCCAGCAGGACGATGTCGTCGACGTCGCCGGAGAGCACGCCGCCCTGGACCGCCGCGCCGAGCGCGACCGCCTCGTCGGGGTTGACGTTCTTCTTCGGCTCCTGACCGACGAGCTCCTCGACCTGCTCTTGGACCTGCGGCATCCGCGTGGAGCCGCCGACGAGGATGACCTCGTCGATGTCGGACTTCGAGTAGTCGGCGTCGGCGAGCGCCTGCTCGGTCGGCTCGACGGTGCGCTCGATGAGGTCCGAGGTGAGGTTCTCGAAGGTCGCGCGGGTGACGGACTGTTCGAGGTGGACCGGGCCGCTGTCGGTCGCGGTGATGAACGGGAGGTTGACCGTGGTCTCCTTCTTGTTCGACAGCTCGATCTTCGCCTCCTCGGCGGCGTCTTTCAGCCGCTGGAGCGCCTGCCGGTCGTCGCGGAGGTCGATCCCGTGGTCGTTCTGGAACTCGTCGGCGAGGTGGTCGATGAGCGCCTCGTCCCAGTCGTCGCCGCCGAGGTCGTTGTCGCCGTTCGTGGCGACGACCTCGTAGACGCCGCCGCCGAGGTCGAGGACCGACACGTCGAACGTGCCGCCCCCGAGGTCGTACACGAGGACGGTCTGGTCGGACTCGTCGTCGAGGCCGTACGCCATGGAGGCCGCGGTCGGCTCGTTGACGATGCGTTCGACCTCGAAGCCGGCGATCTCGCCGGCGTCCTTCGTCGCCTGGCGCTGCTTGTCGTTGAAGTAGGCGGGGACGGTGATGACCGCCTTCTCGACGTCGTCGCCGAGGTACTCCTCGGCGTCGCGTTTGATCTTCTGGAGGATCATCGCCGAGACCTGCTCCGGCGTGTAGTCGTCGTCGCCGATCTCGACGGTGTAGTCGTCGTCGCCCATGTGCCGCTTGATCGACTGGATCGTGCGGTCGGGGTTCTGGACGGCCTGGTTCTTCGCCGGCTTGCCGACGAGGCGCTCGCCGTCGTCGGCGAAGGCGACGACCGACGGGGTGGTCCGGTCGCCTTCCGCGTTGGCGATGATCTCGGGCTCGTCGCCCTCCATCACCGCGAACGCGGAGTTGGTGGTACCGAGGTCGATACCGAGAATCTTGTTGCTCGCCATCTTGGTCATAGCTAGCGGCTTGTTTCGGTTAAAGGTTACTAGATGCTGCCATACGGCCGCGGAAACGAACCCGCTGCCGTCGTGCGATTTCTCGATCGTGTGAGTCGCTCACATCGATGTATTTATACAGATCCGCAAACGCAGCGGCTCCGGGACAGAGGGGGAGGGTCGCCCGCCGCGACCGGACCGCTGAGATCGCGGGGTCTAGCCCCGCAGCGGCTCAGATCCCGCTCACGAGGTCTTCGAGCACGGCCTCTGGGTCGTCGGCCTTCGCGACGCCGGAGGCCAGCAGGACGCCGGCCGCGCCGAGGTCGCCGGCGGTCGACACGTCCTCGCCGGTCGAGACGCCGGCGCCGCAGAACACGTCGACCGCGGGGTCGACCGCCTCGGCGGCCGCGACCGCGTCCTCGACGATCCCCGGGTCGGCGGTGGCGACGGAGACGTCGCCGCCGATGAGCGCCGGGGGCTCGACCGCGACCGCGTCGGGGCCGAGCGCGGCCGCAGCGCCGACCTGCGCGGGGTTGTTCGCGCAGACGATCGTCTCCAGGTCGGCCCGCTCGGCCGCCCGCACGGAGCCGTCGACGTCCGCGAGCTTCAGCCGGTTCTCGGAGTGGTTGATCAGCGTCCCCTCGGCGCCGTTGTCGGCGACGGCCTCGGCGAGCGTCGAGCCCGTGTGCGAGCCGTGCCCGGTCGGCGAGACGTGCTGCGCCCACGTCTCGACGCCGGTCTCGGCGACGCGGGCGACGTCCGCGGCCTGCGGCGAGACGGCGATTCGCGCGCCGGACGCCTCGGCGACGTCGCGGGCCGCGGTCGCTACCTCGATCGGATCGCACGGGTACGCCTTGAGGTTCACCAGGATGAACATACCCACGCTGGGGGAGCGCGGCGCAAATAGGTTCGTGCTTCGCGCCGCACCGCGCCCGGCGGCGGCCCGGTTCGCCGGTCCCCCTCGAATCCCGGTTTCCGGGGACGGTCGCGGTCCCGGGAGCAGAAACGTCCTTATACCCCGCTGTTGTGGGTCGGACAAGGGATGTCCCTCATCGAGCTCATCGCGGGCGTGGAGGCGCACGAGGCCACGCTGACCGTGTTCAACGCCGATCCGGCGGTGACCGACGAACTCCGGGAGCACTTCGCCGACCGCAACGTCCGGATCGTCGACGACCAGACCGCCTCGGGCCCGGAGGAGTTCGCCGTCCTGGCGCGGGACGGGGAGTTCGTCACGGCCGTGACCGTCGACGAGCTGCTGTCGCGGCCGGACGAGGGGGAGACGGCGGGCACCGGCGTGGAGGCCGCCGAGTCCGAGACGGGAAGCGGCGGATCGGGGGAACGAGGCGGCACGGGTGACCGCGTCGGGCGGCCGGTGTTGGACCACCTCGACGAGACGATGTTCACCTCCTACTCCCGCGACGACATGGTCGCCGCGTCCAGGGAGATCGAGGACCGCGCCTGGCGGGTGGGCGACGGCGAGCTCCACGCGGGGTTCCAGACGCTTGACGTGCTCACCGGCGAGGCGGACACGTACGCCCTGCTCGGCGAGAAGGAGCGGCTCGACGTCCACGCGTACGCGGCCGACGAGGGCGAGGCACCCGACGTGGAACACTACACCGTCCACGTCGGCGAGGCCGCCGAGATCCGCGAGACGTGGTTCGTCGCCTACGACGGGGGCGGCTACGACGAGGCGAAGTGCGCGCTGCTCGCGGAGGAGCGCGCGCCGGGCGAGTTCTTCGGCTTCTGGAGCTACGACCCCGAGACCGTCGAGTACATCATCGACTACCTCACGGAGCGGTACGGCGGCTCGGAGCAGACGGACGACGGCGGCGCGACGGTGTGACCGCCCGCCCGTCCCCGGCGACCGCGTGGCTGTCGGCCGCGACAGTCGTCACGGCGGTCGCGACCGCGGGGAGCCTCTGGTTCAGCCTCGGACTCGGGCTCGCGCCTGCAACCTGTGCTGGTATCAGCGGATCCTCATGTACCCGCTCGTCGCGGTCCTCGGGGTCGCGACCGTCGAGCGTCGCCCGGCGGTCTGGCGGACCGCGCTGCCGCTCGTGGCCGTCGGCCTCCCGCTCGCCGCGTACCACTCGTACCTCCAGGCGACGATGACGCAGTGTGCGGTCGGTGGCCCCTGTGCGACCGTTCAGTGGCGGAGCCCGCTGCTCGGCCTCGCGGTCCCGAACCTGTCGCTCGTCGCGTTCGGGCTGCTCGCGGTCGCGCTGATCGGGCTCCGGCGACGCGTCTGAGCGCGCGGTCGACGGGGGACGAAAAGGTCGGTCGGGGCGAGCGGGTCGGTCAGTCCTTCCGCTTGACGACATCGCCGAGCGTCATCGTGCCCGCGTCGTCGGTCTCCCAGTCGGCGTCGTCGGCCGACTGGCCCTCGACCAGCGAGATGTCGAGCGCGCGTTCGAGCTTCCGCTGGACCTCGTCGGTCGGGAGCGTGTCGCCGCGCTCCAGCTTGCGGATGAGGCTCGCCTTCTCGTTGAGCTGGTCGGCCAGCTCCTCCTGGCTCAGCCCGCGCGACTCCCGCGCCTCGCGGATCCGCTCGTCGTAATCGGTAGCGATCTCGTCCATGTCGTCGAACATGTCGCGGCGGCGGGTCGAGCTCCCCGGGGAGCCACCGGAGCCGGAGGAGCCGGACGACGAGGACGACTTCCCGGTGCTGGAGCTGGTGGAGTACTTGCCGCCGCCGGAGCTCGTCGACTCGTCGCGGACCTCGGTGCCGAAGTCCGTACACGAGCTACAGAGCTCCAGTTCGGCGCCTTCGACCTTCGTCGTCGTCAGCGAGGCCTCCTCGGCGCCGCACATCTCACACTGGGGCATACGCGACGCTAACGCTCCCGGTGGTATAAAGGGTGTGCCGCGGCGTCGCGGCGAGTGTCCGCGGCGGGTCGCCCGCCGCCGACGGCGCGGCCGCAATCGTGCCGCGGCCGGTACCGACTTGTCGCCGGGGGCGGCAGAGTGGGTATGGACGTCCACATCACGCGCTCGACCCTCCGGGGGACCGCCCGCGCGCCGCCGTCGAAGAGCTACACGCACCGCGCGCTCCTCGCCGCGGGGTACAGCGACGGCGCGACCGTCGAGTCGCCGCTGATATCCGCCGACACGCGGGCCACCGCCCGCGCGGTCACCGCGTTCGGCGGGGCGGTCGAGCCCGCGGGGGCCGACGGCGGGGCCGAGGTCGAGCCGGACCTCACCGACGCCGACGCGCTCGCCGTCGAGGGGTTCGGCGGCCGCCCCGCCGTCCCGGACGACGTGATCGACTGCGCGAACTCGGGGACGACGATGCGGCTCGTCACCGCCGCGGCCGCCCTCGCCGAGGGCACGACCGTTCTCACCGGCGACGGGTCGCTGCGCTCGCGGCCCCAGGGACCGCTCCTCGACGCGCTCGGCGACCTCGGCGTCCGCGCGGAGTCGACCCGGTCGAACGGGCAGGCCCCGCTCGTGGTCGCCGGCCCGCTCGCGGGCGGCGAGGTCGCGATCCCCGGCGACGTCTCCTCGCAGTACGTCACCGCGCTGCTGATGGCCGGCGCGGTCACCGACGAGGGGATTGAGGTCGAGCTCACGACCGAGCTCAAGTCGGCGCCGTACGTCGACATCACGCTCGAACTGCTCGGCGACTTCGGCGTCGAGGCGACCCCCGTCGACGCCGGCGGCGACCCGCTCGACGGCGCCGCGGGCGCGGCCGGCTTCTCGGTCCCCGGCGGCCAGACGTATGCGCCGAGCGGCGGGACGTACGCGGTGCCCGGCGACTTCTCGTCGATCTCGTACCTGCTCGGCGCGGGCGCGGTCGCGGCCGACCCCGGCGGGGCGGTCCGGATCGAGGGCGCGCGACCGAGCGCGCAGGGCGACGCCGCGATCGTCGACATCGTCGAAGAGATGGGGGCGCCGGTCGACTGGGACCGCGAGGCCGGCGAGATCGCGGTCGAGCGCGCCGACCTCGCCGGCGTCGCCGTCGACGTGGGCGACACGCCCGACCTCCTCCCGACGATCGCCGCGCTCGGCGCGGTCGCGGACGGCGACACCCGGATCGAGAACTGCGAGCACGTCCGCTACAAGGAGACGGACCGCGTCTCGGCGATGGCCGAGGAGCTCGAAAAGATGGGCGCGGAGACGACCGAGGAACCGGACGTGCTCACCGTCCACGGCTCCGAGAGCGACCTCCGGGGCGCGGCGGTCGACGGCCGCGGCGACCACCGGATCGTCATGGCGCTGTCCGTCGCCGCGCTCGCGGCCGAGGGGACGACGACGGTCCGCGGCGCCGAACACGTCGACGTCTCCTTCCCCGGCTTCTTCGACGCGATGGCCGACCTCGGGACGGACGTCGAGTGCGACGGCGCGGTCGAATAACCCATTTATAATAAACGGCGGTGGCGCGTGCCGACGAGCGCCCGTCAGGGTGCGAGTCGCACGCGCGAGGGACGCGGCGACCGAAGCGGAGCGGAGGGAGCCGCGCGGCTGGGGCTTTGGAGGAGTTCACCGCCGACCCACACGCGGCCGTTTATAAATAGACGACTGTGGCTTCGGAGGCAGTCACCGCCACTTCGTGATCGGCTATTTATAAATGATCTGCGAGAACTTCGAGACCCTTCGCAGTAGGAACGACATCGAAAACGTATCGGGACCGACGGGTACAGGTATCCGCCGGAACGACACGTCGGTATGGACGACATCGACGTCGAACCCGTCGACCGGGTCGACGAGCCCGAAGGCGAGGAGCCCGACGAGGCCGCCGTCGAACCGGCGGACGCGGACGAGGCGCTGACCGTCGACGACGACCTCGCCGACCTCCCGGCGGGCGTCGACGCGCCCGACTACGTGCTGTACGGCGGGAAAGGCGGCGTGGGGAAGACGACGATGGCGGCCGCGACGGGGCTCGCCTCGGCCGCGGGCGGCGTCCGGACGCTCGTCGTCTCCACCGACCCCGCGCACTCGCTGTCGGACACCTACGAGACGGAGATACCGGCCGAACCCGCGCGCATCCGTGAGGACCTGCCGCTGTACGCCGCCGAGATCGACCCCGACGCCGCGATGGAGGAGGGGATGTTCGGCGCCGACGCCGACCCGCTCGGCGGGCTCGGCGAGATGGGCGACGCGATGGGCGGGATGGGCCCCGGCGGCGACATGGGCGACGAAGTCGGCGAGGACGAGGGGCTCGGCGGCCTCCTCGGCGGGACGATGCCGGGCGCCGACGAGGCCGCGGCGATGCGCCAGCTGCTGGAGTACCTCGACGACCCGCGCTTCGACCGCGTCGTCGTCGACACCGCCCCGACCGGCCACACGCTCCGGCTGCTCCAACTGCCCGAGATCATGGACTCGATGCTGGGGCGCGTGATGAAGCTCCGCCAGCGCTTCTCCGGGATGATGGACGGACTCAAAGGAATGTTCGGCGGGAGCGACGACGAGCCCGACCCGTCGGCCGACCTCGACGAGCTCCGCGAGCGCATCGAGCGCCTGCGGGCCGTCCTCCGCGACCCGGCGAAGACCGACTTCCGCGTCGTGATGATCCCCGAGGAGATGAGCGTCGTCGAGTCCGAGCGGCTGGTCGCGCGCCTCGACGAGTTCGAGATTCCGGTGGACACGCTCGTCGTTAACCGGGTGATGGAGGGCGTCGACGACGTGACCGGGGGGAGCGGCGCCGGCGTCGACCCCGACTGGGTGGTCGAGCCGAACCCGGAGACCTGCGAGTTCTGCGCGCGCCGCTGGGAGGTCCAGCAGAACGCGCTCCGCGAGGCCACCGACCTGTTCCGCGGCCGCGAGGTGAAGCGCGTGCCCCTGCTCGCGAACGAGGTGCGCGGCGAGGCCGCGCTGCGGGTCGTTGCCGCCTGCCTGAACTGACCGCCGCGGCCGGCCCGGCGTCGGGTCGGCGTTACTCGGCCGCGCTCCCGAGGACCCGGTCCCGGACTAACTCGGCGACCCCGGTGAGGTGCGCCTGTCCGAACAGGCCCACCAGCACCGCGCCGATGGTGTTGTAGGTGAGGTCTTTGACCGTGTCTTCGAGCCCGTGCTGCGCGAGCGGCATGTCGATGCCCGTCTCCGTCGCGACGATGTCGAGCCCGAACTCGAACAGCTCCCAGAGCACGCCGAACGCGAGCACGACGACGACGATGAAGACGAACGCGAACCGCGGCGGGATGCGGATGCCGTCGCTGTGGAGGTCGACCGCCCGGAGCGTCGTGTACCCGACCGCGGCGACCAGCGAGGCCGACAGCGCGTGGGTCATGTGGTCCCACCACTCGACCCGGGCGTAGAACCCAGCGGACCCGACGGTGTGGAGGAACACCGCCATCGTGATCCACAGGGCGAGCCACGGGTCCAAGGGGAGGTCGTACCGGCGTTCCAGCGCCGCCGGGACTAGCGTGACGAGGAAGGCGATGATCCCGTTGCTTATCGCCTTCTGCTCGCCGGCGAGGAAGCCGTAAGCCACGATGGCGATCAGGAGGACCTGCATCGCGCCGGTGAGGCGCCGCTGCGACCGGATGGAGGGGCGCGGGAGCAGCCTCATCGCCGCACCACCCGCCGGATGGCGCGGCGGAGGCGGCGCCCGCGTCCGCGGAAGTAGCCGTCGAAGAGGAGCCCCGCCGCGAGCCCCGCCAGCGTGACGTACAGCCACTCGATCATCAGCGCGTCGTTCGTCGTGAGGTACGCCGTCCCGCCGCGCTGGTCGAGGTTCCAGCGCAGTACCGTCCACACCGCCGCCGTCGCCAGCGTCGCCATCACGACGAAGACGACCGCGAACCAGTGGGTCACCCGCAGCGACGTGAACATGTGGAGGTCCACGGTGACCACGAGCGCCAGCGCCGCGATGGCGACGTAGGTGGCGAACGTCCCCAACTCGCCGCCGAACACCGCGCGCACGAGGACCGGCAGCAGCGCGAGGCCGACCAGCTCCGCGGGGAGCATCGCCCGCCAGTCCCGCGCCGCGACCGTCGGCGCGAGGACGACCGCCCCGAGGCCGACGACGATGACCGCCGAGAGGAGGTCGTAGTCGAGCGCGCTCTCGACGAGCACCCCCGTCAGGACCGCGATCATCGTCCACGCCGCGAGCGCGTTGAACCGCCCGTCGCGGACCAGCCGCGCCAGCCGGTCCTCGACGGTCTCCGGCTCCCCGGCGTCCCGCTCGGGGCCGTCACCGCCCCGAGGGCGTCGGTCTCCGTCCATACCCAGGAGGGAGACCGGCGAGAGTTATAACCTGTTGCTCCGGACCGGGCGGCGATTCCGGATCGAGGCCCGACGGGCCGGTCGCACGGCGAACGGACGGCCTTTTACCGCACACGACCGTCCGATCGGTATGAACTGCCGGCGGTGCGGGACCCCGTTGGAGAAGCCCGGGGACTACTGTCTGACCTGTAACACCGCCAACGCCGACGCCGTCGTCGCCGAGTTCGAGCCCGACCGGGCGCGCCTGACGCTGCTCGACGAGGACGACGTCGTGGGCGAGACGACCGTCACCACACGGCCGGAGGACCGGGAGCGGCTGAGCGAGGTCCAACTGCGGAACTTCGCGGGCCGCGTCGCCGACGAGATCCGTCGGAAGCGCCCCGAGACCGTCTACGCAGCCGGGGAGCGCGAGCCGCTCCGCGAGACCCGCGCGCAGCTCCACCACGAGTTCTACCGCGTGCCGGACGGCGGCGCGAGCGACGACGCCGGAGCCGCGGGCGACCCCTCGGACGACGACCGCGAGCCGGACGTGAGCCCGGTCGTCCGCTGGGTGCTCGACCGCCGGGGCGACCGGTCGCTGGCGGTGGTCGAGACGCCGCCGCGGGAGAAGATCGGCGGCTCGCACTCGACGCTCATCGGCGGCCGCAAGGGGCGGAAGGCCGTCCAGACCGTCGCGGAGCACCCGCACGTCAAGAAGATCGTTCCCGGCCCCATCGACGCCGGCGGGACGGGGTCGCGGACCGGCCTCCGCGCGAAGGCGACGCGCGCGGGGACGAACGGCAACGTCCGGCTGCTCTTGCGCGACGGCTCCAGCGTCCAGGAGAACCGGATCGTCACCACGGCGATGGACCGCGAGACCGGCGAGCGGGTCCGCGAGGACCTCAACGAGGCGCTCCGCGACGCCGAACTCCAGGACGCGTAGGCGCGGGGTCGCCGCCGGCCGGGGTTTGTCGTCCGCGGTGCGCACCGACGTTCGGATCCGTCCGTCGATGTCCCGATCCCGGGCGTGACGGCCGGTGCCGTCCGCTGCTGTCCGCCCCTTCTTCGCGGGCTTTTTCACGAAATCGGCCGTTTCGAGCGACGTGAGTACCCTCGTCACGCTCGGTGCGGGCGTCGTCTTCGGCCTGGCGCTCGCGGCGCCGCCCGGACCGATGAACGCGGTGATCGCCGAGGAGTCAGTCCTCCGCGGCCGCCTCGCCGGCTTCCGGGCCGGGCTCGGCGCGGCGACCGCCGACGCGATCTTCTTCGTCCTCGCGTACGTCGGCGTCGTCGCGGTCGTCGAGTCGCTCCCGCTGTTACAGGGCCTGATGGTCGCGGTCGGCGGCGTGCTGATGCTGTACTTCGCCGCCGGCGCCGCCCGGGGGGCCCGGGAGTCGTTCCGGCCGACCGCCGGCGAGGAGCCGATGGTCGCGGAGGGGAAGGGGTTCCGCAAGGCGCTGGTGCTCGCCCTGACGAACCCGTACCAGGTGCTGTTCTGGCTGACGATCGGCGTCGGGCTGCTCCGGCCGGGCGAGCTCGACGTGCTCGCGCGGCTCCCCGTGGTCGGGAGCGACCTGGCGGGGACGCTCGTGGTCGCGACCGGCTCGCCGGCGCTCATCGGCGGGTTCTTCCTCGGCGTGCTGACCTGGATCGTCGGCTTCCCGACCGGGCTCGTCGCCGCCGAGCGCCGGATCGAGACGTTCGCGCCGATCGTCGCGGTGCTGTCCGCGGTCGTGCTCGCCGGGTTCGGCGTGTACTTCCTCTACGACGCGGCGACGACGCTGGCCGCCCTCGGCGCGTAGCGGGCGACCGCCCCCGACCGCTCGCGCCCGCCGCCCGGCCGCGTCCGCGCGGCCCGCGACGCGCATGGACAACGGCTTTGACCCGTCGGCGCGACCGCCCGATATGTTCGAGAAGACGACGTGGATCAAGCTCCCGCGGAACGTCCTCGTGGGACACGACGTCATCGACGACCTCGGCGAGGCGGTCGGCGAGCTCTACCTGACGGGGCGGCCGCTGATCGTGACGAGCCCGACGCCGAACGAGATCGCCGGCGACCGCGTCCGGGCACAGTTCGACGACCCCGCGACCGCCGTCGTCGAGGACGCCTCCTTCGACGCGGTCGAGGAGCTGAAGGCGACCGCCGAGGCGGTCGACCCCGGCTACCTGATCGCACTCGGCGGCGGGAAGCCGATCGACATCGCGAAGATGGCCGCCGACCACCTCGACGTCGGCTTCGTCTCCGTCCCGACCGTCGCCTCCCACGACGGCATCGTCTCCGGACGCTCATCGATCCCCGAGGGCGACACGCGCCACTCGGTCGCCGCCGACCCGCCGCTCGCCGTCGTCGCGGACACGACGCTGCTCGCGGAGGCGCCCTGGCGGCTCACGACCGCGGGCTGTGCCGACATCATCTCCAACTACACCGCCGTGAAGGACTGGCGGCTCGCCCGCCGCCTCCGCAACGTCGAGTACAGCGAGTACGCGGGGGCGCTCTCGGAGATGACCGCGGAGCTGCTCGTCGAGAACGCCGACATGATCCGCCCGGGGTTAGAGGAGTCGGCGTGGGTGGTCGTGAAGGCGCTCGTCTCGTCCGGCGTCGCGATGTCCATCGCGGGCTCCTCGCGGCCCGCCTCCGGCGCGGAGCACCTCATCTCCCACCAACTCGACCGCATCGCGCCCGGCAAGGCGCTCCACGGCCACCAGGTCGGCGTCGCCTCGATCATGACGGAGTACCTCCACAGCGGCGAGAACGGGCGGTGGGCGGCGATCCGCGACGCGCTCGCCGAGCTCGACGCCCCGACGACCGCCGACGAGCTGGGGATCGACGACGCCGAACTGATCGCCGCCCTGACGAGCGCCCACGAGATCCGCGACCGCTACACCATCCTCCAGGGCGGGATCAACGAGGAGGCCGCCGTCGAGGTGGCGACCGCGACGGGCGTCATCGACCGGTGACCCCGGATCGTCGTCGGGACCGCCCCCGGCTGCGGCGCCCGACCTCGAAAGCGAAATAACCGTGCCGCGACAACCGGTCGTATGGCCACCGCCAGCGTCCGCGACCGGGCCAAAGACCGGGCCCGCGCGATCACCGTACTCCTCACGCTCGTCGGCTACGGCGCGGTCGGCGGCGTCTTCCTCGTCCCCGAGTTCCAGGCGCTGTTCCCGACGCTCACGAAGGGCACCGTCGACCTCCTCGCGCACGCCATCGCCGTCGTCAACACGATGGCCGTGATCAGCCTCTCGCTCGGGTGGTACTGGATCCGCAACGACGAGGTGAAGAAACACGCCGCGGCGATGACGACCTCGTTCGTCCTCATCCTCGTGTTCCTCGGCATGTACCTCCCGAAGGTCGCCGGCGGCGGCACCAAGGAGTTCGTCCTGGAGTCGTCGTACGCGTGGGTACCCCTCTGGGACTGGGTGTACCCGGCGTACCTGGTCATGCTCGCGGTCCACATCGTCCTCTCGGTGATCTCCGTACCCGTCGTCCTGTACGCCATCGTGCTCGGGCTCACGCACACGGAGCAGGAGCTCCGCACGGAGACGCCGCACCGCCGGGTCGGCCGCATCGCCGCGAGCGCGTGGATCCTCTCGCTCGTGCTCGGGGTCGTCACATACCTCCTGTTGAATCACCTGTACGGGTCGACGTTCGAGGCCGCGGAGGCCGCGGCGGTGCTCCTCCCGGCGCTCCCCGTCTGAGCCGACGGCGACCCCGTCGAATCCGGTCCCGGCCGCCCCCGCCGCCACCGAAACGCTTGAGCGGCGCCCGCGACACCGCTACCCATGACCGACTGGATCGGCGAGACGTTCACGAGCGACGCGGGCTGGAACCACCTCACCGACCTCGTCGACGTCGGCGACCGGATGGCCGGGTCCCCGGGCGAGCGCGAGGCGCTCGAGCTGACCCGCGACGCGTTCGCCGACGCCGGCGCACGAAACGCCGCGGTCGAGGAGTTCGAGATCCAGGGCTGGGAGCGCGGCGACAGCGCGGTCCGGGACGCCGCGAGCGGCGACCCGGTCGCGGTCGGCCCGAACGCCTGTATCGCGCTGCCCCGGAGTCCGAGCGGCGAGGCGACCGGCGAGTTCGTCGACCTCGGCCACGGCGTCCCCGAGGACTTCGAGGCCGACCTGGAGGGGAAAGTCGTCATGGCGTCGTCGGACACCCCCGACTCCGTCGACCGCTTCATTCACCGCCGCGAGAAGTACTACCGCGCGGTCGACGCGGGCGCCGCCGCCTTCGTCTTCGCCAACCACGTCGAAGGGACGCTCCCGCCGACCGGCAGCGTCGGGACCGCGGACGCGCCGATCGGGGCGGTCCCGGCGGTCGGCGTCTCGAAGGAGACCGGCGCCCGCCTCGCGCGCCGGAACGAGGGCGACGAGCTCACCGTCGCGGTCGACTGCGGGACCCCGACCGCGACGAGCGGGAACGCCGTCGCCGAGCTCGGCCCCGACACCGACGAGCACCTGATCGTCTCCTCGCACGTCGACGCGCACGACCTCGCGGAGGGCGCCATGGACAACGGCGCGGGCACGGCGACGATAGTCGAGGTCGCGCGGGCGCTGGCGGCACGCGAGGACGAACTCGGCGTGCGGGTGCGGTTCGCCGCGTTCGGCGCAGAGGAGGTCGGGCTCGTCGGCTCGTCGGTGGCCGCCGAGGCGGCGGACCGAGAGGCGGTCCGCGCCGTCGTCAACGTCGACAGCAACGTGTTCGGGCGGACGCTCCGCGTCGACCACCACGACTTCGACGCGCTGGCGGCCGCCGCCGAGCGCGTGAGCGACCGCTTCGATCACCCGGTGTCGACGGGCGGAGAGCTGGTCCCCCACAGCGACCACTGGCCGTTCGTGAAACGGGGGATCCCGGGGTACATGATCTCGGGCGAGACCGAGGGCCGCGGCCGCGGCTGGGGCCACACCCACGCGGACACGCTCGACAAGCTGGAGTCGCGGAACCTCCGGGAGCAGGCGATCCTGCTGACCGAACTGGTCGTCGACCTCGCCGAGGCGAGCGCGTCGATCCCGCGTCGGGACACCGACGAGATCGCGGCGGCGCTCGAAGCGGAGGGCAAGGCGACCGGGATGAAGCTCACCGGCGACTGGACGTTTTGACGAAGGAAACGTCGGGACAGGGCGATCGAGCAGGACGCCGGAAACCCGCCGCCTTCTCGGTCCTAACTAACAGCAACTTGGTTTGTCTGGAAGTGTTAATTAAGAACTGACGGAAATGTAGACGATGTGCTCGGAGACCGGGAACAACTACCGAGAGAGACTACGCGGCCGTTAGGCCGGTACAGCAAGAACAGTCGCCGAATAGGCGGTGACCGAATCGTTCGGGTCTTCAGCAGTTACGACAAGCGTGGTCTCACCGCCAGGATCAACGGTTTTTGTTTCGGTTTGTGTCACGACCGCGTTCTCGTCATTGCTGACCTCCCAGATGACCTCGGCATCCGTGTCAGCGGTCCTCTCTGAGTTGTTGCTGACGGTGATCGCCAGTTCGTATCCAGTATCAGTGGCAGAAAGATCGGTTGACGCGGAAACGCTCACCATCGGCCCCTCGACAACCATCTCACCGTCAAGACTGGGACCGGACCCGCCGTCAAGACACCCGGCGGTCGCGAGGATCGTTCCGCTAGTTACCAGCGTGGCGATTGATCTCAGTGCGCCGCGACGCGTACTGGCGTTTTCTTCCACTACCCCAAATATCTGGACGAACGCATATAAATCGCTGTGAGGAGAAGGGAGAGTGGAGAGGGGTAGATGGAGCGTGACGAAAGAATCGGGCGAGGGGGGAGATATGGGGAGCGTCGGAGCGGTGGAAAAGGGGAGCGAGAACGTCACGCGCCGAGCGCAAATTCGCTCAATCCGGAGCGCGCCCGTCAGGCGACGACGAACTGGTTCCAGATCCCCTCGACGAGGAAGAACAGCGCGTAGTACGACGACCAGATCAGCACGACGAGCGAGGCGGCGATCGAGCTCTTCGGCGCCTCGATCTCCATGTCGTTGCGGGCCTCGACGTTCCGGGCCTCCAGCTCGAAGAGGTCGGCGATGAACATCGCGAGCACGAGCACGATCAGGATCGTCCCCCGAACGGGCGCGGTGAGGATGTACAGGAACGTCAGGAGGACGAGCCCGACGTTCGTGAAGACGTGGGGCGTGTACGCCTCCACGCTGTCGGCGTCCTGACCCTGTTCGACGTGCCGCCTGTGCGCGAGGTGCCGGGTCGCAAGGTTCGCGACTGTCATCACGAATATCGCGTACGGCAGCGCCGGCCCGACGGCCGACAGCCAGCCGAGGGGTACGAGGAACTGCAGTGGGTCCATATCCACCATTTCCGTTCACGACGTATTAGAGTGTTTCCGATCGGCGCGCCGCCCGCGGGGCGGGTGTCGCCGCCGCGGACGCGGGACGGGCCGCCGCTCACTCCGCCGTCGGCGCGAGGAGATCGACCCGCGCCGCGACCTCGACAGCCACCGCGCGGTGCGGCTCGACGGTCCCGCGCCGCGTCCCGTCGACGACCAGCGCGACCGGCTCCTCCTCGCGCTCGACCGTGACCCTGACGCCGCCGCTCACGACCCAGGTGTCGGGTCGCGTGGTGAACGGCGAGACCGGGACGACCGCGAGGCCGCCGCCCGGCGACACCACCGGCCCGCCGGCCGCCGCCGCGTACCCGTCGCTGCCGAACGGCGTCGCGACCACGGCGCCGTCCGCGCGCACCGACGCCGACTCCCCGTCGTCGAGCGCGATCTCGAACTCGGAGATCCGGGCCGGCGCTGCCGTGACGAACGCGACGTCCGCGACCGCGACCCGTCGCTCGCCGTCGCCGGCGTCGACCGCCAAGAGCGGGTGCCCGACGCGGGAGAACCCCTCGACCGCGTCCGAAGCGTCGTCGAGCCCGTCGACCGCGGCCGCGACCCGCTCGGTCGCACGGTCGAGGTCGACCGCGTGACGGCCGCCGCCGACCGGGAGGATCGGCGCCGGCCGCGCGTCGCTCGCCGCCGCGCGCATCGCCTCCCGAAGCGCGGCGTCCCCGACCGCGACGACCGCGTCCGCCGCTGGGCGGTCGACGAGGCGGGCGCCCGCGGCGGTCGCCGCCGATCGGATCGCCGCCGCCGGGTCGCCGTCGCCGAGAACCGCGAGGCCGCGCGTCGGCTCACTCATGCGCGAGGCTGGGGCGAGCGGCGGTGAAAAGCTCTCGGTTCGTCGGCGGGCGCCGTCGCGTCGCTCGCGGGGGAGGGAAACGAGGGGAGAAACGGAGACGAGCGGTGTCCGGTTCAGTTCGCGGCCGCGTCGTCCTCGCCGTCGTTGAGGGCGTCGCGGAGCTGGCGGCTGGCGGGAATGAGGACCCAAAACGTCAGCGCGCCGAGGATCATGAGCCAGAACAGCACGTCGCCGGCGAGCAGGCCGATCTCGCCGTACGCCGTGTTCACGCCCTCTGCCGGGTTCACGAGCTGCGAGATCTGGTAGTACGACGGCGTCCGGTACCAGCCGCCGAAGGTGATCCACCCGAGACCGCCGATCGTGAACAGGGCGAAGCCCTTCATGAACTCGTCTGCCATTATCTCACGTTTCGCTGGAGTCGTCTTGAGACTTTCCCATCCCTTGTCCGCGGAACCGGGTCCCGAGCACGTACACGGCGGTCCCGAGGACGATGAAGCCCACGCCGGTGATGGCCATGATCGCGACGAGCACGTCCTCCGGCGGGAGGATCCCGGCGTTGTCGAGCAGGTAGACGATGGTCGTCCGGACGAAGCTGATCTGGAGCGTCGCGGCGTCGATGAGCGTGAACCCGATGAAGTACGTGACGACCGCGGCGAGCGTCGAGAAGACGGTGACGGCCTTGTACAGCCGGAACGGGACGACGACCTCTCGGCCGCTCGGTCCGTCCCGCGGGCCGGTCGGCTCGTTGCGCGGGTCGGCGTCGTCGTCGGCCGCGATCGGGTCGCCGGTCTCGTCGAACGCCTGCGAGGCGTCGCCGTCTGTTGAGGATGACATGTGTGACACGGGAAGGCGGAACGGTGACCGCGACCGCGCGTCGGTCACGGGGTCGCGGCGGGCGGGTCTCGGCCGCTTACTTCGGCGGGCGCAGCATGTAGTACCGGCGGTTGAGGTCGTACATGTACCCCTCGCGCATCGTCTTCAGCACCGCGTAGGTGATAACGCCGCCCGCTATCGGCAACATGAACACGAGCGAGAACAGCAGCTCGAGCGGGACCGAGAAGAAGTTCTGGATGGCCAGCACCGCGAGCGTGAACGCCAGGATGACCCCGGTCACGCCGAGCGCGGCCCAACCGGGCTCCTCGACGGGGCGGCGCGCGTTCCCCTTGTTGAGGAAGGGGACGAGCGTGATGACGCCGAAGATGGCGCCGTGGGCCACGAGCCCGTACAGCTCGTTGGACATGATGATGTTCCCGCCCAGCACGGCGAGCTCGGGGTTGATCGGGCTGAGCTTCAGCAGGCCGAACGACCAGTAGAGGTACCAGTCGGGCAGGATGATCGCCGGCGTCGACCCGGGGTTCGCCGGGTCCCCGAAGTGCGAGGGGAGGATCGAGGCCACGAGCAGGATGATCCCGAGGAAGAACGAGGTGATAGCGAGGTTACGGATCGTCTCGTGGGGCCACGTCGGGAAGCCGAGCACGTCGCGCTCGACGTACGTCGACTCCGTGCGCAGGTCCTCGTCCTCGCGCCGGGAGCGCTCGAAGTACTGGTAGGTGAGCTGGGCGAGCCCCTGGCTGCGCTCCTTCCGCTCGGACCAGGTCGGCGTCTCGTCGTCCGGCGGGACCGTCGCCGGCGGCCCGCCGTCGGTCCGCGCCTCGTCGTCGGTGCCTCCGTCCGTCATTGGGGTGGTGTCGTCGGTCATTGGATTAGTGCGGCTCCGCGATGCCCTGCACCCAGACGATGCCGACGTGGATCGCGATGAGCGCGGTGACCACGAACGGCAGCACGAACACGTGCAGGATGTACATTCTCACGAGCGTCGCCTGTCCGAGGGTGAACCCGCCGAACAGCAGCTGGGCCGCCCACTCGCCCACGATGGGGGTCGCGAGCGCCAGTTCGACGCCGATCTGCGCCGCCCAGAAGGACAGCTGCTTCCACGGGAGGACGTACCCGGAGAACCCGAACAGCAGCGTCAGGGCGATGAGCACGACGCCGAGGATCCAGTTGACCTCGCGCGGCTCCTTGTACGCGCCGGTGAAGTAGACGCGCAGCATGTGGAGGAACACTGCCGCCACCATGAACTGCGCCGCCCAGCGGTGGATCGACCGGAGCATGAAGCCGAACTGGACGTCCTGCATGATCATCACCATCGAGTCGTACGCGGCGGTCGGGTCGCCCTGCGCCGCCGCCCCCGCGGTCGACGGCGCATAGTAGAACCCGAGCATGGCGCCGGACACCGCCGCGAGCAGGTACGCGATGATGGAGAGGGACCCGAGCGAGTACAGCGGGTACCAGTACCAGAACTTGTTGTCGAGGTCGTACTGTTCGGTGTGGCTCTTCGGCATCTGGAGGTTCGCGCGGTAGTACATCGTCTCCAGCAGTTCGAGGTAGTCGACGATGCGGAGCCGCTTGTCCAGCCAGATGAGCGTCGTCAGGAACGCCGTCTCGATGGCGGTGAGGTCCTGGCTCTTGAGCCACGCGTTGTGGTCCATGTCGTCTTGTTTTTTCAGACTCATTGTCAGATCACTTCTTGTAGTACGGGTACACCGCGCGTTTCAGCGTCTCCGTCAGCCCGCCGGTGTCGATGCCCTTGCCGTCTTTGTCCTCTTCGCGGACGTACAGGTCCTCCCACTTGCGGCGGCGCTTCTTCACGATCATCACGTCCGGAAGGAACTCTTTCCGGTACAGGAGGAGGATGAACGCGAGATCAATAAAGATGAAGGCCAGGAGCGCGCCGACGTACATGTTCCCCGCCTCCGTCGACGCCCACGCGGACATCAGCCCGTAGGTGAAAAGCGAGACGAAGACGACCTCGATGACCGTGAGGAGGACGATCGCGATCGCCGCGGCGGTGCTCTCGCGGGCCGGCTCGTACCGATGGATGTCCCCGTACGAGGAGTTTCCGGAGCTCATCTCGCACCCCCGTGGCCGGTGTGGGCCGACTCGCCGTACTTGAGCATGTAGAACGTGAACACGAACGTCATTCCGATTCCGAGTATCGCCGAGATGCCGACCCAGTGGGCGTGGAGGGGGACGCCGACCTTGGCGATGTCCTCGGGCCACCCGGTGTTCGCCCCGCCGGTCTCGACGGTGGCGACGTCCTCGCCGACGGCGATGCCGCCGTGCATGCCGACCGCGGTGTGGGGGACGCAGTGGTAGTGGGTGATGCCGGCGTCCTCGCTCGACGTCTCGTACTCGTAGGTGTACCCCTCCTCGCCGACGGGGTCGCCGCTGTCGAGGCTGGCCGGGCCGCCGTCGTCGACCGTCTTGACGTTGTGGTCGCCGCCCGCGCCCGTCCACTCCCAGGTGATCGTCGTCCCCTCGTCGACCCAGACGAGGGTCGGGTCGAACGCGAGGCCGTTGCTCCCGGCGCCGACCGAGATGGTCACCGAGTCCTGGCCGCGGGCGTCGGTGTACGACCCGACGTTTCCGCTGGCCGCCCCGCTGGGCCAATCGGGCTGTACCTCCTGTGCAGCCGCCGTTCCGGTCGCCCCGGCGGAGGCCGCGACGGCGGCGGTCGCGCCGCCGGCCGTCCGCACGAAGTCCCGCCTTTTCATACGGTTTCACTCAGGACGGGCGCCGCTTAAACCCTCCGACTGAAACCGCCGACGTGGAGGAGGTTGGAGGGGCTGAGACCGTCGAAATCGGCGTAATTACTCGTCTCGGTCGCGGTCGGTCGCGGCGGCGTCGCCGTCGGTCACGACGCCGTCCTCGACGGGCACGAATTCGGGCCGCTCCTTCGCCTGGCGGAGCGCCCGGAGCCGCTCCCGGTACTCCTCCGAACGGAACCGGTCGGAGAGCCGCGCGTTCGCCACCATCGCGAACAGGAACACGCCCACCAGCAGGAAGACGATCCCCATCACCGGAGCGACGATGGTCCCGAGGTCGGCCACGGCGCTCGCGACGAGGAGCGCGGCGCCGGCGAGCACCTGGATCGCGGCGACGGCCTGTACCACGAGGTTCCCGAACTCGCCGGAGCCCTCGGGGACGCTGTCCGGGTGCGGGAGCGACCAGTCCTCCGGCGGCTCGGGCACCTCGTACGAGTCCATCGCCGCGAGCGCGACGACCGGCTCGATGTCCCGGAGCACCGTCCCCTCGCCGCGGACCTCGCCCGTGGGGCGGATGATCGCGTATCCCTCGTCGGAGTAGACGAGGATGCGTTCCTCGCCGTCCTCGCGGACGCGCTCCAAGACGCCGAACACGTCCCGGGTCGCGATCCGGGACTTCAGCTCGGCGTCGACGCGGTCTAAGAGCCGGTCGCCGGTGATCCACGTGTCGGGGTCGAACGCGGCGTCCCACTCCTCCGCGCTCATCTGGGCCATGTCGGACGGGCCGAAGTCGTCGAAGTCGTACTCCGACTCGACCCGCTCGCGGAGGGCCTCGATGTCGGTCTCGTCGTCCCGAGTCTCCTCGTCGGCCGCCGAGCGCCCTCCGTCCTCGCCCGTCGGCCCGGGGTCGTCCGGGCCGTCGGGGGCCGGATCGACCGGCTCCTCCGGCGGCGACTCCGACTCCGACCGCGTCGAGGTGTCCTCCATCACCCCGACGGTACGTGCTCCTGACGCTAACTGTTTTCGTCCGCGCCCGGCCGCCGGGGCGTCGCGAGTCGGCGACCGCGTCGCCGGACGCGGATCGCGGGGCTTTACGCGCCGGAGCACGTACCCGTCGACATGGTCGACGAGTCGGTCATCGCGGCGCTCGCCGGGGTGTCCGTGACGACGAGCCTCCCGTTCCTCCTGTACGGTGCCTGGATCATGATCGACGCGGAAACGGTGTCGTGGAACGTGCTGATGCGGCACCTCCGGTACATCCTCGTCGGGCTGGTGCTCACGACGGTCCCCATCGTCACCTGGATGATCCCGCGCGTCCTCGACCAGGTGAGCGGGATGGCGATCCTCCACGCGTTCTTCGGCGTTCAGGCGTACGCCCTGCTGGCGTTCGCGCTCACCGGCATCGTGCGGATCTTCCAGGCGAAGCGGAACGCGGACGCCTACGAGGACCCCAGCGTGGACATCGACGAGCTCCACGAGGACATGGGCCACTGGCGGAAACGCCTCAGGGCCGGCGTCGCGGGGTTCATGCTGCTGTGGCTGTGCGCGTGGGTGACCGGTCTCTACCGGCTGGTCACGCTCCACTTCGGGTCGGCGTTCTAGGCCCGGTCTCCCCGACCGACAGGTTCAATCCGGGTTTGGCCCTAACGGTGGTATCGTGGCAGTCACCTTCGACCTCTTCGGGACCCTCGTCGACGTCGAGTACCCGTCAGACCCGGCGGAAGCGGTCGCACGCGAACTGGAGTCCCGCGACGTGACGGTCCCCGACGACTGGCACGTCGCGTACGGCGAACAGCACGTCGAGGCGCCGGCCGGCGCGGAGGTCCCCCTCCCCGCCCACGTCGCCCGCGCGCTCGACTCGCGCGGCGTCGACGCGCCCCAGAACGTCGCCAGGCACGCCGTGATCGCGGCGTTCGACCCCGACGTGACCCGGCGCGACGACGCGCTCGACGCGGTCAGGGGCGCCGCCGAGCGCGGCCCGGTCGGCCTCCTCTCGAACTGCGCGGTCCCCGAGCTCGTCCCGCGGACGCTGATCCGCGCGGGGCTCCGCGGCGAGTTCGACGCGGTCACGACGAGCGTCGGCTGCGGCTGGCGGAAACCGCATCCCTCCGCGTTCGAGGCCGCGGCCGAGGCGCTCGGGACCGCCACCACCGGGCTCGTCCACGTCGGCGACGACGCCGAGACCGACGGCGGCGTCGTCGCCGCGGGCGGCCGCTTCGTCGACGTGACGGAGACGCCGCTGTCCGAGGTCGTCGGCGAACTCGAGGCCGAGCCGTAGGCGGGGCCGACGGCGCCGAGCGGCCCCGTCAGTCGAAGCCGCGGTCCGCCAGCCGCGCGCGCCACGCCCCGTCGACCCGCCCCTCCGCGACCAGCTTCTCGACGTGCGCGGCGACCGTCGCCAGCGCGAGGTCCCGCACGCCGGAGAGGTCCTTCTCGTAGGCGCCGTCGACGACCGCGTCGAGGTCGGCGGCGCCGCGGTCGATGGCCGCGGTCACGTCGCGCTCGCGCGCCAGCCGGTGGTCGATCAGCCGCTGACAGGTCGCCTGGGGATCGCCGATCGGCGGCCCGTGCCCGGGGAGCAAGCGGCCGTAGCCGGCGTCGCGGACCCGTTCGAGGCTCGCGAGGTACGCGGACAGGTCGCCCTCGGGCGCGACGACCGCGACGCTCCCCTCGGCGACGGCGAGGTCGCCGCAGCACAGCACCGCGCGCCCGGGGGCGTCCGGGTCGCCGGCCGCGAACGCGAGGTGGTCCGGCGCGTGCCCCGGCGTGTCGACGGCGCGGACGGCGGTGTCCGCGACACGCTCGCCCGGCGCGACCGTCTCGTCAGGCTCGGTCCCGGTCGCCGCGGCGAACCGGTCCGCGTGTCCCTCCCGGGCGACGACGGTCGCGCCCGTGGCGGCGGCGTAGTCGGCGACCGCGCCGACGTGGTCCGGGTGGGCGTGTGTGACCGCGATCGCCTCGACGCCGCGATCGCGGCGCGCGGCCCGGGCGATCGCGGCGTCGAGGGCGTCGGTCCGGGCGGCCGGGTCCACGAGGAGCCCGTCGAGGAGGTACGCGTTGGTGGTCCCGCCGGGGGCGCGCGTGTCGACCGGGACCTCGACACGGGTGACCGCGGGGTCGCGGGACCGCTCCGCGTCGCCGGGGTCGTCTGGCGCCATCGCTCAGTCCCCGCGTCCGAGCGACGACCGCGCGGCCGGGCCGGGGCCGGATCCGCGTCGGTCGCGGCCCGGGATCGGCACGTCGGTGTCGCCCGCGACCGCGTAGGCGGCGAGGTCGACGGTCCCCGGGGCGACCGCGTCGACGGCGTCGACGGAGTCGTACGGGCGACCGACCACGACGTCGCCGGCCGTGCTCCGGTTGATCCCGGGGATCGCCGTCAGCTCGTCCATCGACGCCGCGTTCACGTCGAGCGGGTACGGGACGCCCGTCACGGAGCGGTAGCCGTGGTCGGTGATCGCCACGTCGATGCTGGTGCCTAACTCGCGCTCGCCGGGGACCGCGACCAGCAGCGCGTAGGTGCCGAGCTGGCGCCCGAACGTCTTGCCGTCTTGGTGGTACTCCAGGTGGACGTCCGGGAGGACGGTCCCCGGCGGGACCACGCGGTCGAGCATCGGGTTGTCGATGGTCTCGCGCACCTCCCGCTTGTACGCCTGGAACTGGTCTTTGTGCTCCTGCGCGACCTCGGCGCCCGTCTCGGCCATCTCCGTGCCGGCGAACGCCATCACCTGCCGGATGTTGATCCGGCGGAGCATCAGCCCCTCGTCGTAGACGGTCTGGAGGAAGCGCTTGTTGTGCTCGTAGGTCTCCGGCCGCTCGCCGGTCAGCCCGTGAACGAGGTTGATCCCGGGGAGCAGCTTCGGCAGCCGCGGCGACGCGTCCGGACCGGTGGAGGGACCGGTTACGCGGGAGGCGTCGCCCGGCGTCGTCGCCGGGTCGTCGCCGGGGCGCCAGCCGCCCTCCTCGTTGACGACCCGGACGGCCTCCAGACACTCCTCGGCGGTGACGAGCAGGTTGTTCTCCTCCTGGACGACCGGGTCGGCCGATTCGAGCCCGAACGCGGCCGTGTCGCCGGGCGTGTTGTGCTCGGCGATGACGCGGATCGCCTCGCGGGACGCCTCGGGGTAGTCGGTGATCGTCACCGGGTTCATGTTGTCGAGGTGGAGCGTGCGGAGGTCGGGCGCGACCTCGCGGATCCCGCCGTACAGCTCGCGGAGCGCGTCGGGGTTCGGCGCCTCGCCGTCGCCGCCGAACGCGAGGATGTCGGCCTGCCGCCCGAGCCGGAAGTGCCTGACCCCGCGGTCCGAGAGCGCGTCGACCTCGTCGACGACCGACCGCGCCGCGCGGAACGCCGGGTCGCCGTACAGCGGCTCCGTACAGAAGGAACAGCGGTACGCGCAGCCCCGGGAGGTCTCCATCTCGCAGATGAGGTAGTCTGGGTGGTTCGGATGTTGTTCGACGACGAACGCCCCCCGACGCGCCCAGCGGTCGACCTCCTCGTTCGTCCGCATCCGGTTTCCGTATCCCTCTAACCCCTCGCGGACGAGGTCGTGGGCCGCGGCCTCGACGTCGCCCATCGCGACGAAGTCGTAGTCGAGGTCGTCGCGCCGCGTCTCCTGTGCGCCCGCGTTCTCCTCGCCGACCCCGAACCGTACGGGACCCCCCAGGAGCGTCACGCCGTCCGCTGTCCAGCCGAGTTCGCGGACCTCGTCCGGCTCCGCGGGGGTGCCGCCGACGTACTTGCCGGGCACCGTCATCCCGCCGACGTACACCATCAGGTCCGCGTCCGCCACGTCGGCGTGCTTCGAGCGGTCCTCGCGGAGTTCGTCGATGGTGTGATACGTGATCTGCGACTCCGGGACGCCCGCGTCGACGAGCGCGCCGGCCGTGTACCGCGGGTACGTCGAGAGGTACGGCGGGACGCCGAAGTGGGCCGGCTCGTCGACGTACCCGTCGACGATGGTGACGGCGAGGTCGTTCGGGTCGGCCGGGAGCGACCCCCGGGCCGACGCCGGCGAATCGGTCATGTTACCTCCCGTAGTCGGCCGAGAGGGGAAAAGCGTGCGGAACGCTGGGGCGGGGCGCGCGGCGCGGGGAATTGTTTATGTCAGATTGGACGGAACGATGCGGTATGCCCTCTGAGACGGTCTCGGCCAGACTGCGCGTCGCGCGATACGTCGCGTTCGGCGGTGTCAGCCTCCTCGCCACCGGACAGTTCTACGCCGCCGAGCCGCGTCCGTGGGGCGCCGCGGCCGCGTGGGCGGTCGGAACCGCCCTCGTCTTCGGGCCGGTCGCGTGGCTAGCCCGCGCCCGAGTCCCGGAGGAGCGCCGCGAGACGCTGACGTACGTCGCCGCGGGCGTGGGAATCCTCACCGCGTCCGTCTGGCTGGGCGTGTCGCTCGCGTTCGCTCCGGCGCTTTTCCCGTACGGCCCGGGCGTCTGGGCGGGAACCACGCTCGGGGTCCTCGTCGCGTTGCTCGCCGAGCGAACCGTCGTTCCGGAGCGCATGCGCGGCGCCGGAGTCTGAGTCCCGCGCCGCACGTCTCGCGTCCACGGGACGCCGCCGCCACGCCGTTTAAGCCCTCGCCGACACAACTGGCGCGTATATGCCATCGACGATGGAGGTCAAGTGCGAGAGCGACGACTGCGAGCTCGACATGTTCGAGAACCACTACACGTACGACGTGCCGGAGGACCACGCCGTCGGGGACCTCTCGTGTCCGTACTGCGGCGGGAACGACCTCGTGGAAATCGAGGTGTAAGCCGTGGGGCGACTCGTCGAAACCGGTCGGTCCGCGCTCAGGAGCGCCCTCGAACGCGTCGGTCGCGGATTGGGGCGCGTCCAGGAGCGGCGCCCGCTCTCCACCGACCTCCTCGAGAGCGACGACGCCTACCTCGTCGTCTTCGACGCCCCCGGCGTCCGCGGCGAGGACGTCGACGTCACCTTCCTCGACCGCACCGTCGAGGTGAACCTCGAACGCTTCCGCGACTTCTACGACGGCTACGACCTCGTGTTCCCGGGCCGCGGCGTCTCGCTGTCCGGGCGCGTCGACCTCCCGCGCGACGCCGACGTGACGCCCGAGGGCGCGAACGCGACGCTCACGCGGAACGGGACGCTCCACGTCGAGATACCCAAACGCGGCGGGTCGAGGGACGTCGACGTCGTCGAAGAGAGCGACTGACTCCGCCTGTTCCGGCCCCGCTCGGCCGGGCTACTCCCCGTCCGTCCGGTTCGACAGCGACATCCCCTCCGTGACCTCGAAGGACTCGTCGCCGTCGAACCGCTCGGGGTCGAACGCGCCGATCCACGGCGAGTCCGGCGCGTCGACCGCGACGCCCGCGAGCGACGCGAGCACGCCCTCGGCGACCGTCTCGCCGATCGCCGGCGCGCGCATGAACCCGTGTCCCTGCCAGCCGGCGGCGACGAACAGGGTCGGGCCGGCCTCCTCGCTCCGGTCGACCGGACCGACGAGCGGGTCGCCGTCGGGCGTCGCGGTACAGAGCCCGGCCCAGGCGCGCGCGTCGTCGAGGTCGCGGCCGGTCCGCGCCGAGCGACCGGGGGCGTCGCCGCGGGCGAGCCGCTCGTCGAGGACGGCCACGACGTCCTCGCGGAACCAGTCGTCCGCCTCGCGGCGGTAGTCGTCCGGGTCGGCCGGGACCGGTTCGGTGCCGTCGCCCGCGAGCAGCCCGTCCGGATGCGGGCGGAAGTACGCGTCCGCGGTGGCGTCGTAGACCATCGGACCGTCGTAGGCGTCCCGGGCCACGAGCGCCTGAACGCGGTAGGGGACGACCGGGACCGAGACGCCGGCGTCGGCGAGCAGCGAGCGCGTGTGCGCCCCGGCCGCGACGACGACCGCGTCGAACGCGCGCCGCCCGGCCGCCGGGCTCCCGCCGCCCGCGTCGTCGCGGACCCGTATCTCGCGTCCCGCGTCGGTCCGGGAACCGACCGCGACCGGGGTATCCGTCTCGATCGCGACGCCCTCGCGAGCGGCCCGCTCGCCGAGCGCGCGGACGTAGCTCGGGGGGTCCGTCCACCCCGCGCCCGCCGCGACCGCCGCGACTGCGAGGTCGTCGGTCCGGAGCGACGGGAATCGCTCGCCGAGCGCGTCGGGGTCGACGAGCGACACCTCGCGGCCGTGCTCGCGCATGCGGTCGACCATCGCCGGGACGGCGTCGGCGTCCGGGTCGCCCTCGCAGACCGCGATGACGTACGGGCACGCGGCGAAGGAGAAGCCGGGCAGCGAGCGGTCGAACGCGCGGAACCGTTCCAGCGCGCGGGCGCCGACCGCGGCGTCGACGTCCTCGGCGTAGGCGTCGTAGAGGAGCCCGGCCGCGCGCCCGGAGCTCCCGGCCGCGAGCTCGCCGCGCTCGAACAGCGTCACGTCGGCGCCGCGGGCCGCGAGGTCGTGCGCGGCGGTGACGCCGACCGCGCCGCCGCCGACGACCGCAACCGACGGGGCGGGCTCGTCTGCTTCGGTCATACTCCGTGACACGCGAGCGACGACGAAAAGCCACCGGGACGACGATTGCGTATACACTACTGCGGTGGCGCGTGCCTGCGAGCGGCCGGAGCGAAGCGGAGGCCGCGAGACAGCACGCGCGAGGGATGCCGTGAGTGACGGGCGACAGCAGGGAGCCCGGAACGAACGGCGAGGCTGGGGAGGTATGAGGCTGCTGTGCGGTGCGGGTGGGGTGGGACTCAAAGGGGCAGTCGCGAGGGTGAAGACGGGCGACGCAAGGACCGCAGGAGCGCGCGGTGCGGGCGACGAGGACCGCAGCGAGCCCATCGAGCCCTCGCGACTGGGGCTTTGGCGGTGTTCACCGCCGATCTGTCCTCAACTGCGTACAGCCGAGCGGCCGGAGCTTTGGAGGTGTGGCCTCTCGACCCGTAGCCCCACGGTGACGCGAATCCGGATCGAAGCTCAGCCCCTTGCCGTGCGTTCGGCCGGTGACACGCGTGTCCCCGCCCACGTTATACGCGTCGAACCCCACCTTCCGAACATGAATCAGCTCGTGAACGGCGAGTGGCGCACGGACACCTACGAGGCGACCGACGAGGAGGGCGCGTTCCAGCGCGGCGAGACCACTTTCCGGAACTGGATCGCCGGCAGCGACGTTCCGGAACACGTCGACGCGGAGCCGGACGAGCGCTTCCAGCCGGCGGCCGGCCGGTACCACCTGTACGTCTCGTACGCCTGCCCGTGGGCGCACCGGACCCTGCTCGCCCGCTCCCTCCTGGGCCTCGAAGACGCGATCAGCGTCTCCGTCGTCGACCCGTGGCGCGGCGAGGACGGGTGGCAGTTCAGCCCGGAGAAGGACGGCTGTACGCGAGACCACCTCCGCGGCAGCGACTACCTCCGCGAGCTGTACGTCGAGGCCGACCCCGACGCCACCTGTCGGGTGACCGTCCCCGTGCTGTGGGACGAAGAGGAGGAGACCATCGTCAACAACGAATCGCGCGAGATCCTGCGGATGCTCTCGACCGCGTTCGCAGACCTCGGCAACGGCGCCTCGCTGCTGCCCGACGCCGACGACGACGCGGCCGTCGCGGACGTCGACGAGGCGATCACGGACATCTACGAGCCGATCAACAACGGCGTCTACCGCGCCGGGTTCGCCACCTCGCAGGAGGCGTACGACGAGGCCATCGACGACCTCTTCGAGGCGCTCGACCGCTACGACGAGCGGCTCGCCGACCAGCGGTACCTCGTGGGCGACTCCCTGACGGAGGCGGACATCTGTCTGTTCACCACCCTGGTCCGCTTCGATCAGGTGTACCACACCCACTTCATGTGCAACCGGAAGTTCGTCCACCAGTACGACAACCTCTGGCCGTACCTGCGCGACCTCTACCAGACGCCGGGCGTCGCCGAGACGGTGGACATGGCCCACATCAAGGAGCACTACTACACCACGCACCCCGACGTGACCCCCTCGGGCATCGTCGCTCGCGGGCCCGACCTCGACTTCGAGGCGTCGCACGACCGCGAGCGGCTCGGCGGCGAGGCGCCGACGCCGGCCGCGGACGACTGAGTCGGCCGCGTCGCCGAAGAAATCGAAGAAATCGAGACGGGACGGTCAGGTCCGCTACCCTTCCATCCCGCCGAACGAGAGGCCGTCCTCGACGGAGCGCTGGGCGGCGAAGTAGACGATCGCCACCGGGAGCGCGAACAGGTTCGCGAACGCCGCGAACCGCGTCCACGGCGTCGAGAACCGGCCCTCGGTCGCGATGTTGTACAGCTCCACCGAGAGCGGGTAGTTCTCGGGGCGCAGGAGCGTCTGCGCGATGATGAACTCGTTCCAGCCGGCCAGCCAGACGAAGATCAGGACGACGGCGAGCCCCGGCTTCGTCAGCGGGAGGATCACTTCCCGGATCGTGTCGAGGAAGCTCGCGCCGTCGACCATCGCCGCCTCCTCGTAGGAGACGGGAATGTTGTCCATGTACGTCTTCAGCAGCCACGTGTTGAACGGGATCGCCGACGCGGCGTAGAAGAGCCCGAGGACGAACAGGTTGTTCGTGAGCCCGTAGGTGCTGAACAGCGAGTACAGCGCCACAAGCGTCGCGATAGACAGGCCGGCGCCGATCTGCGTGAAGAGGACGTAGCCGTAGAGGATGCGCTTGCGGCCGACGAACTTGCGGCGCGAGAACGCGTACGCCGCCGGGACGATCATCCCGAAGCCGGCCGCGAGCGTCACGCTGACGATGTAGAGGCTGTTGAACACGGCCCCGGGACCGGTCTCCGTGCCGGCCCACCGGAAGCTCACGAGCCCGTCCCCGCCGCCAAGGACCAGCTGGGGGTACCCCCAGTCGCCGTCGACGAAGAAGAAGTCGGACTCGAAGATCACCCACCGGTACGCGCCGAGGTTGTACGTCGACGGGTCCGGGAAGATGCCGCTCGTGTTGAACAGCCGCGACCCCTCCGCGAGCGACGCGGTCGTGATCCAGAACAGCGGGAACAGTAGCACGAGCACCATCGCGAGGCCGAACAGCGTCATCAGGACGCTCTTGGCCACGTCCCAGGCGCTGCGTTTCCCCGTGCGGACGTCGTATACCGCCCGCTGGATCACCACGACGAACCGCTTCGGCGCGGTCGCGAGGCCGATCAGCTTCGAGCGGACCAGCCCGATCGCGCCGGCGACCAGCGCGGCCGCGGACTCGAGGGGGTTCATTCGTCACCCACCCCCTCGGCGAGGCCGCCGTAGCGCACGGCGACGTACATGAACAGCCCGACGAACCCGATCCCGACGATCAGGATCGCGGCCGACAGGCCGAACTGGTTGAACGTGATCGCCTCGCGGTAGCCGTACACGATGATCAGCTCGTTCTGTCTCGACGGCCCGCCCTGGTTGAACACCCACGGGATCAGGAACTGCTGGAACGACGTCGCGGCCGTGAGGATCGACGCGAACAGGACCGGCCCCTTGATCGCGGGCAGCGTCACGGTCCGGAACCGCTGGAGCGCTCCCGCGCCGTCGACCATCGCGGCCTCGTGGAGCGACTTCGGCACGTCCTGAAGGGCGCTCACGATGATGATCACCATGAACGGGTACGCCAGCCACACCTCGGTGGTGACGTACGCGAAGAACGCCTCCCAGCGACCGCTGAGGAACCCGACGGGCACGTCGAACAGCAGGGCCTGCGGGGCCGACAGCGACGACATCACGTCGTTGTACCGGCCCAGGATGGTGTTGAACACGCCGAAGCGCGCGTCGCTGAACATCCCGCGCCAGACGGTGATCGTGAAGATGCCGGGGAACCCCAGCGGGACGATCACCGCCGCGCGCATGTAGCGCTTGCCCGCGACCCGGACGTGGTTCAAGAGGAGCGCGATCCCGACCGCGAGGATCACCTTGATCACGAGCGAGACGGCGACGAACAGCCACGTCGTCGTCATCGACGTCCAGAACTGCGAGTCGCCGATCAGCTGGACGTAGTTCGCTAGCCCGATCAGCTCGGCGCCGCCGCCGATCACCGACCCGGCGAACGTCGCGTCGGTGAGCGAGATGTAGAAGAGGTAGAAGATGGGGTACAGCATGAAACTCGAGAAGAGCAGCACGCCGGGCGCGACGAGGAGCAGCCCCCAGTCGCGACTGGAGAACGGCAGCGCCGACCGCAGGCGCGCCAGTGCGCTCACGCCGGTTCCGGGTTGCGAAGAGGCCATCGCTCCGAGCGGTGCCTACAGCGCCTCCCGGATCTCGGAGGCTGCTTGGTCGAGCGCGGCGTCGCTGTCCTGTTCGTCGTTGAAGACGCGCTCCAACGCCTCCGTCACGGGCGTCCAGACGCTGTTCATGCTCGGGTGACTCGGCATCGGGACGCCGTAGTCGACCTGCTGGGCGAACGCCTGGACCTCCGAGGAGAGGTCGCCGTTGCCAACGACGTCGGTCAGGACGGGGATATACCCCTGTTCCGCGGCGTTGGTCTGGATGATCTCCTCGTTCGTGGTGTACCACTCGGCGAGGCCGGTCGCCGCGTCGATCGTGGACTGGTCGGCGTCGGCAAGCATCGAGCTGAAGTAGAACAGCTGGATGCCCGAGTACGAGCGCGGGTGGTTCCCGTCGACGGTCGGCAGCGTCGTGACGCCGAGGTTCTCGACCTCGCCGCTGAGGTTGCCGAGCTCCCACGGCCCGTTGATCGCGAACGGCGCGAGCCCGTCCGAGAACGCGACGATCTGTGACTCGTATCCCGGATCAGCAGGCATGTACTTGTAGAGCGTTTCGAGTGCGTCCATCCCGCGCTTACACGCGTCGCTGTCGACGCCGACCTCGAGGTTCTGCTCGTCGAAGATGTTCCCGCCGTACGCCTGAATGAACCCGCTCGCCTGATACGGGTCAACGCCCGGGAAGGAGAGCCCATACTGGCCGTTTTCGGGATCGTGGTGCTCCTCCATGACCGCAACCATCTCCTCTAACGTCTCCGGCGGCTCGTCGACCATATCGGCGTTGTAGTACAACGCGGCGGTCTCCGACGCGAACGGGAGCCCGTAGAGCCCGTCGTTGAACTGCGCCGCCTCGCGCGCCGCCTGCGTGTAGCTGTCGAGCGAGACGTCGACGTCGTCGCTCGCGTCGTAGAGGAACGGCGGGTCCTCGCGGACAGCGAAGCGGCCGACCCAGTCGTGCGCCCAGACCCACGAGTCGGGGCCGTCACCGGCCGGGATCGCGGTTTCGAGCTGCTGGTCGAGCTCGCCGCCGGGCGCCTCCTTGTTGATGGTGTTGCCCGTCTCCGACTCGTACTGGTCGATGTAGTCGGTCATCGCCTCGTCCTCGGCGTCGGAGAGGTCCGTCCACAGCCGCGCGGACCCGGTGTTTCCGCCGTCGGATCCGTCCGACTCGTCGGACCCGTCGCCGCCGTCACCGCCGTCGCCGCCGGTGCTGATACAGCCCGCGAGCCCCGCGAGCGCAGTCGTTCCCCCCATCGCCTTGAGCAGCGTTCTACGTTTCTCGTTCATGAGTCCAGAACAAATGATGAATTATATTTTCATACATTTAGTGTTTGGGGTACGTTCCGATCGATCGGGATCGATCCGCGTCGACCGAGTCGTTCGACGATCGACTCGACCGAGTCGGGAGCGCCGTTTCCGCTCGTGAGGGCTGTCTCCGCCCGATTCTGCCGGAACGACCGATCCGGACGAGGAAATGCGGATATTTGAGAAGAGATTGTTCACCATATATCAGGGAAACAGCAAAGAACTCATATGCAAGCGGACCGGTCTTCAGGGAAATGGCACGCGTCACGCTCGACACGCTCCGGAAGGAGTTCGACCGAGGAACCATCGTCGCCGTCGACGACCTGGACCTAGAGATCGACGACGGCGAGTTCGTGACCGTCGTCGGGCCGTCGGGGTGCGGGAAGACGACCACGCTCCGGATGGTCGCGGGGCTCGAAGAGCCGACCTCCGGCACCGTCAGCTTCGACGACGAGGACGTCACCGACATCCACGCGAAGGAGCGCCCGGTCGCGATGGTGTTCCAGAACTACGCGCTGTACCCCCACAAGACGGTCCGCGAGAACATGGCGTTCGGGCTCAAGATGAGCACCGATATGACGACGGAGGAGCGCCACGAGCGCGTCCGCGAGATGGCCGAGATGATGGGCATCGAGGACCTGCTCGACGACAAGCCCGACGAGCTCTCCGGCGGCCAGAAGCAGCGCGTCGCGCTCGGCCGCGCCATCGCCCGCGAGCCGGAGGTGTTCCTCTTCGACGAGCCGCTCTCGAACCTCGACGCGAAGCTCCGCACGGAGATGCGCGCGGAGATCCAGAAGCTCCAGAAGGAGTTCGGCGTCACCGCGATGTACGTCACCCACGACCAGGAGGAGGCGATGACGATGGGCGACCGCCTCGCCATCCTGAACGACGGGAAGCTCCAGCAGGTCGGCGAGCCGACCGAGGTGTACCAGAACCCGGTCAACGAGTTCGTCGCCGGCTTCATCGGCTCGCCGTCGATGAACTTCCTCGACGTCGACGTGGAAACCGACGGGACGACGGCGACGATCCGGGACGAGGCGTCCGGGTTCGCGTTCCCGCTCAGCCGCGACTACGTCGCGGGCCACGACCTCGAGAGCGGCCCGTACACCCTCGGCGTCCGCCCCGAGAACATCGGGGTCGTCGAGCGGCCGACGGGCGAGGAGACCCTCACGGCGACCGTCGAGGTCGTCGAGCCCATCGGCTCCGACAACTACGTCCACCTCGACGTGAGCGAGGACTTCCTCGCGCGGTCGCCCGCGGACGTTCAGCCCGAGGCCGGCGACGAGGTCGGCGTCACCTTCGACGAGGCGGACCTCCACCTGTTCGACCCCGAGACCGGCGAGGACGTGTTCCTGACCGAGGAGGAGATCGCGGCCGCGGTCGCTTAGGGACGGTCGATGTTCGGCGATCGCGGCGGCGTATGAACCGATCGTTCGTACTTTCTCGCCGAATCGGAGACGGACGCTGTTAGCTCCGCTGCTCGGTATGAACCCGCCGTTTCGGCAGAACACCGCCGAACCCCGGCCGCGACGACTCGATGCGCTCGGTGCGCTCCTTGACCGCCTGCCGACCGCTCGGAGGCGCGCGCCACCGCAGGTTTGTATATAGATCGAGCCGCGTCGCGGCGAGTCCTCCGTCTCGCGTCGCCGCCGACAACGGCTTGAAGTGCGCGCTCGTCGGACGGTCCGTACGCATGGAGCCGCCAGACATCGAGCGGTTGGACGAGCGGACCGTCCAGCGGATCGCGGCCGGCGAGGTCGTTGAGCGCCCCGCGAGCGTCGTGAAGGAGCTGGTCGAGAACAGCCTCGACGCGGGCGCGAGCCGCGTGGCGGTGTCGGTCGAGTCCGGCGGGACGGAGGGGATCCGCGTCCGCGACGACGGCGTGGGGATTCCCGAAGACCAGCTGGAGGCGGCCGTCGCGGAGCACGCCACCTCGAAGATCGGCGATATCGAGGACCTCGACCGCGGCGTCGGCACCCTCGGCTTCCGCGGCGAGGCCCTGTACACCGTCGGCGCCGTCTCCCGGCTGACGGTGCGGTCGCGCCCCCCGGACGCCGAGGCCGGCGCGGAGATCACCGTCGAGGGCGGCGACGTGGGCGAGGTCCGGCCGGCCGGCTGCCCCGCGGGCACGACCGTCGAGGTCGACGACCTCTTCTTCAACACGCCCGCCCGCGAGAAGTTCCTCAAGCGGACGGCGACGGAGTTCGACCACGTGAACACGGTCGTGACGAGCTACGCGCTCGCGAACCCCGACGTGGCGGTCTCCTTAGAACACGACGGGCGGGAGACGTTCGCGACCGAGGGGAACGGCGACCTCCGGTCGGCCGTCCTCGCGGTCTACGGCCGCGAGGTCGCCGAGTCGATGATCGACGTGGACTGGACGCCCGAGGCGGGAGAAGCGGGCGGTACGGCCGACACCGACGACGCCCCGGTCGAGCGCGTGACGGGACTCGTCTCGCACCCCGAGACGGCGCGCTCGACGCGCGACTACCTCTCGACGTACGTCAACGGGCGGTACGTCACCGCGAGCGCGCTCCGGGAGGCGACCCTCGACGCCTACGGCGGCCAGCTGGCGCCCGACCGCTACCCGTTCGCGGTCCTCTTCGTCGAGGTCCCGGCCGGCGACGTGGACGTGAACGTCCACCCCCGAAAGCTGGAGGTCCGGTTCGACGAGGAGCCGGCGGTCCGCTCGGCGGTCGAGACGGCCGTCGAGGACGCCCTCCTCGACCACGGGCTGATCCGCTCGACGGCGCCCCGCGGGCAGTCGGCGCCCGACGAGACCGCGGTCGCCCCGGAGACGCCCGACATCGAGGCCGTCGGCGGCGCGGACACCGACCACGAGCGCGCCGCGCGCGAGGGGCGCGAGCCTGCGGCCGAGTCCGCGGCGTCGGGCGACCCGGCGGAGGCCGGAGGCGGCTCGGAGGACGCTCGCGACGACTCGTCGGCGCCGACAGAGCTGGACCCTGCGGACGACGCGGCGTGGTCGGTCGACGGGCTGGGCGGCGAGGGCGCGTCGACGGACGGATCGGCCGGCGAACAGGCGGATCCCGGGCGCACCGACGCGGGCGGCGACGCGCGCCCGTCCCCGCGGGACTGGCAGTCGGACCCCGCGGACCGCGACGACGAGTCGACGACGGAGACCGACGAGGTCGCGGGGGCGACCGGTGACGCCGCGGAGACGCTGACCGACGCGGCCGACCGGGGCCCCGATTCGCCGGACGGCGGGTCGCCGACCGGCGCCCGCTCGGTCGGCGACAGACCCGACCGCGGCGCGGCGGCGGCCGGTGAGGAGGACCGAACCCCCGCGGAAGAGTCGTCGCGGGCGCGCCCCGCGACGCGGCAGCGGACCCTCGGCGGCGAGGGGACCGAGCGCGAGCGCGAGTTCGACTCGCTGCCCTCGCTGCGGGTGCTGGGACAGCTCCACGAGACGTACGTCGTCGCCGAGGCGCCGGACGGGCTCGTGCTGATCGACCAGCACGCGGCCGACGAGCGGGTGAACTACGAGCGGCTGAAGGCGGCGTTCGCGGACGGCGCGGACGCGCAGGCGCTCGCGGAGCCGGTCCGCATCGAGCTGACGGCGCGCGAGGCGGCGCTGTTCGAGGAGTTCGTCGACGACCTCGCGGGGATCGGGTTCCGGGCCGAGCGCGCGGGCGACCGCGAGGTCGCGGTGACGGCGGTCCCGGCCGTCTTCGACGCCGCGCTCGACCCCGACCTCCTGCGGGACGCGCTGTCCGCGCTGGTCGACGACGCGGCCGCGGGCGACGAGCCGGTCGCCGACGCGGTCGACGAGCTGCTCGCCGACCTCGCCTGTTACCCCTCGGTGACGGGGAACACCTCGCTCACCGAGGGGCGCGTCGTCGACCTCCTCGACCGGCTCGACGCCTGCGAGAACCCCTACGCCTGCCCGCACGGGCGCCCGGTCGTGATCCGGCTCGACCGCGAGGAGATCGGGTCGCGCTTCGAGCGCGACTACCCGGGCCACGGCGGGCGACGCGCGGAGTAGCGTCCGCCGAGAGCGCGCCCGGCGACACGGGGACGCGGATTCAGGCCCGCCGCCGATTTCGAATATCACGTATGATAGCAGCGGGCCGCCGTTTAACACGTTGGTTCGCCTGTTAGATCGTATGCCGATCGCAGCGGTGAAAGACAGCTACGGGGCGAAACTGGGGGTCGGGTACGTCGCGACGGGGGCGTTCATCGTCTCAGTCGGCGTGGTCACGAACGACGCGAACGCGACGGTCGTCGCGGCGGTCGCCGGACTGCTGACGCTGGGGTCGATCAACGCGGCCGAGACGATCGCCAGCGTCACGGAGATCGGCGCGCAGACGCGACGCGTCGCGAACGGCGACATCGACCGGGAGGTCCGGTCCACGCGGACCGACGAGTTCGGCGAACTGGCGGGCTCCATCGAGGAGATGCGGGTCTCGCTGAAGGACCGCCTCGCGGAGATGGAGCGGACGCAGGACGAGCTCGAGGGCGCGCGGGCGGAGGCGACGGAGATGGCCGAACGGTATCGCCGGACGGCCGACCGCTACGCCGAGGTGATGGAGGAGGCGGCGACCGGCGACCTCACGCGCCGGGTCGACGTCGACGCGAGCGACGAGAGCCTCGCGACCGTCGGGGAGTCGTTCAACCAGATGATGGACGACCTCCAGGCGACCGTGGAGACGGTCCGGGAGATGGCCGATCGGATCGAGGCCGACGCCGGCGAGATGGCGGAGATGAGCAACGAGGTTGAACAGCGCGTCGCCAGCGCGACCGAGAGCGCGACGACGATCCGGGGACAGGCGAGCGACCAGCGCGCGGAGCTGGAGTCGATCGCCGCCGACGTCGAGAACATCAGCGCCTCGGCCGAGGAGATCGCGGCGACCGTCGACGACCTGTCGGACCGGAGCGAGGCGGTCGCCGCGACGAGCGACGACGCGCGCAGCTCCTCCCAGAGCGCGCTCGACGAGATGGCCGAGGTCGAGTCGGAGGCCGAACGCGCCGTCGACCGGGTCGAGCGGCTCCAGGAGGGGATGGACGAGATCACCGAGATCGTCGACATCATCGGCGAGATCGCCGAGCAGACCGACATGCTCGCGCTGAACGCCTCGATCGAGGCGGCCCGCGCGGACGGCTCGGGCGACGGGTTCAGCGTGGTCGCCGAGGAGGTGAAGGGGCTCGCCGAGGAGACGCAGTCGCGCGCGAACGAGATCGACGAGATGATAGACGAGATCGCGGACCAGACCGAGGAGGTGACGGTGTCGATCCGCTCGACGCAGGAACGCGTCCAGACCGGGACGGACACGGTGGAGTCGACGCTCTCCGACATCGAGTCGATCGCCGACTCAGTCGACGAGATCAGCGGGTCGCTCGGGGAGATCCGCCGGACGACGGCTGACCAGGCGGACACGGTACAGGACACCGCGGAGTCCGTCGACGAGATCACGGAGCTCAGCACGGAGACCGCTGAGACGGCAGAGGAGACGGCGGCGGAGATACAGGAGGGACAGTCGGTCGTCGAGGACGTGTCCGACTCGCTGCGCGAGTTCCAGACCGACGCCGTGACGACGCTCCAGGACCGCGTCGCGGCCTTCACCGTCGAGGGGAGCGACGCCGGGACCGGCGGCCCGGCCGCCGAGGGCGGTGCCGGCCGCTCGCGGGCGACGACCGACGGGGGTGCGCGATGACCGGTCCCGTCACCGCCGCGTACTGGATCGCGGCCGTCGGCTTCCTCGTCGGGCTGGGGATCACCGCGGCGCTGTACGCGAAGCTCAACGGGTCGGAGCACCGCGGCCGACTGGCGGCGCTGGCGGCGATCCCCGGGTTCGCCGGGCTCGCGTACGTCGGGATGGCGCTCGGAATCGGGACCGTGACGGTGAACGGGAACGAGCTGGTCGGGCTCCGATACGTCGACTGGATCGTCACCACGCCGCTGCTCGTCGGGTTCATCGGCTACGTCGCCGGCGCGTCGCGCCGCGCAATCGCGGGCGTGATGGTCGCCGACGCGCTGATGATCGCGTTCGGCGCCGGTGCGGTCGTCGCCGACGGGACGCTCAGGTGGGTGCTGTTCGGCGTCTCGGCGCTGTTCCACGTCACGCTGTTCGCGTATCTGTACCTGATATTCCCGCGGTCGGTCCCCGACGACCCGATGCAGCGGGGGCTGTTCAGCCTGCTGAAGAATCACGTCGGGCTGCTGTGGCTCGCGTACCCGTTCGTCTGGCTGATGGGCCCGTCGGGGATCGGATTCACCGGCGCGGTCGGCGCCGCGCTGACGTACGCCTTCCTCGACGTGCTGGCGAAGGTGCCGTACGTCTACTTCTTCTACGCGCGGCGGCAGGCGTTCACCGACGTGGTGTCCGCGGCGGCCGCGGAGCGCGAGGCGGCCGCCGCGGTCGGCGACGACGCCCCGACCGCCGCCGACTGAGTCGGGCCGGGGGCGATCCCGGCGACCGCAGAGAGGTACGTTTTAGGCGACTGCGACGGACCCGGCGGTATGGAACGCGTAGCGATCGTCGGCGCGTCGATGACCCCGTTCGGGCAGCGCGACGCCTGGGTGCGGGAGCTGCTGGCGGAGGCGGGCGCGGCCGCGCTCGACGACGCCGGCGTCGACGGCGACGACCTCGATCACCTGTACGTCTCGAACATGGCCAGCGGCGAGTTCGAGGGGCAGACCGGCGTCCCGAACGCGCTGGCCCACGATCTGGCGGCCCAGCCGGCCTATACCGCGCGGATCGACCAGACCTCCTCGTCGGGCGGGGCGGGCGTGTACGCCGCGTGGCAGTCGGTCGCGTCCGGCGCGAGCGACCTCACCATGCTGGTCGGCGGCGAGAAGATGACCCACCGGACGACCGCGGAGGCGACCGACGTGATCGCGTCGCTCACCCACCCGGTCGAGTACAAACACGGCGTGACGCTCCCCTCGTTCGCGGGGCTCACCGCGCGGCTCTATCTCGACGAGTACGACGCGCCACGCGAGAGCCTCGGGAAGGTCGCGGTGAAGAATCACAGGAACGGGGTCGACAACCCGCACGCGCAGTTTCGGAAGGAGGTCGACCTCGACACCGTCCTCGACTCGCCGGTCGTCGCCGATCCCCTCCGGCTGTACGACTTCTGCCCGATCACGGACGGCTCGGCGGCACTCGTGTTCTGCCCCGAGTCCGTCGCTGAGGAGTACGCGCCCGACGGGAGCTACGCCGTGATCAGCGGGATCGGCGGCGCGACCGACACCCACGTCGTCCACGAGCGCGCGGACCCGACGACGATGGGCGGGGTCGCGGACTCCTCGGACATCGCCTACGAGATGGCCGGCATCGGTCCGGACGACGTCGACGTGGCGGAGCTCCACGACATGTTCACCATCCTGGAGTTCCTCCAGAGCGAGGACCTCGGCTTCTTCGAGAAGGGCGAGGGGTGGAAGGCGGTCGAGGAGGGCGTCACCGACCGCGACGGCGACCTGCCGATCAACACCTCGGGCGGCCTCAAGTCGAAGGGCCATCCGCTCGGGGCGAGCGGCGTCGCGCAGGTGTACGAGATATTCAAGCAGGTGACGGGCGACGCCGGCCCGCGACAGGTCGAGGCCGACACGGGCCTCGCCTGCAACGTCGGCGGGTTCGGGAACTGCGTGACCACCACTATCCTGGAGGGAAGCCAATGAGCGACAACGAGACGACCGACGGCGAAGACGGGGCAGCGCCCGGCGAGGAACCGACCTTCGAGGCGGCGGAGTACGCGGACGGGACGGTCACCTACCCGCCCCACACCGTGAGCCCGGACGGCGCCGAGCGCGTCGGGACGGTCGACCTCCGCGAGTACGAGGGCCGGGTCGTCACGTGGACGACCTCGACCGCGACGCCGCCGGGGGTCCGCGAGCCGAACACCCTCGCCATCGTCGAGTTCGAGATGGGCGACGACTACGACGGGCCGCCGGTCCGCGCGCTCGGACAGGTGGCCGAGCGGGGCGACTCGGAAGCGGGCGACGACGGAGACGGCGGGCAGTTCGACGTCGCCATCGGCGACCGCGTCGAGCCCGTCCACGCCGGCGAACTGCGCGAGCCGGGCGCCGGCATCCGCGAGCCGGAGAGCCAGGACTGGGACGGGTTCCGGTTCCGCCCCGTCGAGTAGTTCGAGAGCGCCCCGCGGCCGGGGGCCTCAGGCCCGGAACCGCGACGCGGCGGAATCGGTGAGCGCACCGAGCCGGTCCTCGTGAACCCCGTCGAGCGTGTAGACGTCGGGGCGGTACCTGATCTCCTCGGTCACGCCGTGGACCTCCCTGAGCCGACGCCGCACCCGGTCGACGTCCGCCCGGTCGAAGTAGTTCGGCGTGAACACCAGCACCGCGTGGGCCGTCTCGCCGAAGGCCTCGCGGCCGGCGCGGGTCGTGACCTTCGCGTCCCAGAACCGCCCGGCCGCGACGTCCTCGACCACGCCCTCCCAGAGGTCGTCGACCGCCGCCGCGGAGCGCTCGACGAGCCACTTCCCGCTCAGGTACGTCGTCTCCAGCGCGAGGCGGTCGGCGTCGCGGACTGTCTCGGGGGCGACCGGGAGCGCGTCCGCCCGCGATCGGTCGATCTCCGGTAGGTCCGCCTCGGTCGTCGCCGCCGGGCGCGTCACGTCGTGGGTCGGGAAGTAGGCGTCGCGGGCCTGTCGCGGGAACCCGGTCACGTGCTTCACGCGGAGCCAGTGCCACCCGGCCTCGTCGATCGCGGTCGGCGACCGGTCGGTGACCATGGCGTCGGTTCGTCGCCGCGGGTGAAAACGGTCTCGTCCGTCGCGACGCGGACGTTGGCTCGCGGCGCTCAGACCCGTCGGTAGTCGCCGAGCCGCGTCCCGTCGAGCAGGTAGGCGTCGGCGGCGGGCAGCGCCGCGGGGAGGTACGGCGCGAGGAACGACTGGCCCTCGACGTTCACCCACGTCCCGCCCGAGCGTTCGTTGAACGCGGGGAAGACGACGAGTTCGGGTGCGTCGGCCGCGCGGTCACTCTCGTCGCCCGACTCGGTGAACGCCGCGGAATCGAGCTCCCCGCGGAGCCACGCGCGCTCGACGCGCGAGCCGCCGACCGCGTCCTCCAGCCGCACCTGCGGGTGTTCGTGGCCGGTACACACGACGTCGGCGTCGAGGAGCCCCGGGTCCGGCCAGGTGTGGCCGTGACAGACGCCGACGGCTCCCGGGGAGTCGCCGATCAGCCCGCCCTCGGGACCTATCACGTCGAGGTCGTCGGCGAACGCCTCCGCGACGCCCGCGTCGTGGTTCCCCTCGACGAGCGTCATCGGGACGCGGTCCGTGACGGCGCGGACCAGCGTCTCCAGTTCCTCGCGCTCGTCGCCGTCCGGCGCGCCGATTCGGTGCGCGAGGTCGCCGAGGACCACGAGCCGGTCGGCGTCGGTCTCGGCGATCAGGTCGCAGAGGCGCTCGCGGCGCTCGCCGGTGCGGGAGTCCAGTTCGACGCCGCGCTCGTAGCGCAGGCCGACCTCGATGCCGGCGTGAACGTCGGCGACGAGCACCGCGCGCTCGCCGTCGAGGTCGGCCACGGCGGCCGGCTCGCCGACGACCGGCTCCACCCGCGCCATCAGATCGGCTTGAGCAGCCCGTCGCCGGGCTCGTAACACTGCCCGCTCATCAGCGCGTCCTGGATGGCGTCCTCGACCGCGCCGGGATCGACGCCGTGGTCGTCGGCGACGCGCTCGACGACCGCCTCGCGGGGCGCGCCGTCGCCGTCGTCGAGGTCGCCCATCGCCGCGACCGCGGCGGCTTCGAGGTCGACGTCCTCGGCGGCCTCGGTCGCGTCGGACTCGTCGTCTTCGGTCGGTTCGGCGGCCTCGGTCGCCGGGTCGGCCGGCTCGCTCTCCTCGGTCGCGGCGCCGGACGCCTCGTCCGCGGCCGCCGCGGGGTCGTCGACCGGCTCCTCGGCGAGGTCCTCGGGGTCCGGCACGTCGATGTCGGCCTCGCCCGGGTCGTCGACCTCGGTGCCGGTCGAGAAGTCGGTGCCGAACTCGGACTCGATCTCCTCGCGCTCCTCGTCGTCGAGCTGGTACATGTCGTCGGCGTCGGCGTCCGGGTCGATGTCCGCGGTCGCGTCCGCCTCGCTCCCGTCGTCGAACGTCGCGTCCGCGTCGCCGCCGGCGTCGAAGTCGCCGAGCCCGCCGTCGTCGGCTGCCGCCTCGGTTGAGTCGCCAGTGTCGCCGAGCGATTCGGGTTCGGCGGTCGGAGCGGACGCCGGTTCGGCCGTGTCGTCCGTCTGTGACCCGGCGTCGTCGGTCGACGCCTCGGTCGAGTCGCCGAGCGACGAGTCGGTCTCGGGGGACGACGAGTCGTCGTCGACGGTTGCCCCGGAGTCGGCGGCCGAGTCCGACTCAGCGGCCGAGTCCGACTCCGCGGCCGGATCGGCGTCGCTCGCGGCGGGAGACGGTTCCGCCTCGGAGGCGCCGGCCTCGCTCGGGGTTCGGTCGGCCTCGGTCGTCGCCGCCGGCTCGACGACCGTCACGTCGGTCTCCGGGAGCGGACCGAGCGCGGTCTCGCCGCCCTCGTCGGGGTCGAGGTCGAGGGCGCGGACCTCGTCGCGGTCGCCCGCGATCATCTCCAGGGCGTCGACCGCGAGGCGGCGGACCGCCTCGGCGTAGGCCGCGGTGGTGCCGTAGTGGTCGAGCGCCTTCGGGATCCCCGCGGCCAGGGGGGCGGGGGCGCCGCCCGCCTCCAGCGCCGCGCGGAGGTCGTCGCCCCGGAGGTCGGAGTCGAGCGCCCGCGCGAACACCGCGAGGCGGTCGAGCGTCGCCTCCGCGGCGGAGACGACCCAGCGGTCGCGGGTGTCGGCGTCGACCTCGTTGAGGCTCTCCGGGCGGACGGAGGTGAACACGCGGTCGGAGTCCTCGGGCTCGAAGGTGCGCGCCTTGCCCGTGAGCGCGACGAACGCCGGCGGGTCGGCGCGCTCTAAGAAGGTCTGCGCCTCCGGCTGGTACTGGCCCGCGTAGGTGACGAACGCGCCGGAGGGGTCGACGACGCGGCCGCGCCGCGTCTCGTCGTTGACGCGCTCGACCTCGGTGAGCACGCCGGCGGTGAACAGGCGGTTCACCCGCGCGCCGGTCGGGGTGACGACGTAGTTCGGGGCGCGCTCCTCGTCGCTCTCGGAGTACGACAGCGAGGCGTCGTCGAACTCGGCGGCGAACACCCTGTAGGCGACCTCGCGCGTGCCGGGCCCGTCGTCGCTCATTCGCCCACCTCCGCGAGCGCGGCGCGGGCGTGCTCGGCGGGGTCGTCGGCGGCGAGCGCGAACTCGGTCGCGTCGAGGGTGGCGCCGTAGTCGTCGACCGAGAGGTTCCCGCGGACGCGGTAGGCGCGCCCCACGAGCGCGTCGGCGATGTCGTCGGCGACGACCTGCTTGTCCATCGCGTCTTTCGCGGCGGTGAGGGCGTCGTCGAGCCCGCCGCCGTACACCTCCGCGGTGAGCTCGTCGTCGAGGACGACGGTGACGGTGTCCGTGCCGTCGTCGAGGATGGCCTTCACGCGCAGGTCGTCCTCGCCGTCCACGTCGCCGTGGCTCCGGCACTGGCCGTTCTGGACGACGCGGCCGCACTCCGGACAGCGTTCGATGAGTCCGGAGCCGTCCCGGACCTCCAAGACGTTCCCGACGACCTCGACGTCGAACATCCCGCCGGAGCCGACCGCGTCGGCGACCGAGAGGCGGGGGGCGTCCTCGGCGACCTCGACCGGGTCGGGGAGCGGGGTGACCGTCGAGAACTCCGTGAGGTTGATCGAGGGGACGCCGCGGAACTCCCGGACGTACACGTCCTCGATCCGGAGGTCCGCGCCGACCGCGATCTCGGATCGGGGCTGCCAGTCGGTGAAGGGGAGCTTCGCCGTCTCGTCGCCGACGACGCCCTCCAGGATCTCCGTCTCGCCGTCGCGGCCGGAGATTGTCTTCTCGTCGACCTCCAGCACCCGGACCTCGACGTTGCGGCCGCGGTCGCCGGCCGCGATGTCGACGAGGCTCCGGTCGCCGCCGACCTCGCGGTCGACCTCGACGGGCTCGTCGGCGATGGCGACCGTCGTCGAGTCGTTGAGGTTGAGCTCCGGCGCCCCCTCCCACTCGCGGACGCCGGCGTTGCCGATCGTCAGCGAGTCGCCCGGCTCGAAGCCGAAGTCCTGCCACGCGGTGTAGGAGATGACGCCGGTCTCGTCGGCGACCTCCCCCTCCCGGATCGTGAGGTCGTCGCCCTGGTATCGGATGGTGCGCGTCCCCTGCGTCAGCACGCGGACGGTGACCGTCACGCCGTCGTTCTCGGTGGTGATCTCGCCCACGTCGACGGCGTCCGGGGTCGGCGACGACCCGCCGCCGCCCCCGCCGTGCTTCCGGCGGACGCTCTGTTTCGCCTCGTCGATGGGGACGCTGTACTCCAGTAGGTTCTGTAGGTCGGCTTTGACCTCCTCTTTGTCGACGCCGAGGTCGGAGGCGAGCTCCTCGGCATGGCTGTTGACGTCCATCGAAGCGAGGTTCGGCGCGGCCGCACAAAAGGATTCACCACCGTTCGAGCCGGCCGCGGGCGGGAGCGCGGCGCCCGCGACGGCCGGTAGGGCTAAACCGTCCCCGTCCGCATCGTGGGGCATGGACGAGATCGACGTCGACGCGCGGATAACCGACGACCGCACCGTCATCGACGTGACGGGCACGAGGGACGTCGCCGTCGTCGTGCGGTCGGCGAACGGCGAGCGGATCTACCTCCCGCCCGAGGGGTTCGACGACCCGGTCGGCGGGTCGCCGTACACCTCGCCGTATCAGGGCGCCGGCGCCGGCGGCGAGGAGAGCCCGTACGGCGGGACGACCGGCAGCACGCGCGGCGTGATGGAGACCGCGGACGGCTTCCGGGTCACGCACCCGCAGCCGGTGACGGAGTTCGACGTGTATCGGGGCGACGAGAGCTGAGCCCGCCGCGGGCGGCGGACGGGCGGGGACTAGACCGGGGGTTCAGGCGACGTCCTCGTACACGGCGAGCGTGTCCTCGGCCACGTCCAGCCACTCGCGGCGCTCGTACTCCGGCGGCTCCTCGCGGTCGAGCGCCTCGATGAGCCCGTGGACGATCGACTCCGAGTCCGTCGCGACCTCGACGAGGCAGCCGTCGGGGAGCACCTCCGCGACGCCGGACGGGGTCGCGACGACCTGCGTCCCGGCCTCCAGCGCCTCCGTGATCGTGATCCCGAACGGCTCCGCGTACGACGGCGAGACGAACGCGTCCGAGGCGGCGTAGTAGTCGCCGAGCTCCGCCTCGGGGACGTAGCCGACGAACTCGACGCGGTCCTCGATACCGAGCAGCTCCGCGAACCGCTTGAGCTGGTCGGTCTGGTGGCCGGATCCGCCGACGACGAGCGTCGCGTCGCGGCCGCGCAGCTTCTTGACCGCGTACAGGAGGTGGGAGATCCCCTTCTGGTCGGTGTGGCGCCCGACGAAGAACAGCATCTCGCCGTCGATGCCGAGGTCCTCGCGCACGTCCTTCCCGGAGAACGTCGGCGTCGAGAAGCCGTTGTACACGACCCGCGAGTCGGCGTCGTACAGCTCCCGGATGTCCGAGCGGACGATCTCGCTGACCGCGATGTTCGTGTCGGCGGCGTTCGCGAGGCGGCGCTCGGTCTCGACCTCGCGGCTCGGCGGGTCGATGTTGCGGTCGCTCGCCAGCGAGTGGAACGAGGAGACCCAGGTGGCGTCGGACGCGCGGGCGGCGGCGCGGCCGGGACCGTACCCGAACCAGTCGTGCGTGTGGACCACGTCGTGGTCGGGCGCGAGCTCGGCGAAGCGGTCGGAGAGCTCACCGACGCGCGCCGCGACGTCGCCCTCGCCGGTCTCGACGGGTTCGAGTCCCGGCTCGTCGTCGGGGGCGAACTCCGCGGGCAACACCAGGGTGACCTCGACCCCGAGGTCGTCGCGGAGCCCGGTGAACAGTTCCCCCACGTGGACGTCGAGCCCGCCGGTGATGTTCGGCGGGAACCCCCACCCCAGCATGAGTACGCTCGGCGGCATACACCCCCGTTTCTGGAGTCACCACTTAGGTATGCCCCTCGTGGCGTGGGAGAACGGAGAGACAGAGGGCGGGGAAAGGAGTCGGCGGGAGACGCTGTCGGACCGCGTTCAGGCCGCGCGGACCGCGTCGCGCAGCGCGTCGGTGCGCTCGGTGATCGAGCCGGCGGCGTCCGCGAGCACGTCGAGCGGGTCGCCCTCCTCGGCCTTGACCGTGAGGACGGGCTCGGTCTGCCCCCCGGACTGCTCGGGGTTCATGTCGTAGGTCGCGGCCGCGACGTCGTCCGACTCCAGCAGGGCGCCCTTCAGGACGTTCATGAACGTGTGGTCCTCGCCCGCGATCTCGATGTGGAGTTCCGTGTCGGTCTTCTCGATGACCCGCAGTTCCATGTCCGAGAGGTCGGGCGAGCGGCGTTTCAAGCTTTCGTCTCCCGAATATCGGCGGATGCGGACGGATCGCACGCGACCCGAAAGCGTATGCCGCCGGCTCCGGTGGCCGCCGTATGGAGATTCGACGCCTGCCGGCCACGGCGGCCGCCGCGGAGCGGTACGCGGCGGAGCTGTGGCTCCCCTACCACCGCGACCTCGCGGCCGCGGCGGACGGGCACGCGCTCGCCGACCGCCCCGACGAGGAGCTGATCGCCGCCGAGGCCGCGTTCCGGCTCCGCCTGCTCCGCGAGAACGCCGACCGTCGCCTGTGGGTGGTCGCGGTCGATCCGGAAGTCGCTCCGGGCGACGTCGGTTCCGGGGCGCTCGATCCCGAGGCGCTCGACCCCGAGGAGCCCGCGCCGGTCGGCGTTCCCGATCCCGACCGAGACCTCGTGGCGTTCGCCTCGACGAGCGCCGACGAGTGTCCAGAGGTGTTCGACCGGCCGGACCGGCTCGTGGTCGGCGACATCTACGTGGACGAGTCCTACCGCGGGACCGGGTTGGCGGAGCGGTTGATGGAGCGAGCAGGGGTAGACGCGCGCGAGCAGGACTGCGGCGAGCTCCGGCTCGACGTCGACGCCGGCAACGCGCGGGCGGCCGCGTTCTACGAGAAGGTCGGCTTCGAGCCGCACCGCCGACAGCTGACGCGCGAGGTGTCCGGGCCGTGACCGCGACGGTCCGGCGGCTCCGCGCGTCCGACGTCCGCCCGCTCGTGACGGGGCTGTGGCTCCCCTTCGCCCGGGAGATGGCGGCCCTCGCCGACCGGAACGCGCTCGCCGACGACGTGGACCTCGTCGCGGCGGGCGTCGGGCACCGCCGGGACCGGCTCGATGACGAGGCCGTCTGTACGTGGGTCGCCGTGGACGACGAGTCGGGCGCCGAGGACGACGAGTCGGGGGACACCGACGCGGAAGCGGCGGCCGCCGACCGCGCGGTCGCCGACGGCCGTCTCGTCGGGTACGCCGCGGCCGAGGTCGAGTCCTCGGCGCCGGTGTTCGCCGCCGGCGACCGCCTCCACGTGACCGAGCTGTACGTCCGGCCGCCGCGCCGCGGCGAGGGGCTCGGGCGCCGGCTGCTCGACCGCGTCCGGACGGCGGCCGCCGAGCGCGGCTGCGAACACGTCACGCTCGACGTGGACGCCGAGAACCGCGACGCCCGCGAATTCTACGAGGCGGTCGGCTTCGAGCCGGCTCGGCTTCGCATGGCGACCGCCCCCGACGCGGAGTGAGGACCGCTCCGACGCGGGGCGGAACGGTCGCGCACGGTGCGCCGGGCGGCGAGAAGCGGGCGCGCACGAGTCGGGAACCGCCGACGGAACGGGCGGCGCGGCCGCTGGGCGGGCGATAAACGGAGAAGTCGGCGTCGGTCGGCCGAAGGGTTACTCGTCGGCGTCGACCGCCACTTCGTCGGCGTCGACGTCCACGGACGCCTCCTCCTCGGCGGCGACCTCGCTCGGGCGCGCTTCGAGGGTCAGCTTCTGGACCTCGACGCGGCGGAGCGGGTAGATCTCCTTGGCGTCGCCGTAGATGGCCGACGAGAGGTTCCCGTCGACGATGGCATCGACGAACGCCTCGAAGGTGCGCTCCTCGGCGGCGGCGTGGACCTTGTCGATCATCACGCGGCGGATCGCCTTCTCCTGGGAGCGGTCCGCCTTCTTCGTCGTCAGCGCGACGGGCTGGACGCGGATGCGGTAGTCGTCCGTCGTCAGCACCGTGATCGACGCCTCGACCTTCGAGGCGCCCCGGCGGACGAGCGAGCGCAGGTAGTCGCGCGTCAGCTCGTACTTGATGAACTCGGTGTACGCCGAGTCGCTGCCCACGTCGGTGATCTTGAAGGTCAGCTTCGTGTTGTTCGCGTTGGAGTCGCCCGTTAGCTCGTCGAGCGTCGTCGTGATCGTGCGGCCGACGACCTGCTGGGGCTCCTCGGCGAGGGTCTCGCCGAGCTCCTGCCGGTCGAACTGTTCGGGCGCCAGCACGGTGTACCAGCGCTTCTGTTCTCTGCTCTTGGATACGGATCGTTCGCTCATGTGTCGGGTTGTGTGTCGGTGTCGGTCGTCTGCGGTTCGTCTGCGGAGTCGAGGGAGTCGGCGTGCGCGGCGTCTGCGTCCGCGGCGTCGGGAGTCGCGGCGGCGTGGTCGCGTGCGCGGTCGATCACGCGGTCGGCGACCCGCAGGTTCACGAGGTGGTCGTCCAGCGTCGACTGGAGCCCGCCGGTTGTCGGCCGCTCGACCGCGCAGGCGACGACGTCGCCGTCGACGCGCGTGCGCATCGAGTCGGTCTCGTCCGGGGCGAGCGCGGCCGCGACCGTCGCGGCGTCGGCGTGCTCGGTCCGGACCGTCGCGCTCCGTGCCGCGTCGGCGCGCGGCGAGGCGTCGCCCGCCATCTCAGATCGCCTCCCGGAGCGCGGCCAGCGCCGCCGTGACGTCGGCGTCGACGGCGTCGTTCGCGTCCGTTGCGACCGAGACGCCGCCGCGTTCGGGGGTGCCCCAGCCGTCGCCGCCGACCTCGCCGGCGGCGGTCCGGCAGGCGTCGCCGACGTCGGTCGGCTCGCCGGCCGCGTCGCCCGACGCGTGGCCACCGCCGGTGGCGGCCACGGCCAGGCGGCCCGCGCCCTCGTCGAGCGCGACCGCGACGGGCTCCGGCGACCGGAAGTCCCGAACGAGCCGGGCGACCGTCGGGAGGACCGCCTCCGAGGCGTCGACGCGGGCGACGACGCAGCCGTCGTACCGGCCGACCGTCGCGGCGTCGAGCGCGCGGTGGGCCGCCAGGCCGTGGCGGCGCCACGCGTCGAGCGCGCTCTTTCGGAGCGAGTCGTCCGGGTCGCTCGCGAGCGCGAGCGCGACGCCCGTCCCGGGCGCCTCCCGGGCGAGCGCGTCGAGCACGTCGGCGTAGCCGCCGACCGTTTCGAACGGACCGTCCGTCGCGTACGGGCGGAGCGCGCGCTCGACCGCCGAGGCGGCGCGCTCGCTCGCGTCGTCGTCGACGGCGTCGACCGCGACCAGCGAGGCGAGCCGGCGGCGGTCGTCCGCGTCGGGGTCGGCCGGCAGCCCCAGCGGGGCGAGCGCGTCGCGCGCCGCCTCGGGGTCGCCGGAGTACCGCGTCGCCGCGAGCGTCGAGGCCGCGAGGGCCTCTGCCCGCGAGGGTGCGGCGCTCGCCTCCTGGTCGCCCGTCGCGCCGCCCGAGACCGGGAGCGCGACGCCGGGACGCCGCTCGACGCGGCCGGCCCGCTCCGCGGCGTCGAGCGCGTCGCCCGAGCCGTCGGCGCCGGGGATCGACCCGGCCGCGACGACGCCGGCGAGCGCGACCACGGGGTCGGGGTCGCCGCCGAGCGCGCGCGCGACCGCGAAGGCCGCCGTGCTGGCCGGGCGCCCCGTGCCGGGGATCGCGTGCGGCCCGCGGTCGACGCCGACGGTCACCGCGACGCCGTCGTCGGGGTCGGCTGGGACCGGGTCGGCGGCCACCCGCGCCTGGAACGGCGTGCCCGTCGCTCGGAGCGCTCGCGCGAGCAGCCCCGCGGCTGCCAGCGCGTCGCCGTCGTCGGTCGCGACGAGCCGGACGAACGGCGCGTCTGCGAGGACGCCGGCGAGCGCGTCGGGGGCGGGCGTGGCGGACGTCGCTTCGGTCATGGGTGGGTCTCGTGGGGTGTCGTCGCCGCGTCTCGCCGCGTTACTCCGCTAAGAGCTCGACGGCGTTCTCGTAGGTGTACGTGAACTCCTCGTCGAGCTCGTCGCCGCGGTAGTAGTTCGCGAGGCGGCGGATCTTCGACTCCGTGTTCTGGAGCGCGCGCTTGTTCTGGTGGTCCTGCCCGTTCTCCTCCATGTGCTCGCGCAGGCGGATCGCCTGCCGCATGAGGTTACGGAGGTCCTCCGGGAGGTCGGCGTCGGCGTCGTGCTCCTCGAGGATCTCGGTGACCTTCTTCCCGGTCGCCAGCTTCACGTCCGGGATCGGGACGCCCTTGACGCCCTCGTCGCGCAGCTTGAGGCCGATGACGCTGGGGTCGTGGCCCTGCTCCGCCAGTTCGACGACGCGGGACTCGATGTCCTCGGCGTCGACGTCGCTCCACTCCGGGGTCTCGTCCGTCGCCGGCTTGTCCGAACCGGACGAACCGCGACGGCGCGTGTGCATTCGTGCCATTGTCTGTCTGGTTGGAACGGCACAACCGCAACGTGACCGCGACTCCGCGCGGCGCGGCTACGGATCGCTCGCGGACCGAGCGATCCGACCGGACGGCCCGCGCGAGCGGGCCGCCCGACCGCGACGCCGGAGGCGTCGGCGCACTGCTACATTCCCAAGCCGCGGGCGAAAGGGCCCCGGCGAGTCGGATCTGCAGCTGTGCTGTTCCCGTGTGAGGGGTCGCCGTCGGGGTTCTTAAGCGTGTTCTTGTGGGGCGGAGCGTTCTCGCGGAGCGAAGCGGCGGGCGGGGTCGCGCTCCCGGCCGCCCTCGGTCCGCACCGCTCGGGATTCTGTTCCGCGCGAGTTCTCCGCCGAAAGGAGGATTTAGGTGAGTCGTCGGTGTTCGGGGCGATGTGACCGACAGATGACCGAGACCAGCGACGGGGCTCCGCCGGCGACCGACGGCGGGGACCCGCCCGACGGTAGCGAGTTCGGCGTCGGCGACCAGGACGGCGACGGCCCGCGGATCGAGTTCCGCGGAGGCAAGTGGGCGAGCACGATCCCGCTCGCCTTCTTCATCCTCTGGGCCATCTTCCAGAGCGGTGTTCTCAGAGTCGGCGGCTCGGATGGACTGGTGATCGGTGCGCTGATCGGGACGATCCTCGGGATGTTCTTCGTTCGCGGGAGCTGGAAGACGTACGCGGACACCATATTCGAGGGGATGACCCAGCGCGTCGCCGCCACGGCGATCGTCGCGTGGCTGTGGGCCGGGATGTTCGCCGACACGCTCCAAGCCGGCGGATTCGTCAACGGACTCATCTTCGCCGCCGAGGCGTTGAACGTCAGCGGAGCGACGTTCCCGGCGGCCGCGTTCGTCCTCTGCGGGCTGCTCGCGACCGGGATCGGGACGGGGTACGGCGCGACCATCGCGTTCGTGACCCTGTTCTTCCCGGCCGGCGTGCTCCTCGGCGCGAACCCGGTGCTGCTGTTCGCCGCCATCCTCTCGGGCGCCGTCTTCGGCGACAACCTCGCGCCCGTCAGCGACACGACGATCGTGAGCGCGGTGACGCAGGACGCCGACATCGGCGGCGTCGTCGCCTCGCGGTTCAAGTACGCGATCCTCGCTGCGGTGCCGGCGTTCGTCGCCTACCTGATCATGGGTTCGGTGCTGCCGGGCGCGACCCTCGAGGGCGCGGCCGAACTCGACGCGGCCGCGGCGGGGTTGGTCCACCTGGGCTCGATGGGCGTCGTGATCGTCACGGCGGTCGCGGGCCGCCACATCGTCGAGGCGATCTCGTGGGGGATCGTCGTCGCCGTCGCGTCCAACCTCGTGTTCGGGCTCTCGTCGGTGAGCGACATCCTCGTGTTCACCGTGAGCGAGGCCGGGACGTTCACCTCGCTCCCGTTCGTCGCGGTCGGCGAGACCACGGGCGTTAGCGGAAGCCTCTACACGGGCGCGACCGGCTTCTTCCCGCTCATCGTGTTGACGCTTTTGATCGTGTCGATGGCGCAGATCATGATCCGCGGCGGCGGCTTCGAGGCGATCCTGGAGTTATTGTTGAATTCCGTCGCGACGACGGTCCGCCGCGCGGAGCTGACGATGGTCCTCGGCACCGCGACCATCAACGGGATGATCACGATCAACACCGCGGCCGAGATCGCGATCGCCCCGTATATCGCGCGGATCGGCGAGAAGTTCAACATCAACGGCTACCGCCGCGCGAACATCCTCGACGCCAACACCTCCGCGCTCGGCTACATCTTCCCGTGGGCGGGCGGCGTGCTAGTGGGCTACCAGGTGATGGTCGGGCCCGACGGCCTCGGCGCCGAGTACGGCCCCGAGATGGTCGTCAACCCCATCGAGGTCGTCCCGTACGTCTTCCACGGCTGGTTCCTCGTGGCGATATTCGTCCTCGCCGCGATCACCGGCTTCGGGCGGGAGTACATCCCCGACCGCGTCTCCGAGGAGGTGTCCCGCGCATGAGCGTCTTCGACAAGTTCCTCGCGGGCTGGTCGGCCCGCGGCCCGACGCCGGACTACGCGGCCGGCGACGTTCTCGAAGTGATGGTGACCGGCGAGGGGGGCGGCCCCGGCGAGGACGGCGACCACGTCGCCCGCATCGGCGACTCGACGCTCCGTATCGAGGGCGCGCCGCCGGACGCGGTGAACACCCGCGTGATCGTCGACGTGGAGTCGTGGGACGACGCGACTCACAGCGGCCGGGCGACCTACCGGAAGACGGTGGGCGAGAGCGCGTTCTAATCGGTAGCGAGGACGTATTTTTTCGAGGCCATCGCTCCGGCAAGTCGCCCGTACATCGCTGCTTCCGAATCTGCGGCGAACCCTTTTGATCTCTCAGCCGCTCGCCTATAACTAGTCGACTGCGGAGCGCCGACGAACATCTCCGAAGCCCCAGCCGCGAGGACTCGATGCGCTCGCTGTGGTCCTCGGCGCTCACTCCGTTCGCGCCTGCGGTCCTTACGTCGCGCGTCTTCGCCCTCGCGGCAGCGTGGCGCGTAGCGCCACGGGCAACCGGCGACTTCGTCGCCGGTGACTGCCCCTTCGAGTCCACCTACAGCACCGCAACCGCAGCCTCACACCTCCCCAGCCTCGTCGGCCTCCCTTCGGTCGGCCGACTCCCTCGCGCGTGCTCCTCGCGGCCGCCGGGGGCGGCCGCTCGCAGGCACGCGCCACCGCGGTTGTGTTTTTTATATAGCAGATCGTTAGAACGGGGTTCAGCCGCCGCGAATCCGCGGGAACCGGGCCCGGACCGGGGCGCTTTTTATGACCACGCTCGAACCATCGGGTGTGCTATCGGTCGAGCTCCACGCGCACTCCGCGCTGTCGTACGACGGGCGCGACCCGGTCGACCTCCTCTTGGAGCAGGCGGCCGCGGTCGGGCTCGACGCGCTCGCCGTCACCGACCACGACGAGATCGACGCCAGCATCGAGGCGGCCAAGAAGGCCCCCGACTACGGGCTCGTCGGCATCGTCGGCATGGAGGTGACCTCGGCGGTCGGCCACGTCCTCGCGTTCGGCATCGAGGAGCGCGTCGAGAGCGGCCTCCCCTTCGACGAGACGCTCGACCGGATCCGCGACCAGGGCGGGATCGCGGTCGTCCCCCACCCCTTCCAGAAGTCCCGCCACGGCGTCGCCGCGCACATCAGCGACGAGCAGCTGGCGAGCGCCGACGCCCTCGAAGTGTACAACTCCCGGCTGTTCACCGGGCGCTCGAACCGCCAGGCCGAGAAGTTCGCCGTCCGCCACGGCCTGCCGATGACCGCCGGGAGCGACGCGCACATCTCCGAGATGGTGGGGCAGGCGGTGACCGAGGTCGGCGCCGACGAGCGCTCCGCCGCGGCGATCCTCGACGGCATCGCCGACGGCCGGACCAGCGTCGTCGGGAAGCGCACCCCGTGGCGCGTCTCGCTCCGCCAGTTCGGCGGGGGCGCGAAGCGCCGCGCGCTCCGCGCGCTCGACGCCCTCCGGTGACCGCGATGCCGGGCTCACCCGCCTCCGACCTCCGCGGCACCGACCCGGACCGCGTCCGGGCCGCGCTCCGCGACGCCGACCCCCTCCCGGGCGGGCGCGGCTTCGCCGGCCTGCTGGCCGACCCGCCGGACCGCGAGGGGCCGGTTCTGGTCCGCGACGCCCTCGGTCGGCAGCCGCTGTTCGCCGAGGCCGCGGCGCTCGATCCTGAGTCCGACCGCCGGCCGACGGAGCCCGGCGCGTGGGCGTTCGACCGGGCCGACCTCGACGACCCCGAGCCGGTTCCGGCCGGGAGCGTCGCCTCGGCGGCCGGGACGGAGCGCGTCTGGCGGCTGCCCGACGCGAGTCCGACCGCGGACCGCGACGCCGCGCTGGCGGCGGTCGACGACGCGGTGAGCGCGGCGCTCGACGACCTCGATGCCGCTCGATCCGCGGACGGCGCCGAGAGCGGCGGCGACCTCGCGGTCGCCTTCTCCGGCGGCGTCGACTCCGGGCTCGTCGCGGCCGCCGTGCCCGAGGCCTCCTGCTACGTGGCCGGCTTCGAGGGGAGCCACGACGTCGCCGCCGCGCGCGACGCCGCGGCGGCCATGGGCCGCGACCTGCGAGTGGTCGAGGTCACGCACGACGACCTCACGCGCGCCGTCCGCGCGGTCGCGGCCGCGACCGGCCGCCGGAACCCGATGGACGTCGCCATCGCGGTCCCGCTGTTCCTGACCGCCGAGGCGGCCGCCGCGGACGGGGTCGACCGGCTCGCGGTCGGGCAGGGCGCCGACGAGCTGTTCGGCGGCTACAGCAAGGTCGTCGACCCCGCCGAAGACCCCCGCGTCGAGGCCGACACCGTCCGCGGGGCGCGGACCGAGACCGTCCGCACGCTCCCCGCACAGCTGGAGCGGGACGTTCTCGCGCTCCGGGCCGCCGGCGTCGAGCCCGCGACGCCGCTGCTCGACGACCGGGTGGTCGCCGCCGCGCTGGCGCTCCCCGACGATCTGCTCGTCGACGGCGAGGAGCGGAAGGTCGCGCTGCGTCGGGTCGCGGCCGAGCGCGTCCCGGCGTCGGTCCACGCCGCGGACAAGAAGGCGGTCCAGTACGGGACGTACGTCTCCCGCGAGCTCGACCGGCTCGCGCGGCAAGCGGGCTTCAAGCGGCGGCTGGACGACCACGTCGGGAAGTACGTCGAGTCGCTGTGCGCCGACGAAAAACCGGCCGGTGAGGGCCGGAACTGACCAAGTCGCCGCGGGGAGTACCAGTCCTGCGGCCGACGCCCGATCGATCGGGCGTCTAGAAACAGATCTACGGGACAAGTATAAAATCCAGACAGTAGCGACAAATATGACACTCCCGAGCGCGGGTAGAAAACGATCGTCCGCGGACGGAGGCGATTACTGCCGAATCGAACCGACGGGGACGCGCTTTGCCGGGGAAAGTTCACGTCCATGCGGCGGGTGACCGACGGGGTCGCGCGCCCGGCGGGCACTCGTTCCGTCAGCGGACGAGGTACGGGTCGCTGCCGGCGATGAACCGTCCGAGGTCGCTCTCGCGGCGGAAGTCGGTCGACCGGAGCTCCCCGAGCGCGTCGACGAGCCGGTCGGCGTCGCCGTCCGCCCAGTCCGACGGGTCCTTGACCGGGACGACGAGCCACCCGGCGCCGAGCAGCTCCTCGCCGTGGAGCGCGTCCATGTCGACCTCGGTCTTCCAGGCCCGGGCGGTGTAGGTCTCAAGGACGTGTTCGGTCGCGCGCGCGCCGACCGGGAGCAGCACGTGGGCCGCGATGGCGCGGAGCTCCGCGTCGAAGAACCGCTCCATGTCGTCGTAGGCGTCGTCGTCCGGCGGCCCGTCGCTCTCGCACATGTGGAGGTACGAGAGGAACGTCCGGTCGGTCGAGACGGGGTCGACCGCGGTGGGGTCGCCGTCTGTCGCGACGCCGTCGGGGGCGACGCCCTCGGCGAGCCCGGCGATCAGTCCGGCCGACTGGAGCGTCGACAGGAACGCGGGCGACCACGGCTCGCCGGTGAACGGGACCGCGGCGGCGGTCCCGCCGTGGACGCCGGGGCGGTCGCCGACGACGTGGAAGTCGGCGTTGGCGTCGCCGTAGCCGGGGACGAACGAGGGGCAGTCGGGGCGCATCCCGAAGGGGTTCCGGATCCGGTCCGTGACGTTCTGCACGCGACCGGGTAAGCGCGCACGGAGTTAAATTCCGTTCGGTCCGGCGCGGGGCGGCGTGGCTGGTGGGGCGACGCGATCGGCGAGGCGGCGACGGACCCGCGCGAAGGGCGCCGATGCGAGGCGCACGAGCCGGCGTGGATTCGCATAAGTTACGAGAATAACTTCGGTCGGACCGGCTTGGGATACGCGACGATCCGCGCGAAACGGGAGAAATTTCAGAATCGTTAATTTACGACCGAAAACGCGAGACTGCGTCCGGATCGTCTCGGCGCCGGCCACGGAAGATATTTATACATCCCCCGGTTGGGCTGGGGCAGAAGTCCAATGTTCGACCGCATCCGAACCGCGGCCCTCTTCGGGCTGCACCAAGCGACCGTCGCCGTCGGAATCTCGCTGTTTCCGGTGGCCGTCTTCGCGCGCCGACACCTCGGCGTCAACGTCCCCGTCGGCCGGCTCGTCGAGACCACAACCGAGGCGTGCGAGACCGCCGCCGAGGAGTGATCGGCCGGCCGTAGCCCCCGTTTTGCGACGTCGACCCGACGCCGAGCGACGGCGCCGTCGCGCCCCGCGGGCCCTCGCCGCGTCGCCGTCGTCGCCGAGACGCTCGTTAGGCCGCCGTCGGGCGGTCCCGACCCGGCGACGGATAGGCCCGTCGGAACCGGTCGGCGGCCCCCGAAGGGTTGCCTTTATCAGCGCGCCGGGCCAACGAGCGTGTAATGCGACCACCGACTGGCGACCTCTCCGACGGGCCGGCCGCCGACCTAGGCCGTGACCAGCCCGTCTTCGGACCGGAGCTCGGCGAGTTCGAACACAGCGACCGCCGCGCCGCGAAGGCGGAGGGCGAAGGCGAGATGAAGACCGGGACCACGACCGTCGGCATCAAGGCGGACGACGGCGTCGTGATGGCGACCGACATGCGCGCCTCCCTCGGCGGCATGGTCTCCTCGAAGGACGTCCAGAAGGTCGAAGAGATCCACCCGCGCGGCGCCCTGACCATCGCGGGCTCGGTCTCGGCGGCGCAGAACCTCATCTCGACGCTCCGCGCCGAGACGAGCCTCTACGAGGCCCGTCGCGGCAAGGACATGTCGATGGAGGCGCTGTCGACGCTGACCGGTAACCTCCTCCGCTCCGGGGCGTTCTTCGTCGTCCAGCCGATCCTGGGCGGCGTCGACGACGAGGGCGCGCACATCTACTCCATCGACGCCCTCGGCGGCACGACCGAGGAGGAGTACACCGTCACCGGCTCCGGGTCGCAGTACGCGCTCGGTGTCTTAGAGCAGGAGTACGACGACGAGGTCACGATCGACGAGGCGGAGACCATCGCCGCGAAGGCGATCCAGTCCGCCGTCGAGCGCGACCTCGCCTCCGGCAACGGGATCAACGTCGCGGTCGTCACCGACGACGGCGTCGACATCACCCGGTACAAGGACTTCGACGACCTCCTGTAAGGCCGACGCGGCGGCCCCGGCGACCGCTCCTCACTGCGATTTTCGACCGTCCGCGAACGCCCGAGCTACCGCTCTATCGCGTCGCCGTCCGTTCGCACGCGAGTCCGACGCCCGACCGTGCCAAACTCACCGACCTACCGGATCACTGACCTACCGGACTCACCGCCGGAGCCCCGGCGGCGCGCGGATCCCGTCGCCCCAGTAGAAGCGCGGGCCGAGCAGGAGGTAGCCGGCCGAGAGGAACAGCAGCGCGAACGCGAACCCCTCGCCGATCCACGTCGGGAGCGCGTCCGTCGCCATGTGACCGGCGGGGGTGAGGATCACGGCGGCCTGGACCACGCCCATCACGAGCGCGTCCTGCGCGTGGAGGTCGGGGTACGTCACCGTCGACCCCATCAGCAGCGCGAACGCCGCCGTCGCCGCGACGAGGAGGAGCGGGGCGGTGTAGCCGGCGATGACGGCGGCCGCGAGCACGGTCGCCGCCAGCGTCGTCGGGACGCCGACCGTCTCGCGGGCGCCGTCCTCGTCGACGGTGTAGAGCCCGAGCCGGGCGACCGCGGCTGCGACGAACAGCGCGCCCGCGCCGACGCCGGCCGCGACGAGGGCAGGGTCGGCGGCGAACGACCGCCCGTCGCGAACGACCGCGGCCACGAGGGCGGCGGGCGCCACGCCGAAGGAGGCGACGTCGGCCAGCGAGTCGAGGTACGGGCCGGCGGGCGTCGACCCGCGGTGACGGGCGACGACCCCGTCGAGCCCGTCGGCGACCGCCGCGAGGAGCACGAGCCGGGCCGCGAGCGCGACGTCGACCGTCGCGGCGACGACGGCGAGGAAGCCGACGGCGGCGTTGGCCACGGTGACCGCGTCCGCGAGCCCCAGCCGCCGAGCGAACCGCAGAGGCATACCGTATCGGTCGACGAGCCGGGTTTTAGGGCTTGTTATCTCGTCGACCGCGGGCACGGTCGGCCCGCGCACAGGGACCGGCGCCCGGGCTCAGGGCACGTACCAGATGCCGCGCCCGAAGTCGAGCCACTCGCCGACCACGACGTGCGGCATCGCGATGACGCAGACGAAGATGGTGTAGAAGGCGACGGCGCCGGAGAGGAGCGAGCCGCCGGCCAGCGGGTTCGGGGCGACGGTCCACAGGGCGGTGGCGACGCTCGCCGTGACCAGCGCGCCGACGACGAGGACCCCCCACGCGACGACGAGCGAGACGCCCTCCGTCCGGTCCGGCTGCTCGCGTTCGACGACCATGCTCCGCGCCGACTGCCGCATCGAGTACCACAGCGGGAAGTAGAGCCCGATGGCGACGACCACGGGCACCAGGGCGAAGTACGCGACGAGCAGCAGCGTCTCCGCGGCGTCGAGGAGCCACGAGCGGCTCACGCCGCCGGTCGCGCGCAGGCTGGTCACCAGCCCGCCGCCGAGGTGGGCGACCACGCCGAGCCCGAAGACCGCGCCCAGCGCCGTGGTGACCGTCTCTGGGTTCGAGGCGGCCGGTCCGGCCAACTGGCCGTCGAAGACGCCCAGCATGATGCCGGTGAACCCGTAGAACGTCTCAGTCCAGAAGACGGCGGGAACGATCATCACGGCGCCGCCCCGGATCAGGGCGGCGAGCGCCCGCTGCGGCTTGGTCGGAAGGTGCTCGGTCCCGACCAGCGCGTCCATCACGCGGAGGTCGCCGTGCCCGCCCTTCGCGACGGCCGTCCCGAACGCGAGCGCGAGCGCGGGCAGGGGCGCGAACACGAATAGCGCCACGAAGGAGGCGACGAACCCGAGGTACAGCGCCACGTACTGGGCGCCGAACGGGAGCCCCCGCCGTCGGAGGTTCGAGAAGTGTTCGTACCCGCCGTGCGGGAGGTTCAGCGCGACCATCCCGACGAGGTACGCGATCATCTGCGTCCGGAGCGACACGTCGGTGCCGACCGCGGACAGGGCTCCGAACCCGACCGCGAGCAGGAGCAACGCCGCGCGAGAGGCACCGATAGCCGTCCGTTCCGGTTCACCGATGAGTCGCCGCACCGGACTCGCCGTCGACGTCGACATGGACGTACGTAGGGGCGTTACGGGGTTAGGGCCTCGTCGCCATTATTGGGTCTTTTATATACCGTCACGCGGCGCAGCGCGGGACGGAGATCCGAAACGGCGCTTCAGTACGTGTGGATCACTTCGCCGCAGCGCGTGCACTCGATCGTGTCCGCGCGGAACAGCCGCTCCTTCTTCTCGGTCGGTCCGTTACACTCGGGGCAGACGCCGAGGTTCCGGCCGTCGGCCACGCGCGCGGACAGGTCGAGGAACTGGTTCTCCAGCTTGTCGATCTGCTCCGACTGCTCTTCGACGACCGACCGGAGCTCCTCGATGGTCTCGTCGCGCTCCTCGACCGCGGTGGACAGCTCGTCGATGCGCTGCTCGTACTCGTCGATCGCCTCGACGTCGATGGTGACGTCGTCGGTCGCCTCCGCCTCGCGCTCCGCGGTGGTTTCCGTGGTCGATTCCGCTTCCGCCTCGGTCTCTTCGTCTGCCATACGACACCAGTGGGGCCCCAGGGTCATTACTTTCGGGCCGACAACGTCTCCATGCGGTCAGGGTTCGGGGACGATGGCGGGGGCAGATCCGCTCCCGCGACGCACCGCCCGCGGCCCGCGATACCTAACTGGGTTGGCATCGGTCTCAATAGAGTATATACTGTATCAAGATGTGGGTATGGACCCGATAGCGCTACAGGCGGGATACGACCTGCTCGGGGACGGTCGCCCCGAGACACTCTGGTTGGGAATCGGCACACTACTAATGCTCATCGGGACCTTCTACTTCATCGCCCGCGGTTGGGGCGTGACGGACAAGGAGGCCCGTGAGTACTACGCGATCACGATCCTCGTGCCGGGGATCGCATCGGCGGCGTACCTGTCGATGTTCTTCGGCATCGGGCTGACGACGGTCGAGGTCGCCGGGATGGCGGAGCCGCTCGAGATCTACTACGCCCGGTACGCGGACTGGCTGTTCACGACGCCGCTGCTGCTGCTCGACCTCGCGCTGCTCGCGAAGGTCGACCGCGTGACCATCGGGACGCTCATCGGCGTCGACGCGCTGATGATCGTCACCGGCCTCATCGGCGCGCTCTCGCACACGCCGCTCGCGCGTTACACTTGGTGGCTGTTCAGCACGATCGCGTTCCTGTTCGTGCTGTACTACCTCCTGACGAGCCTGCGTAGCGCGGCGAAGCAGCGCTCCGAAGAGGTGCAGTCGACGTTCAACACGCTGACCGCCCTCGTCGCCGTCCTCTGGACGGCATACCCGATCCTGTGGATCGTCGGGACCGAGGGCGCCGGCGTCGTCGGTCTCGGCGTCGAGACCCTGGCGTTCATGGTGCTCGACGTGACGGCGAAGGTCGGCTTCGGCTTCGTCCTGCTCCGCAGCCGCGCCATCCTCGGCGACACCGAGGCTCCCGAGCCGTCGGCCGGTGCCGACGCGCAGGCCGCGGACTGATCGGCAGGTCGCTCCGACGCGACCGAACAGCACGGTTCAACCGTTTCCAGCGTTCATTTTTCGACATGACTGACACTCCCACCGAACAGCCGCCAGTGACGAATACCCGATCCGTGGTCGGGCTGGCCGCGTGCGCCGTGATCGCGCTCGTCGGAATCTTCCTGATCCCGACGCTACAGGAGCCGAGCGGCGGACTGAACGTTCGATTCTGGACGATGGTCGCCTTGGAACTGCTCGCCATGGTCGGGGTCGTCTACTTCGTCCTGAACCTCCACGAGGAGCCGGAGTAAGACGAGGTCCGGGGGCCGGCGAAGGCAGCTCGCCGACCCCTCACTCCGCCGGCGAGTCGCGTCCCACTCGCTCGGCGTCCGCGCGCCCGTCGCTCGTCGACGGCGACGTCTCGCGGAGCGCGCGCTCGAAGTGGTCGCGCCCGACGGTCGGGTCGGCCGGCGGCCCGTCGTCGACGATGGCGTCCTCGATGGCGAGCAGCCCGGCCTCGCGGACCAAGGCGGCGAGGTCGCCGCCGCTGTACCCGGCCGTGCGGTCGGCGAGGGAGTCGAGGTCGACGCCCGACGCCACCGGCATCTCTCGCGCGTGTATCCGGAGGATCTCGCGGCGCGCCTCGCGGTCCGGGAGCGGCGTCTCGACCGCCTTCTCGATGCGACCGGGGCGCAACAGCGCCTCGTCGATGTTGTCCGGGCGGTTCGTCGCCGCGATCACCACCACGTCGGTGAGCGGCTCCAGCCCGTCGAGCTCGGTCAGCAGCTGCGACACCACGCGCTCGCCGGCGCCGGTGTCGTCGCCGCGGCGCTTCGGCGAGATGGCGTCGACCTCGTCGAAGAAGATCACCGCCGGCGCGTTCTCGCGCGCCGTGGCGAAGAGGTCGCGGACCGCCTGCTCGCTCGCGCCGACGTACTTGTCGAGCAGCTCGGGCCCGTTCACCGGGATGAAGTTCGCGTCGCTGAGACTGGCCGCGGCCCGGGCGAGCAGCGTCTTCCCGGTGCCGGGCGGCCCGTACAGCAGCACGCCGGAGGGCGGGTCGATCCCCATCTCCGCGAAGCGGTCGGCGTACTCCAGGGGCCAGTACACCGCGCGCACCAGCTCGCGTTTGGCGTCGTCGAGGCCGCCGACCTCGTTCCAGCCGACCGCGGGAAACTCGACGGTGACCTCGCGGAGCCCGGTGGGCTCGACGTCGTCGAGCGCGGCCTCGAAGTCGGCCAGCCGGATCGCGGTCCGACCGTCGCGGCGGACCGCCCGCTCCAAGGCCGCGTCCACGAGGACGGCCAGGTCGGCGAACACGTAGCCGTTGAGCCGCGCGGCGACGCCCTCGAAGTCGACGTCCATCGCGAGGGGCGCGCCCTCGCAGAGCGCTTCGAGCGCGTCGCGCCGCTCGGCGGTCGTCAGGGGCTCGACCCCGATCTCGCGGTCGAATCGCCCGCCGCGGCGCAGCGCCGACGGCACGGCGCTCGGGTCCGTCGTCGCGCCGATCACGACCGTCCGGTCCCCGTCGCGGAGCTCGTCGACGGTCGACCGGAGGCGGTCGGCGAGCGCGGAGCCCCCGCCGTCGTCGGCCCCGAGCGCCTCCAGGTCGTCGAGGAGGACCACGGTCGGCTCCCCCGCGGAGACGGCGTCGACGACGCGGTCGAGCCCGTCCGACTGGTCGCTCGCGCGCTCGCCCCGGAGCCGGGCCGCGGAGGTGCGGACGAGCGACGCGTCGGTCGCGGCCGCGACGGCCTCGACGAGTGTCGTCTTCCCCGACCCGCGCGGTCCGTGGAGGAGCAGCCCGAGGGTCGGATGCCCGGCGGACGCGAACGCCTCGGCCGCGTCGAACCGGGTCGCGACGGCGTCGCGGAGGCGCTCGAACGTCGCCGTGGCGACGAACCCGTCGCCGGGGCCGGTCTCCCCGGGGCGTTCGGAGACGACCGCGGCGTCCGCATCGTCGTCCGCGACGGTTATCTCGGTCGCGTCGTCGACGACCGCCGGCGAGGCGGGCGCCACGTCCCGCACGTCGAACCGGAGGGTGAGGGCGCCGCCGAGGCGCGTGACCTCGACCTCGTCGCCGACGGCGACCACGCGCCGGGCGAGCCGCCGGCGGATGGCGTCCTCGCTCCGCTCCACGTCGACCGACTGGCGGAGCCGCAGCGTGACCGACGACGCGACCGGGAGGTCCGAGACCGCCACCGTCGCGGTGTCGCCCGGCTCGACCCCGCCCGTCCGGCGGAGCCGCTCGGGGAGGAACACCGCCCGCGTCCCGTCGTCGACCGCGACGACCGGGGCGGCGACGCGGTGCGCGCCCGCGACGGTCACCGTGTCGCCGCGGCCGACCCCGAGGTCGTCGAGCACGGCCCGGGGGAGCCCGATCCGGTCTCCGGGGACCGACGTTGGCGGTTCTCTGACGGGGACGCGCACGCTCATGCTCCGTGAGTTCGTTCGCGGGACTCTGCGGCGGTGGTCGACACCATACGTCGATCTCACGCCCAGCGACCACAAAGTACCCACGGCCTAACTGGACAGTCGCGGACCGACGGTGACAGGCAGTCGTTAGATCATATGTAAGGGATACTCGCAAGTAAGCGATCGAATAGATTTATTTCGGACGCAAAACCGCCAATGTACGATCTATTCGGGACACCGACCGCGCAGCCGGCGGCGATTCAGGTCCTCGGAAGACAGGTAAGCATTAACCCGTACGGGTGCGAACTGCTGCTCATGGCGAATGCTCGGGCGCTCCTCGTCCACCCGGAGGAGGGGAGCGATCGAATCGAGACTGCGCTCGGCGCCGCGGGGTTCGACGTGACGCGCACGGACACCGCGGCGTCCGCGGTCGCGAAGGCGACGACGGGCGAGTACGACTGCGTCGTCAGCGAGTACGCGCTGGCCGGCGACGACGGCGTGGCCCTCGCGACCGCGATCGAGGAGTCCGACGCCGGCGTACCCGTCGTGATGTTCACGGCGACCGACGAGGAGGGCGTGCCGGAGGCCGCCTTCGAGAACGGGGTCGACAGGTTCCTCCAGAAGAACGGGTCGGCGTCGATCGACCGGCTCGTCTCCGACGTGTCGACCGTCTGTTCCGGCGTCTCCGCCTCGGAGACCCGCCAGGACGTGTCGGACCACGAACCGACCGCGTCGGAGGTGACGCGGGCCGTCGAGGACGCGCCGATCGGGATCAGCATCAGCGACCCGGACCTCCCGGACTACCCGCTCGTGTACGTCAACGACGCCTGGGAGGAACACACCGGCTACCCGGTCGAGGAGGCGCTCGGTCGCAACCCGCGGTTCCTTCAGGGGCCGGGGACGGACCCGGAGACCGTCGACGAGATCGCGGAGGCGATCGGCAACGAGGAGGAGGTGACCGTCGAGATCCGGAACTACCGACGCGACGGCACCCCGTTCTGGAACGAGCTGACCGTCGCGCCCGTCTACGACGAGGACGGCGACCTCGCCCACTACGTCGGCTTCCAGAACGACATCAGCGACCGGAAGGAGGCGGAGCGGCTCGCCGAGGAGCGCGCCGAGAAGCTGGCGACCGAGCGGCGCTCGCTCGACAGGGTTCTCGGCCGGGTGAACGGCCTCCTCAGCGACATCAGCCGCATCCTCGTCGAGAACCGCGACTCGGGGGTCATCTCCGAGCGCGTCTGCGAGGTCATCGCCGGCGAGCCGGGGTACGCCGGCGGCTGGATCGGCGAGGTCTCGTCGGCGACCGGCCGGCTCGAGATCCGCGCGGCGAGCGGCGTGTCGGTCGAGCCGGGCGCGTCGTACGACGTCGCCGAGACGCCGGCGGAGGTACAGGAGGCGATCGAGACCGAGGAGCTCCACAGCGGGTCGATAGACGACGCCGCCGACGGGCCGCTCGAACCCAAGTCCGCTGGCGGCCGCCGGCTCCTCGTCGTGCCGCTCACGTACGGCGACCGGCAGTACGGCCTGCTGGGGATCTACGGCAACGGGGCGGATGTCCTAGCCCGCCGGGAGCGGCGGGTGTGTGAGTCGGTCGGGAAGATGATCGCGAACGGCCTCCACTCCATCGAGACGACGGAGATCCTCACCACCGACCGGGTGGTGGAGCTCGTGGTCGGGATCCGTGACGAGACCGCGGCGCTCGCGCGGATCGCGGACGCGGTCGGCGGGGAGGTAGTACACCTCGGGACGACGCGGCTCGAAGACGACGAGTGCGAGCTGTACTTCCGCGCCGACGGCGAAGGCCTGGACCTCGATGAGCTCGCGTCGCTCCCGCTCGTCGAGTCGATGCGGACCGTCTCGGAGACGAACGACGGCGTCAGCTTCGCCGTCACCGTCACCGACTCGCCGCCGCTCACCCAGCTGGCCGCTCACGGCGGCGTCGTCACCGAGGCGACGGCCACGGGCGACGAGGCGACCCTCACGATCGAGGCGCCGCCAGAGCACGACGTGCGGTCGATCCTCGACGTGTTCCGCGACGAGTACGAGGGCGTCGAGCTCCGGTCGCGCGTCGAGCGCGAGAGCCGCGACCGCACCGTCGCCGAGTTCGCCGCCGCGGTCGACGAGCGGCTCACCGACCGGCAGCGCGACGCGCTGAAGACCGCCGAGCTGAACGGCTACTTCGAGTGGCCGCGCCCGGTCGACGGCTCCGAGATCGCCGATCGGATGGGGATCACCCGACAGACGTTCCACCAGCACCTCCGCGCGGCCGAGCGGAAGCTGGTCGAGGCGTACGTCGACCCCCGGTCGGACGGATGACCCGAGCGTCGGCGGCCGATCGCGACGGCGCATGACCGACGGGGGCGACGCGGGCGGCGGCCCGTCCGTGGCGAGCGACGACCCGTTCGCCGCGAGCGACGCGGTCACCGTCGCGGCCGACCCGGGGGCGGTGTTCGCGTTCCTCGACGACCCCGAGAACCACGCGGCGATCACGCCCGGGCTCGCGGACGTGCGGGACGTCGAGCCGCTGGAGAACGGCGGGAAGCGGCTGGCGTACACCTATCGGATGGCGGGCGTCGGGATCGACGGCGAGATCGTCCAGACCGTCCACGATCCTCCCGAGCGTCATCGCTTCGAACTCCGCGGGCGCCTCACCGGCACCATCGACCTCCGGCTCGTCCCCGTCGAGGGCGGGACGGAGCTGACGTACGCCGCGACGTACGGCCTGCCGGAGAACGCGCTCACGAGGGTCGGCGCGCCCGTGATCCGCCGGTTCAACGAGCGGCAGCTCCGCGCGGCCCTGCGAAATGTCGCCGCGGAGTTCGAGGCGGACGAGTGAGGGGATCGACGGGGGCGCCGGGAGCGGACCGGGGGACGGCGTTGCGATCGGGGTGCCGGCGGGCGAACTATTAACCGTTCGATGGTCTAAGTGGCGGTATGGATCCGATCACCCTCCAAGCCGGACTCGGTCTCGGGCTCGTCGGCGTCGGTCTGCTGGCGCTGCTGCTCGTCGTCGTCACGCTCTGGCAGTCGTTCGAGATCGTCGACGCGTACGAGAAGAAGACGCTCACCGTCTTCGGCGAGTACCGCAAGCTGCTCGAACCCGGTATCAACCTCATCCCGCCGTTCGTCTCGCGGACGTACCCGTTCGACATGCGCACCCAGACGCTGGACGTGCCGCGGCAGGAAGCGATCACGCGGGACAACTCCCCCGTGACCGCCGACGCGGTCGTCTACATCAAGGTGATGGACGCCAAGAAGGCGTTCCTCGAGGTCGACGACTACAAGAAGGCCGTCTCGAACCTCGCGCAGACCACCCTGCGGGCCGTCCTCGGCGACATGGAGCTCGACGACACGCTGAACAAGCGCCAGGAGATCAACGCGAAGATCCGCAAGGAACTCGACGAGCCCACCGACGAGTGGGGGATCCGCGTCGAGAGCGTCGAGGTCCGCGAGGTCAACCCCTCGAAGGACGTCCAGCAGGCGATGGAGCAGCAGACCTCCGCCGAGCGCCGCCGGCGCGCGATGATCCTCGAAGCGCAGGGGGAACGCCGCTCCGCCGTCGAGCAGGCGGAGGGTGACAAGCAGTCGAACATCATCCGCGCGCAGGGGGAGAAGCAGAGCCAGATCCTGGAGGCGCAGGGGGACGCCATCTCGACCGTCCTCCGCGCCCGCTCGGCCGAGTCGATGGGCGAGCGCGCCATCATCGAGCGCGGCATGGAGACGCTCGAAGAGATCGGGAAAGGCGAGTCCACCACGTTCGTCCTCCCGCAGGAGCTCACCAGCCTCGTCGGCCGCTACGGCAAGGCCCTCTCCGGCTCCGACGTCCAGCAGATGGAGGGGCTCGACGGCAAGGAGTTCGACGCCGACACCCGGAAGATGCTCGGGCTCGACGACATCGACGAGATCCTCGGCCAGATCGAGGAGTCCGCGGAGATGAACGTCGAGGAGTTAGAGAAGGAGGCGGAGGCCGTGAAGGCGGGCGACGCCGGCGCGAACATCCGGTCCGCCGACGAGGTCATCCAGGAGATGGACGACGAGGAGGCGCCCGCCGAGGTCGAGAAAGAGGAGTAGATCGCCGCGAACCGCCGCCGAAGACCGCGTTTTCCGCCGGGGTCCTGTCACGAGCGAAGTGCTTTTGTCGCGGCGTAGGCTACTGGGACTGTGACAGAGGGGTTCGACGGGCAGAAGCGCGAGACGCTCCGACGGTTCGCCGCGGTCGGAGCGGCCGCGCCGTTCGTCGGGACCGCGAGCGCCGACGACGAGGGGGGCGACGGGAACGAGACGCGGGAAGCGATCCGCGGCTACGTGCCGACGACCCCCGGCGCGCACTTCTCGAAGCTCCGCGACGACCTCAGACTCGGCACCGGCGAGGCGCAGTACCACCTCCGGAAGCTGGAGGAGGCTGGCGCGATAGAGTCGGTGAAAGACGACGACTACCGGCGGTTCTTCCCCGCCGGCCGGTTCGACGAGACGGACAAGCGGGCGCTCGGCTACCTCCGCCGCGAGACGCCGCGGGGGATGATCCTCGCGCTGTTGCGCGACCCCGACGCGACGGGCGCCGACCTCGCGAGCGCCCTCGGCGTCTCGCGGCCGGCGATAAGCGCGGCGGCGGCCGACTTGGAGCGCGCCGGCCTCCTCGACCGGACCGACGGCTACGCGCTGACCGAGCCGGAGCGGCTGCTCACGCTCGTCGTCCGGTACGCCGACTCCTTCGACGCCGCCGCGGTCGCCGTCGCCGACGACGCGGCGTCGCTGGTCTCGTACGACCCCTGATCCGCGCGGCCGGCCGTCAGGCCGTCACCATCCACGTCGTCCCCGACGAGTAGCCCCACTTCTCGACGTCGATGTCGGTGGCCGCGTCGGCGACGGCGCTCATGTTCGCGCCGACCTCCTTCGCGGAGAGACCGAGGTCGTCGGCGATCAGCCGCGACTTGAAGTACGTCCGGTCGCCCGCGTTCTCGCGGAGGTACCGCAGGATCCGCGACTGTTTCGCGGAGAGGCCGCTCGATTCGACTGCGACCGCGTCCAACTGGGCAGTGCTCATACCCGACCCACGCCGGCGTCCGACATAAGCCGGTTGGTAGACGGGGTTAACACGCCGCTGTCGTGCGGTTTCGTCCCGGAACCGGAGCGAGAGCGCCGCTCCGCGACCGCGTTTGGGTACAGTGTTCGAACCGCGCCGACCGCCGGCGGCGGCGCCGCGAGCCGCTCAGTACAGGTCCGAGACGAACGGGCCGAGCGCGCCGCTCACGCCGGCGGCGAGCGCCTCGGCTCGGTCGACGCGGCCGGCGGTGAGCGCGCCCGCGGCGCCGCCCCGCTCCGCGACGCCCTCGGTGTCGAGGAGGTCGTCCATCACGGGGCCGAGCTCGGCCCCGTCGGCGAGGCGGGCGGCGACGCTCGCCGGGAGCGCGAGGCTCGGGCCGGCCCCGCGGCCGACGCGGTCGCCGTCGGTCACCGCCGCCCACATGATCAGGTAGCGGTCGTCGGTCCCGTCGAACCCCGCGACGCCGCCCTCGACGCCGACGCCGAGGTCGAACGCCGCGGCCTCGCCGTCGCTCGGCGCCGCTTCGAGGACGGCCGCGGCCCGGTTCTCGGCGCCGGCGATCGTCTCCGCGTGGCCCCGAGGCTGTTCGCTCACGTCGGAGTCGACGGGGACCGACTCGATGGCGACACCCGTCGGGGCGCCGGGGAGATCGGCGTCCGCCGCCGATCCGAGGGCCAGTTCGACCGCGCGCCGCTTCACCGGGTTGCCGCTGCCGACGCCGACTCGCAGGGTCGTCATGGTCGGCCGTCGTCGCCCGGGGTCGAAAACGCGTCGGGATGGAGCAGCCGCGCCAGGCGCTCGACGCCGTCGACGAGGGCGGGGCTCGGCTGGTTGAGCAGGGAGTCGTCGACGACGTGAACGGGGGCGTCGATCCAGTCGCGCGCCGCGACGGCCGCGGGGTCGACGCGGTCGCCGCGCCCGCAGACGTGGACGACGACGTGGTCCGGGTCGGCGCGCGAGACGGCGGCGGGGTCGACCTCGCGGGAGCGCTCGCCGGGGTCGACGAACGGGTAGCGCCCGCCCGCGGCGCGGACGGCGTCGGGGACCCAGTTGCCGGCCGCCATCGGCGGGTCGGACCACTCCTCGCAGTACGCGGTCGGGCGGGGGCGGTCGGCGACGGCCTCGGCGATCCGGTCGAGGCGCTCGCGAGCGTCGGCGGCGAGTCGCTCCCCGGCCTCGGGGCGGCCGACGTCGCTCCCCCGGGCGGCGAACCCGTCGAGGGCGTCGTCGAGGGTCGCCGGCTCGCGGTGCGCGACGTCGAGGCCGCGCTCGCGACAGTCGTCGGCGAGGTCGGCCTGGAGCCCGTCGCTCGTGAGGACGACGTCGGGGTCGAGGTCGACGACGCGGTCGAGGTCTGGGTTCAGCCAGCCGCCGACGGCGGTCGGAGCGTCGGCGCCGTGCGCGAACCCGGCGTTCGGGGCCTCGGAGAGGTCGCAGTGGGCGGTGACGCCGACGAGGCGGTCGGCCCCGCCGAGCGCGGCGACCGTCGCGGTCGCGCTCGGCGCGAGCGAGACGACGCGGGGCGCGGACATAGGAAACGCTCCGGGCGCGACCGTGTCAACGGTTTCGGTCCCGGGGGCCGCGGGAGGCGGGGTTCGAGGGCGCGTGACGGCGCGTCGCCGTCGACTGCGAGAGCGGCGAAAACGCGTGATAGATCGTGTCTTTTCGCCGGGATTCGAGCGACACGTTCCGGTCGTTTTAAGTTGTGTTCTGCCGACGGTAAACCAAGATCGCTCTCGGGCAGTTTCAGTTTCCGGGGGCAACCGAGCTATGAGTGAACGACTACACACACGGGGGAGTCGCTCCCGAACGGAGACGAACGAGGAGGAATCGGAGAGCACCGACGAGACGCTGAGCTGCCCGGAGTGCGGCGGCCACGTCATCAACGACGAGGAGCACGGCGAGACGGTCTGTAGCGACTGCGGCCTCGTCGTCGAGGCGGACTCGGTCGACCGCGGCCCGGAGTGGCGCGCGTTCGACTCCCGCGAGAAGGACGAGAAGAGCCGCGTCGGCGCCCCGACCACGAACACGATGCACGACAAGGGGCTCTCGACGAACATCGACTGGCGCGACAAGGACGCGTACGGCCGCTCGCTCGGCGCGCGCCAGCGGCAGAAGATGCAGCGGCTCCGCAAGTGGAACGAGCGCTTCCGCACCCGCGACTCCAAGGAGCGCAACCTCAAGCAGGCGCTCGGCGAGATCGACCGCATGGCCTCGGCGCAGGGCCTCCCGGACAACGTCCGCGAGACCGCGTCGGTCATCTACCGCCGCGCGCTCGACGAGGACCTCCTCCCCGGCCGCTCCATCGAGGGCGTCTCCACCTCCTGCGTGTACGCCGCCGCCCGGATGGCCGGCGTCCCGCGCTCGCTCGACGAGATCGCCGACGTGTCGCGCGTCGAGAAGGCGGAGATCGCCCGGACGTACCGATACGTCGTCCGCGAGCTCAAGCTCGAAGTGAAGCCGGCCGACCCCGAGCAGTACGTCCCCCGGTTCGCCTCCGACCTAGAGCTCTCCGAGGAGTCCGAGATGCGCGCGAAGAGCCTCCTGCGCAACGCCAAGGAGAAGGGCGTCCACTCGGGCAAGTCGCCGGTCGGCCTCGCCGCGGCCGCCGTCTACGCCGCCGCGCTGCTCACGAACGAGAAGACGACGCAGGCGGCCGTCTCGGAGGTCGCCGACATCTCCGAGGTCACCATCCGGAACCGCTACCACGAGCTGCTGGAGGCCGAGGACGGCCTCGTCGCGTAACTCGCGCGCTCTTCCTCGATTCCCCGCTCCCGCGGGCTCCCGCCAACCCGACCAGCTAAGTCCCCGCCCGCGGAACGCCCGCCTATGTTCGAGGAGTACGTTCTCGCCGCGAGCACGGCGGACCTCTCGGCGGAGCCGGCCGCCCGCGAGCACGCCGACGCCGTCGAGTTCCGGATGGACCTCGCGAGCGACCCGCTCGACCAGCTGACGGGCTACGACGGCGAGCTCCCGCTGCTCGTCACGAACCGGGCGTCGTGGGAGGGCGGGGAGGCGGAGGGGCTCGGCCGCTACGACGCGCTCTCGGACGCGATCGGTCGCGACGCCGTCGCGGCGGTCGACGTCGAGCTCGCCGCACTGCGCGGGACGCACCCGGACCCGGCCGAGGCGTCGCACGCGACCGCGCTGCGCGAGGCGGCCCGCGAGGCCGGCGTCGCGGTCGTCGCGTCCGTCCACGACTTCGAGTCGACGCCCGAGCCCGCCGCGCTGGTCGACCTCCTCGCCGAGGCCGCGAGCGAGGGCGACGTGGGGAAGCTGGCGACGACGGCGACGGCGCCGGGCGACGCGCTCGCGATGATCGAGGCGACCCACGAGGCGACCGCGGCGGGCCACCGCGTCGCGACGATGTGCATGGGCGAGCCGGGCCGGCACACTCGCGCGGTCACCCCGCTGTACGGGTCGAAGATCGGCTACGCGCCCGTCGACGCCGCGGACGCGACCGCGCCCGGACAGTACCCGCTCGCGACGCTCAGGGACCTCGTCGACGGGCTGCGAGCGGTCGACTCGGAGGCGTAGGGAGTCGTCGCTCGGTCGAACGGGACGAATATTTTTCACCGGCGCCGTCGAACCTGATGGGTGAGACGGCCCTCCTCCGATCGAATCAGTCGCCGCTGGTCTCCGCGTTCGGCCTCCTGATCGCCCTCGTCGCGGTCGTCGGAACCCGCTTCCTCGGCTGGGAGTGGGGGTCCGGCCGGCTCGTCCCGACCCTCGTCGGCGTCGCCGTCGCCGGGGTCGCCGTCGCGGTCGTCGCCGCGCGGCTGCTGGACTGAGCGACGCGCCGCCGACAGGTTCGAGCGCCCGCCAGCCGCCGGCTCGTCGCGCGGTCAGGCGTCCGTCGCGGTCGGGCGTCCGTCAGGGCCGGCGCGGAGCCAAACCGCTTTACGACCGCCCCCGTAAGTGCGGGCAATGGCGACGTGCGACGAGTGCGGGGAGTACGAGAACCTCCCGTACCAGTGTAAGCGGTGCGGCCAGACGTTCTGCGCCGAGCACCGGCTCCCGGAGAACCACGACTGCCCGGGCCTCGCCGAGTGGGACGACCCCGGCGGCGTCTTCGACAGCGGGTTCGACGAGAGCGTCGAGGGCGGGTCGGGCGGCGGCTCCCGCTCGGGCGGCGCGTCCGCGGGGGTCGTCGATCAGGTCAAACGGCGGATCGACCACGAGACCAGCACCGGCGGGCTGATCAGCTACTTCCGTAACAACGCGACGTACGCGATCCTCGCGGCGATCTGGGTCACCTTCGCCGCACAGCTGATCGTGTTCTGGGGCCTCGGCGCCCGAGGGCTCCACGACACCCTGTTCGTCCTCCAGCCCGACGCGCTCGGAAACGTCTGGACGGTGATCACTTCCGTGCTCTCACACTCGCCGGTGAGCCTCTATCACATCATCGGGAACAGCGTCGTGATCCTGTTTTTCGGCCCGCTCGTCGAGCGGGCGGTGGGGTCGAAGAAGTTCGTCGCGTTCTTCTTCGCGTCCGGGATCGTCGCCGGGCTCGGCCACGTCCTCTTCGCGATCGCGACGAACGCCCCCCTCGCCGGGATCCTCGGGGCCAGCGGCGCCGGGTTCGCGATTCTCGGCGTGCTCACCGTCTGGCGGCCGAACATGCAGGTGCTCCTCTTCTTCGTGGTTCCGATGAAGATCAAGTACCTCACGTGGGGAATCGCGCTGATCTCCGCGGTGCTCGTGGTCCAGAGCCTCCAAGCCGGCGGCGGCGGCGCCGCCGGCGGCATCGCGCACCTCGCGCACCTGATCGGCTTCGCCATCGGCCTCGCGTTCGGCAAGCGCAACGAGGGGCTCGCGCGCTCCGCGGGCGGCATGGGCGGCGTCTCGATGGGCGGCGCCCGCGGCCCGCGCGGCCCCGGCGGTCCGGGCGGTCCCGGCGGGCGCTTCTGATGGACCTCGCGCGGCCCGAGTTACGTCCGGACCCGTCGCTGTCGCGCGGGGAGATGGAGGCCCTCCAGCGCGACATCGCGGCCGCCGCGGTCTTCGCGGACGACGGCGCGCCCGACCCGGTCGCCGTCGCGGTCGACGAAGGCGCCTCGCTCGCGGACGGGCTCCCCCCGGCGCGCAGCGACGCGCAGGAGCGGCTAGGGGCCGGTGCGGGGCCGGCGGACGCCGAACCCCAAGGAGGCGGCGAGGACGCACCCACCGTCGTCGGCGTCGATCAGGCGTTCCTCACCGGCCGGGGCGAGGGTCGCCCGGACGCCGCCGTCTCCGCCGCGGTCGCGCTCCGAGGCGGGAGGGTGGTCCAGTACGCGAGCGCGACGACGCCGCTGTCGGTCCCGTATATTCCCGGGCTGCTCGCCTTCCGCGAGGGAGAGCCGATACTGGCCGCGCTCGACGCGCTCGACGCCGACCCCGACCTGCTGGTCTGTGACGGCTCGGGCCGGATCCACTACCGGGAGGCGGGGCTCGCGACGCACGTCGGCGTCCTCCGCGACGTGCCCAGCGTCGGCGTCGCCAAGAGCCTCCTCTGTGGCGAGCCCGACGAGCGGACCGACGAGCGGCCCGAGGGCTGGCGCACGCCGATCAGGGCGGACCACGCGGTGGAGACGGCGGAGCCGGGCACCGTCATCGGCCACGCGTTCCAGTCGCGACAGTACCCGAACAGCAGGCGCGTGAACCCCCTGTACGTGAGCCCGGGGCACCGCGTCTCGTCGGAGACCGCGGTCGCCCTCGTTGCGGCCCTGTGCGCGGGGTACAAGCTCCCGGAGCCGACGCGGCTCGCGGACGCCCACGCGGAGCGGGCGAAGCGGGACGCGGAGTGAGCGCCGGACCGCCTCCCGCGCCGAGATGTATGTCAGCAGTTGCCACGGTAGGCGGTTTTTAGGCGGTCGGCCGCGAACGCGGAGACATGACAGACGACGGGAAGAGTCCGATGTCCGCGGAGGAGTTCCGGTCGCTGACCGACGGGTTGGTGCGACAGAGTTCGGGCGGCGGAACGACCGTCTACAAGAACGCGGCAGGGGTCGGCTGTCCGAACCCCGACTGCGACCGCGGCGTCTTCCAAACGCTGTTCGTCAGCGACCACGGCTGGCAGCAGATCGGCGCGACCCGGGACGGGATCGACCTCTGTTTAGTCAACACGGAGTCGAAGCGGCTCGTCTTCATCCACGACGAGTAGGCGGGCCGCCCTGCGGGGCGGCCGCGCCGCCTCTCAGTCGTCGTCAGCGGCGGGCGCGGCGTCGGGCTCGGCCGCGCAGCGGTTCGGGCCGAGTTCGAGTTCGATCGCCGCGGTCTCGTCCGGCGGCGACTCGACGCCGCGGTTGGCCGCGATCACCGACTCGTAGTTCGGCGGCTTCTCCGGCAGCGTCCGGGTGATCCGGTCGACGAAATCGTCGCGGTCGAGGTCGAGGACTTCGATCCCCCGGCGCGCGTCGCCGACCGTCGTGAACACGGGGTCGCCGGGCTCGGCGCCGCCGGTCGTCCCGTCGTTCGCGACGGCGAAGTGACCGGGGCAGACGGCGACGTCGTCCGGCTCGGCGAGCAGCGTCCCGTGGAGCGAGTCGTACAGCCGACGAGCCGCGCCGGCGGCGCCCTCGTCGCCGTCTCCGCCGGCGGCCGACTCGTCGCCACCGCCCGCCGAGAACTGGAGCTCCGTGCGGCCGACGCCCTCGGTGAACAGCGTGTCGCCCGTGAGGACCGCGGCGCCGCCGATCAGGTAGCTCGCGCCGTCGTCGGTGTGGCCGGGCGTCGCGAGCGCCTTCAGGTCGACGCCGCCGACGTCGAGCGTCTCGTTGCGCCCGATCGGTTCGAAGGCGTGCGCCACGTCGCGGTCGGCGGCCGCGGCCGGGAGGTAGTACGGGACGCCGAGGTCGTCGGCGAGCGCGCGGCCGCCGGAGAGGTGGTCGGCGTGGACGTGCGTGTCGAGGACGGCCGCTATCGAGGCGTCGCGCTCCGCGGCCGCCGCGACCCACTCGTCGCCGTGTCTGGAGACGTCGATAGCGACGGCGACGCGGTCGGCGCCGTCGGCGTCGTCAGCGGGTGCGCCCGCTGGGACGTGGTCGGCCTCGCCCGGCTCGCGTCCGCCGACGGCGAGGTAGCCCAGACACCCCTTCGCGCGGCGCTGGACCTGGACGAGGTCGAGCGGCGGGGCGTCGTCGAGCGCGTCGGGGAGCGGGACGTCGGTCCGGTCGTACACCGCGGACCACCCGCGCATCCCGTCGGCGACGACGGTCACGTCCTCGTACCCCGCCGCGGCGAGTTCGGCGGCGAAGTCGTCCGAGGCCTTCCCCTTCGCGCAGAGCGTGACGACGCTGTCGTCGGGCGAGAGGCCGGTCTCGCGCTCGAAGTCGGCGAGGTCGAACTCGTGGAACGGCTTGTAGAAGTAGTGGACGGCGTCCGCCACGCGCCACCCCTCGAAGCTCTCCTCGGGTCGCGTGTCGACCACGGTGAACGACCGGTCGCCGCGCCGGCGCGCGTCGATCCTGTCGCGGAACTCGTCGGCGGAGATCGTCTCGACCATACCGAGGTGGCGTGCCGAGCGAGCAAAAACGCTCGGTGGACGGAAGGCGGAGACGACCGTCGACGGACGGACTGCGGCGGCCGCTCGGCAGGGGGCGCCACCGCGGCCGCGATGGAGAGGATTTATTCGGAGCGCCCGGCGAGCGGGCGTATGGTCGAGGCGTTCGCGGTCGCCAGCGGGAAGGGCGGCACGGGGAAGACGACGAGCACGCTCGCGCTCGGGATGGCGCTCGCGGCCGACCACGACGTGACCGTCGTGGACGCCGACACCGGGATGGCGAACCTCCTCTTCCACGCCGGGCTCGACGACGCGGCGGTCACCCTCCACGACCTGCTCGTCGAGGGGACCGCGACGGACGTGAGCGAGGCGATGTACGAGCGGTTCGGGCTCTCGGTTGTCCCCTGCGGCACCTCGCTGGCCGGCTTCGAGGCCGCGGAGCCGGCGCGGCTCCGCGACGTGGTGGCGGAGCTGGCGCGCGACACCGACGTGCTCTTACTCGACTCGCCGGCCGCGCTGGGCTCGAAGTCGGCCGTCCTGCCGGTCGTGCTCGCGGACCGCGTCGTGGTCGTCGTCGAGCCGACGATCCCCGCGCTCTCGGACGGGCTGAAGGTCCAGGAGTACGCGCGGTCGTACGGTACCGAGACGGCCGGCGTCCTGTTCAACAAGGTCCGGGACGAGGCCGACGACGTGGCCGCGCAGGCGGAGCGCCACTTCGGCGGTCCCGTCCTCGCGAACGTCCCCGAGAGCGACGCCGTTCGGGCGGCGCGCCGGGCCGGCGAGCCCCTGCTCGCGCACGCCCCTGAGAGCGAGGCCGCGGCGCGCTACCGGCGCGCCGCCGACCGGCTCGACGTGCGCGACGGCGACGGCGACGCGGTCGCCGACCGGTTCCGCAGCGCGGTCGTCCCCGACACGCCATGAGCGGGCGCCGGGACGGCGACGGTTCGGAAGGCGACGGCTCGGAGCCGCCCGCGCTCACCATCCCGCGGGGGACGCTGCTGCGCTCGCGGGTGGTCTCCGACGTGGGAACGACGCTCTCGCGCGCGCTCGACCGCGGGCTCACCGGCTACGCGACGCTCGTGCCCCAAGAGACGCTGCTGCTGTCGGGCGAGGCTCGCGGGGTGATCACCTTCGAGGACGGCGTGCCCGTGCTGGCGTACAACACCGTGACCGACAGCGGCGGCCCGGACGCGCTCGCCGAGCTCGCGGTCCCCGGCCCCTACCGCGTCGAACTGTACGCCGTCGACGCGAGCGGGCTGGCGGCGGCCCACGAGGAGGGCGCGCTGCGCGTCGCGCCCGACGCGGCCGCGACCGAGCTGGCCGACGACGCCGCCCTCGCCGAGCGGACCCGCGAGGCGGCACCCGATGAGCGCCTGCGCGACGGCGCCGACGAGGACGACGCCGTCGCCGCCTTCCTCGCCGACGACGAGCGGATCGACGCCATCCGCGAGCAGGCGCGGGCCGAGGCCCGCGACCGCGCCGCCGAGTGGGGGCTCGACGACGCGCTCGACGGATCGGACGACCCGGCGGAAACCGGCGACGAGACGGGGACCGCCGCCGGCGCCGAGCGGGAGACGCGCCGGACCGACGAGTCCGGCCATCCGGCGGACCGCGCCCCGCCGCCCGACCCGCGTTCAGACGGTCGAGGCGCGTGACACGGAGATCAGACGCGCGTTCAAAACGACCGTCTCGCCGGTAATTTTTTGAACGCAGGTCGTGTGAAGATATAACATGTCATTCGGTGGACGAGTGGACGCGGGAGCACGACCGGCCGGAGGGGTCGAGGGGTCGCCCGAGGCGCGGGACCCGACGGACCGCGCCGGGTCGGCCGGCGTGACGGACGCCGGGAGCGGGAGCGCGGCCGACGCCGAAGGGCGGACGGCGCGGCGAACGGGCGGCGCGGACGACGGCGCCGTGGACGGCGGCGGCGAGCCCGACCGCGATCCCGACGCGCCGGCCGACGGCGATCGCGTCTGCGCGAACGAGCTCCTGGAACTGCTCGGGAACCGCCGGCGACGCCTCCTGTGGCGACACCTCCGCGCGGAGGAGGCGGCGGCGCTGTCGGACGCCTCCCGACGGATCGCGGCGTGGGAGAACGGCGTCGACCCCGCGGACGTCGACTACGACCAGCGGAAGAGCGTGTACACGTCGCTCCGGCAGTTCCACTGCCCGAAGATGGCCGACGCCGGGCTCGTCGAGTTCGACGACCGTGACGGGACCGTGCGGTTGACCTCGGACCTGCCGGACGAACTCGTGATCGAGATCGAACCGGACACGGCGAACGTCAGGCGGACCGCCCTCGGCGCGCTCGCGCTCGCGACCGGCGTCGTCCTCGGTGCGTGGGCCGCCGGGCTCCCGGTGTTCGGTCCGCTCTCGTTCGCCGGGGTCGCGTTCGCCGTCGCCTTCGCCGCCGTCGCCGCGGGCGTGGTGTACGCCGTGGCCGTTCGCTCCGACCACGGCGTCTCGCTCGGCGACGCGCTGGCCCGCGTCGACGGCTGACCGACCGAGTTATTTCGGCGGGGCCCCTCCGATCAGTATCACCGTCCTTCGACTCCTGCGGCTGACGGCGCCCACCGACTTCGCCGCCTGGTACGCGGCCGGCCGCGCGTACACGACCGCCGTCGCCGAGGGAATGGGCTTCCCCGGCGTCGACGCGCTCGACGGCGACCGGACCGTCCGTCGCCTCCGGGCGGCCCCGGACGAGCTGACCCCGGCCGAGGCGCGCTCTGTCGCGACGACGCTGCTCGCGGACGGCGCGTTCTCGGAGCCGTACTGCGAGTGGCTGCCGACGTGGTACGAGCTCGCCCTGATCGCGCCGGTCCGGTACGCCGACTGGCGGTTGCGGCGGGTCGCCGGGGCGGTCGCCGAGCGCGCGTCCGTGACCGCGACCGCGCCGCGGTTCTCGCGGCCGACCGACGTGCGGATCGACGGCGCGCCGGCGCTGTCGCGGGTCGACGGCTTCCGCGAGCGGTTCCTCCTCGCCGACTCGCTGCTCCACCTCGAGTGGTTCGACCGCGTCGCCGCCGCCGACGGGGTCGAGGTGCCGGACGGCCTCGTCGCGCGGACCCGCGAGGAGTCGCTGTCCTACTACGGCGGCGAGCGCGACCGGCTCTCCCCGGAGGTCCGGCGGTTCCAGCGACACCTGTTCGGCGACGACCGCTGGGTCCGCCGGGTCGACGAGGCGTACGGCCTCGACAGCGCGCTGTTCGGGCTCTGGGAGCGGCTCCTCCGCGACGAGCGTCGGCGGCTCGGCGGCGACTGATCGGAGCGAGCGGCGCCGGTCGGGGTCGGCGACCGATCGACCGAGTCACGCCGGACGCTTGCGGGAACAGCTGTTACATACGCTGTAACAAGTTACAGGATCCGATCGCAAAACCGAAGGTAAGTATAGACAAGTCCGACCGTTACCGAGTGGTACGAACCGCGTGTCGGTTCGCTGTCCCCGACCTTCGGCCCTTGTTTTCGCTCGCGGCCGCGGCGGTCTCGTCGCGGCCCTGCTCTGGACCCCGACAGACATTGTCGTCCCGTCGGACTCCCGTGTAGCGCTCGTCCGTTCACGTGGTCGCCCAACGAGTGCGGACAGGGGGATAGAAGGACCGGAGGTAACGTGTGAGCAGCGAAGTATCCATGTCCGGATCTGGGAGGCTGTGACCGGGATTGCCGCAGTCACCGCCGAAGGAGTTCCGAACTGAAGCCGCTGCTCAGCGATTCGGGGTGTCCACTCCGACTCGCGGTGATAACTCGGCGGCGAGTAATCTTTTATTCATCGGTGCGGCTGCCGGAAGCTTCATACGTCGGCTCGCGGATCCTCCGGACACACGAATGGCAGTACGCTTGCTGGAGGACGTCGATGCCGACGACGTCGGGACCGTCGGCGGGAAGGCCGCGTCGCTCGGGGAACTCATCGGTGCGGGGCTCCCGGTTCCGCCGGGGTTCGCCGTCACCGCGGGGACGTACCGCACGTTCATCGAGGAGGCCGGGATCGACGACGAGCTGTTCGAGGCGGTCGACGTCGACCCCGAGGACTCCGCGGCGCTCCGCGAGGCGGAGGAGCGCGCGGAGGAGCTGATCCTCGGCACGCCGTTCCCCGAGCCGGTGCGCGAGGAGATCCTCGACCGGTACCGGGCGATGGGCGAGGACGGCGAGGAGGCGTTCGTCGCCGTGCGCTCCTCGGCCACCGCCGAGGACCTGCCCGACTCCTCGTTCGCCGGACAGCAGGAGACGTTCCTCAACGTCCGCGAGGAGGACCTCCTGCGGCGCGTGAAAGAGTGTTGGGCCTCGCTTTTCACGCAGCGCGCTATCTACTACCGACAGCAGCGCGGGTTCCCGCACTCGGAGGTCGACATCGCGGTCGTCGTCCAGCGGATGGTCGACGCCGAGAAGTCCGGCGTGATGTTCACCAGCCACCCCTCGACGGGCGAGCCGCAGGTCACCATCGAGGCGGCGTGGGGGCTCGGGGAGGCGGTCGTCTCCGGCACCGTCTCGCCCGACAACTACGTGTACGACCGCGAGCGCGGCGCGGTCGACAAGGTAACCGTCGCGGACAAGAAGGTCGAGATGGTGAAGGACGCGGAGACCGGCGAGACGGTCCAGCTCGACGTCGAGGAGGAGCGCCGACACGAGCGGGTCCTCTCCGACGCGGAGATCGGTGACCTCGTCGAGCTCGGCGAGCGCGTCGAGTCCCACTACGGCGCTCCCCAGGACGTCGAGTGGGCGATCTACGACGGCGAGATATACATGCTCCAGTCGCGCCCGATCACGACGATCCGCGAGGACGCCGGCGGCGAAGCGGGCGCGGACGAGGCCGGCGCGGCAACCGCGGACGGCGACGGGAGGGTGACGGACGACGGCCCCGACCGCGGGACCGCCTCGAACGGCGACGACGACGCGGACGTGCTCGTCGACGGGCTCGGCGCGAGCCCGGGGGTCGTCTCCGGCGCCGTCCGGATCGTCCACAAGCTCGACCACCTCGATCAGGTCCAGGAGGGCGACGTGATGGTGACGGAGATGACGATGCCGGACATGGTGCCCGCGATGAAACGCGCCGCCGGCATCGTCACCGACGAGGGCGGGATGACGAGCCACGCGGCGATCATCTCCCGCGAGCTCGGCGTCCCCGCGGTCGTCGGTACCGGCAACGGGACGCGGGTCCTCGAGGACGGCCGGCAGGTCACCCTCGACGGCGACAAGGGGACGATCCGGGCCGGCGAGTCCGAGTCGGCCGAGCCCGGCGAGGAGTTCGAGCCGGTGGAGGCCGCGCGTCCCGAGACGCCCGTCAAACCGATGACGGCGACGGAGGTGAAGGTGAACGTCTCGATCCCGGAGGCGGCCGAGCGCGCCGCGGCGACGGGCGCCGACGGCGTCGGCCTGCTCCGGATCGAACACATGGTGCTCTCGCTCGGGAAGACGCCCGAGCGGTACATCGCCGACCGCGGCGCCCGCGCGTACCAGGACGAGCTCATCGAGGGCGTCCGGCGCGTCGCCGACGAGTTCTACCCCCGCCCGGTCCGCGTGCGCACCATCGACGCGCCGACCGACGAGTTCCGCGAACTGGAGGGCGGCGAGGGCGAGCCGGCCGAACACAACCCGATGCTCGGCTGGCGGGGGATCCGGCGGAGCCTCGACAAGTCGGAGCCGTTCCGCCAGGAGCTGGCCGCGTTCGCGCGCCTCTACGACATGGGGTACGACAACCTGGAGGTGATGTTCCCCCTCGTCAACGACGCGGCCGACGTGGAGGGGATCACGGCACACATGCGCGAGGCCGGGATCGACCCCGAGACGCACCGCTGGGGCGTGATGGTCGAGACGCCCGCCAGCGCGCTCCAGATCGAGGAGCTGGCGAACGCCGGCATCGACTTCGCCTCCTTCGGCACCAACGACCTCACGCAGTACACGCTCGCGGTCGACCGCAACAACGAGCACGTCGCCGACCGGTTCGACGAGCTCCACCCGGCCGTGTTGCGGCTCATCGGCGACACCGTCGAGGCGTGCCGGGAGCTCGGCGTCGACACCAGCATCTGCGGGCAGGCCGGCTCGAAGCCCGAGATGGTCGAGTTCCTCGTCGAGAAGGGGGTCTCCTCCATCTCGGCGAACATCGACGCGGTCCGGGACGTCCAACACGAGGTGAAGCGGACCGAACAGCGGCTCCTGCTGGATTCGGTCCGCTGAGGCCGCCAGCGGGGATTCCCTCGGACGCATCCGAGAGCGGAACGGGTAAGAGCCGCCCCCGGCAACGGGAAGGCAGATGCGACAGCCGGAACCGGAGCCGCAGTCGTTCGACCGGGTGCTCTCCTCGATGTGTACCGAGCCGCACCCGGACGCCAGCGCGGCCGCCGAGCGGTTCCTCGCGACGAACCCCGGCGACCCCGCCACCTACGAGTCGGTCGCGGAGCTGGAGGCGCGGGCGGTCGAGGGGCTCGCGAGGCTCGCGGACCACCCGGCGCCGGCCGACGCCGCGGGGTACGTCACCTCCGGCGGCACCGAGGCGAACATCCAGGCGGTGCGGTCCGCGCGGAACCGGCACCGCGGGAGCGAGGGCGGACGCGACGCGGCAGCGGTCAACGTCGTCGCGCCCGAGAGCGCGCACTTCTCGTTCACGAAGGCGGCGGCGCTGCTCGACGTGGAGCTGCGGACGGTCCCCCTCGACGACGGCTACCGCGCGGACACCGACGCCGTCGCGGCCGCGGTCGACGACACCACCGCGCTCGTCGTCGGCGTCGCAGGCAGCACGGAGTACGGCCGCGTCGATCCGATCCCGGAGCTGGCAGCGATCGCTGACGAGGCGGGGGCGCGGCTTCACGTCGACGCGGCGTGGGGTGGGTTCGTCCTCCCGTTCACCGACCGCGACTGGTCGTTCGCCGACGCGCCGGTCGACACGCTGACGATCGACCCCCACAAGTTCGGGCAGGCGCCGGTCCCGTCGGGGGGGTTGCTGGCCCGCGAGGACGCCGCGCTCGACGCGCTCGCGGTCGACACGCCCTACTTAGAGACGCGGTCGCAGGCGACGCTGACCGGGACGCGGAGCGGCGCGGGCGTCGCCGGCGCCGTCGCCGCGATGGACGCGCTGTGGCCCGACGGCTACCGCGAGGCGGCCGAGCGCGCGGCCGACAACGCCGACTGGCTCGCGGAGGGGCTCGCCGACCGCGGGTACGACGTGGTCGAGCCCGAGCTCCCGCTCGTCGCGGCCGACGTGCCCGAACCGACGTTCGCCGCGCTCCGCGACGCCGGCTGGAAGGTGTCGCGGACCGGGGCGGGCGAGCTCCGCGTGGTGTGTATGCCGCACGTGACGCGGTCGACGCTGCGGGCGTTCCTCGACGACCTCGACCGGATTCGCCGGTAACCGGCCGAGCGACCGGTCGAGCGACCGGTCCGGGGCGATCGCTCGCGCCGCGTTCGGATCAACATATTCACTACGGGCCACCACGAACCGCCTCGTATGAGTTCGGACGACGTCTCTCGGCGCGCGTTCATGCGGACGGCCGCCGGTGCGACGGCCGCCGCCGGCGCGGCGACGGCGACGGCGGGGACGGCGGCGGCACAGGAAGTGGAACCCGACTGGCCGAGCGCCGCCGTCGGGAACGTGGGCTCGTACACCGACGCCCGCGGCCAGGACTCGGTGACCATCTCGGTCGGCGCCGGCGACCAGGGCCTCGCGTTCGACCCGACCCTCGTGTGGGTCGACGAGGGGACGACGATCACCTGGGAGTGGACGGGCGCCGGGGGCTCGCACAACGTCAAGACGGTCGACGGCGGCGGCCCGGCCAGCCTCGACAGCGGCGACCCCGTCGGCGAGGAAGGTGCCACCTACGAGTACGAGACGTCGAGCGAGGACGCCGGCATCACCCACTACCACTGCGTCCCCCACACCGCGGTCGGCATGCACGCCGGCCTCGCCGTCGGCGAGGACGTCGCCACCGTCGAGGTGGGCGGTGACAGCGGCTCGAACGCGGTGTTCGTCCCGGACGCCGCGCGCGCGCTCGGCATCGCGACGTTCATCGCGATGGTGAGCACGCTTGGCCTGGCGTTCGTCTTCATGAAGTACGGCGGCACGATCACCGGCCGCGAGCAGGCGTAGCGGCCGGCGACAGACCCTTTGCGCCGCCCTCGCGGCGACTCACTCCCCGTCGACGACGTCCTCGTACAGCGCCACGTAGCGGTCGACCACGGCGTCGTGGTCGAACGAGGCGAACTCGCGGTCGACGGCGCGGCGGTCGAGGTCCCCGACCGCGACGAACTCGTCGGCCAGCTCGGCCGGGCTCGTCACGAGCCGCCCGCGCTCGCGCCCCTCGACGAGCTCGTGGGCGCTGGAGTCGGCCTGGTACTCGACGAGGGCGACGCAGCCGCAGGCGACCGCCCACAGCAGGTCGGTCGCGAACGTCTCCCACGTCGCGGTCGCGACGGCGACGTGCGTCCCCTTGAATATCGGGACCCGCTCCTCGGTCGGGAGGTCGCCGAGGAACTCGACCCGGTCGTCGATCCGGAGGTCGCTCGCGGTCGCCTCGATCCGGCCGCGCTCGGGCCCGTCGCCGATCACCGCCGCCGTCCAGTCGCGGCCGCGCAGCTCGGCGAGCCCGAGGAGGAACGTCTCGACGTTGGCGTGGCGGTCGAGCCGCCGCGAGTACACCGCGTCGAACCGGTCGTCAACGCCCGCGGACTCGACGGCGTCGAAGTCGATGCTCTCCGGGAGCACTCGCACGTCGTCGCCGTCGGCGCCGTGTTCGCGGACGCGCGTCTTGGTCGTCCGCGAGGGCGTCGTCACCGCGTCGGCGCGCCGGGCGAGCGGCCGGTACCAGCGGCGGGCGTCGGCGGGGTGGTCGCGCCACCAGTCGACGACGACCGGGACCCGCGAGAGCGACCCGGCCACCGTGGCGGCGAGCGCCGGCGTCGGCGGGCTGTTGACCGCGTGGACCACGTCGGGGTCGACGCGGCGGACCGCGCCCGGCAGCCGCGCGGCGAAGGCCCCGGGCGCGGGCTCCGCGGTGACCGACCGGTACTCGATCCCGTCCTCGTCGAAGGCGTCGACGTCGCCGCCCCACCACCGGGCGCAGAGCCAGACGACCTCGTGGCCGCGGGCGGCGAGGCCGCGGGCGGTCCGCAGGGTCCGCGTTCGCGGCGGAGTCTCCCCGTGTCCGGGAGCGAAGAGCGAGGCGAACGCGACGCGCATACGCCGACCGCACGGGGGGCGCCGGTAAAAAGACACGGCATCCGGTCGGGAGACGACGCGCTGACGGCGACCGGACCGGCCTCCCCTCGCCCGGGGTTCCGTCACCCGAAGCGGTTTCACGCCGCGCGCGGTACGGGTCCGCATGCGACAGTACGACATCGAGCGCTACCTCAACGTGCGGAACGCGGGCGGCGCGGACCTCGGCCCCGACGGACGGCTGTCCTTCCTCCTCAACACGACCGGCACGGGGCAGGTGTGGTCGCTCCGCGAGCCGGAGTCGTGGCCCGAACAGCACACCTTCTTCGAGGAGTCCGTCTCCTTCGTCGACTCCTCCCCGGAGCGCTCCGAGGCCGTCTTCGGCATGGACGAGGGCGGCAACGAGCGCGCGCAGCTGTACCGGCTCGACTACGAGTCCGGCGCGATCGAGAACCTCACCGACATGCCGGAGGCGAAGCACCGGTGGGGCGGCTGGGACTCGGCCGGCGACCGGTTCGCGTTCGCTTCGAACCGCCGCGACGAGGCCGTCTTCGACGTGTACGTCCAGGGGCGCGACGAGACGGGCGACGACGCCGAGCTGGTGTACGAGGGCGACGGCTGGCTCTCCGTCGCCGGGTGGTCGCCGAGCGACGACCGGCTGATCGTCCACGAGGCGCACTCGTCGTTCGACCACGACGTGTACACCCTCGACCTGTCGACCGGCGACCTGACCCACCACACGCCCCACGAGGGCGACGTGCGGTACAGCAGCCCGGAGTGGGGGCCCGGCGGCGAGGGCGTGTACCTCGTCACCGACCGCGAGACCGACACGCTCCGCTTGGAGCGGCTCGACTTGGAGACCGACGAGTTCGCCGTCGTCGCGGACGGCGGCGAGTGGAACGTCGACGGCGTCGCGATAGACGAGGACACCCGCCGGCTCGTCTACTCCCGGAACGTCGACGGCTACACCGAGCTCACCGCCGGCGAGCTCGTCGCGCCCGACCGGATCGACGAGTTCCCGACGCCGGAGCTCCCGAGGGGCGTCGCGGGCGGCGTGAGCTTCGGGCCCGACGGCGATCGGTTCGCCGTCACGTCGACGGGCAGCACGCACAACGCGAACGTCTTCGTCGTCGAGGCGACCACCGGCGAGGCGGAGCGGTGGACGCGCGCCTCGACCGCCGGCATCCCCGCGGACACGTTCGTCGAGCGCGAGCTGGTCCACTACCCCACCTTCGACGGGCGGGAGATCCCCGCGTTCTTCTCCGTGCCCGAGACGGAGCCGCCGGAGTCGGGCTACCCGGTCGTCGTCGACATCCACGGCGGGCCGGAGTCGCAGCGGCGGCCCTCCTTCGCCTCGGTCACCCAGTACCTGCTGAACAACGGGTACGCGGTCTTCGAGCCGAACGTCCGCGGCTCCTCGGGGTACGGGAAGGCGTACTCCGGGCTCGACGACGTGGAGAACCGGATGGACTCGGTGAAGGACGTCCGCGAGGGCGTCGGGTGGCTCCACGACCACCCCGAGGTCGACCCGGACCGCGTCGTCGCGATGGGCGGCTCCTACGGCGGCTTCATGGTGCTCGCGTCGCTGACGGAGTACCCGGAGCTGTGGGCCGCGGGCGTCGACATCGTCGGCATCGCGAACTTCGTCACGTTCCTCGAGAACACCGGCGACTGGCGCCGCTCGCTGCGCGAGGCCGAGTACGGCTCGCTCGACGGGGACCGCGAGTTCCTCGAGTCCGTCTCGCCGATCAACAACATCGAGCGGATCGAGGCCCCCCTCTTCGTCCTCCACGGCGAGAACGACCCGCGGGTGCCCGTCGGCGAGGCCGAACAGATCGTCGAGGAGGCCCGCGAGCAGGGCGTGCCGGTCCGGAAGCTGATCTTCGAGGACGAGGGGCACGGGTTCGCGAAGCTCGACAACCGGATCGAGGCGTACCGCGAGATCGTCGACTTCCTCGCCGAACACGTCTGACCGGACCGCGCGGTCGCTCTCCCCGCGTCTTCACGGTCGTCGAACGGCCGTGACGGTTATACGGGCTCGCCGACGAACATGGGGAGAATGAGTGCCTCCGAGCCGTACGAGCTACTGCTCGACCAGGCGCAGGACAAGGTCGCCCTGTTGAGCGTCGACGGCGAGTACACGTACGTCAACGCGGCCGCGGAGGAGATCCTCGGGTTCGAGCCTGACGAGCTCGTCGGGACGAACGCCTTTGAGTACATTCACCCCGACGAGCGAGAAGCCGTTCGGCGCACCTTCGAGGGGGCGATCCGGACCGACGAGTTCACGGAAGTCACGGCGGAGTACCGCCACCGGGCCGAGGACGGCTCGTGGGTGTGGCTGGAGAGCCGCATGTCGAACCTCACAGACGGGGAGCTCGACGGGTTCGTCGTCAGCTCGCGGGACATCACCGACCGCGTGGCGGCCGAGCGCGAGCGCGAGGAGGCGACCGCGCACCTCCGGGAGATCGCCGCGGTCTCAAGCGACGTGCTCTGGATGTTCGACGCCGAGTGGTCGGAGCTGCTCTTCGCGAACCCGGCGTACGAGGAGATGTACGGGGCCTCGCTCGACGAGCTCCGCGGCGACCCCGCGACGTTCCTCGACGCGGTCCACCCCGAGGACCGCCCCGCCGTGAGGGAGTCGATGGAACGGCTCTCCGCGGGCGAATCGGTCGACATGGAGTACCGAGTAAACGCCGCGGAGAACTACAAGCGGTGGGTCTGGGTCCAGGGCGAGCCGATCGTCGAGGACGGCGAGGTCGTCCGGATCACGGGGTTCGCGAAGGACGTCACGGACCGGCGGCGGCGCGAGCGCCAGCTCGTCGTGATGGACAACCTCCTGCGCCACAACCTCCGGAACGACCTCAACATCGTCCTCGGGACGGTCGAGGAGCTCGAAGACGAGGTCCCCGAGTCGGCGGCGCACACGGCGGTGATCCGGCGGGTCGGCGAGAGCCTCCTCGACACCGCACGGAAGGAGCGGGAGGTGATCGAGCTCATCACCGACCAGCGGGAGACCGACGCGGTCGACCTCCGGAGCGTGGTCGAGGAGGCCGTCGAGACCGTCCGCGAGCGGTATCCGGAGGGGTCGATCGCGGTCGGGGAGCTCGACGCGGTCGTCGTCGACGGGCGCTGCGAGCTCCGCTCGGCGGTGATCGAGCTCTTAGAGAACCCGTTCCAGCACGCGGACGACGGGAGTCCGACGGTGACGGTGCGGCTCCGCCGCACCGAGGGGGGCGCCGAGCTCGTCGTCGAGGACGACCTCCGACCGATCCCGGCCATCGAGGCCGACGTGCTCACCGGCGACCACGACATGAGCCACGTGTACCACAGCAGCGGGCTCGGCTTCTGGCTCGTCTACTGGAGCGTGGAGCTGTCGAACGGGAGCGTGTCGGTCGCGGTCGGCACGGAGGTCGATACGGAGGCCGGCGAACCCGGTGAACGCGGCTCTGCGGGCGACGACCGCGGCAACCGGATCACGGTGTCGCTGCCGCGCGCGGCGGAGTGAGCGGCGGTCCGCGCGAACGCGGGCCGGCGGTTACCAGTCCGGCCCGAAGTCGGGGTTGAGCTGGCGGTCGGTGCGGCCGAGGTCGTCGATCGCCGCGACGTCCTCGTCGTCGAGGTCGAGGTCGACGCTGGCGAGGTTGTCGCGGATGTGGTCGATCCCGGTCGCCTTCGGGATGGCCGTGACGCCGGACTCGCGGAGCCACGCGAGGCTCACCTGCGCAGCGCTGACGCCGTGCTTCTCCGCGATGTCGACGATCGCCGGGTCGTCGAGGACCTCGCCGCGCGCGAGCGGCGAGTAGGCGACCAGCTCGACGCCGTTGGCGTCGGCGTACTCGCGGAGCTCCTCCTGGCGGAGCAGCGGGTGCATCTCGACCTGGTTCGCGAACGGCGCCTCGCCGAGCGCGTCCGCCGCGGCGTCGAGGTGTTCCGGCTCGAAGTTGGAGACGCCGATGCGGTCGATGAGGCCGTCGTCGCGCAGCTCGGCGAACGCCGGCAGCGTCTCTTCGGGCTCGTACTCCCCGGCCGGCCAGTGGACGTACATGAGGTCGACCGAGTCGACCCCGAGCGTGTCGAGGCTCTCGCGGGTCGACGCGGCCACGTCGGCGGGCGCGAGGTTGTCGATCCACACCTTCGACGCGAGGAAGACGTCCTCGCGGTCGACGTCGCTCTCCGCGATCCCCTCGCCGACGGCCGCCTCGTTGCCGTAGATCTGGGCGGTGTCGACGTGGCGGTAGCCGGCGTCGAGCGCGTTCGCGACCGACTCGGTGCACTGGGCTGGCTCGTCGTTCTCCCACGTGCCGAGCCCGAGGACGGGCATGCCGTTCCGGGTCGGGACCGCGGGCTGCTGCTGTTGATCGGTCATCGCACCCGACTACTCGCGTGAGCCGAAAGTCGCTTGCGGTAGGGGCGGGCGCGGCCGGGTCGCGGCGCGAGGCGCCGCCGCGAGTCGTGTCGGCGGGTCAGTCGTCGAGCAGCGCCCGCGAGGAGTTCGTCACCACGAGCAGGCTCGACGCGCCCATCGCGACGGCGGCGAAGAGGGGGTTCAGGAGCCCGGTCGCCGCCAGCGGGATGGCGACCGCGTTGTAGCAGAACGCCCAGCCGATGTTCCCCTTCACGCGCCGGCCCGCCGCCCGCGCGAGCTCGAAGACGGTCGCCACGGAGCCGAGTTCGTCGTCGACGATCGCCACGTCGGCGGCGTCGGCCGCCATCGCGGTGCCGCCGCCGAGCGCGATCCCGAGGTCGGCCGCCGCGAGCGCCGGCGCGTCGTTCGTGCCGTCGCCGACCATCACGGTGACGCCGCGCCGCTTCAGCCGCCCGACGGCCTCGGCCTTCCCCTCCGGCGGCACGCCGGCGAACACCGACGAGACGGCGTCGTGCTCCGCGAAGACGGTCGCGGCGCGCTCGTCGTCGCCGGTGAGGACGATCACCTCGACGCCCGACTCGTCGAGCGCGGTCACCGTCTCCTCCCAGCCGTCGCGCAGCTCGTCGCCGACCACGACAAACCCCTCGGCCGCGCCGTCGCAGCCGACGGCGACGGGGACGCGCCCCACGTCGCGCGCGGCCGCGACCGCCTCGCGGACCTCGTCGGGGACGGTCCAGCCCCGCTCGTCGAACAGGGCCGGATGGCCGACGACGACCTCGACGCCGTCGACGACGCCGGAGACGCCGCGGGCGTGGCTCTCGAAGGACTCGACCGCGGGAGCGTCGCCCCCGTCTCCGGACTCGCCCACCGCCGCCGCGGCCCCGCCGTCGGCGACCGCCGGCGTCGCGCCCTCGTCGCCCGCCTCGCCGGGACCGGCCTCGGCCGCGTCCGCCGCGGACCGCGCCGCCGCGATGGCCTGCCCGACCGGGTGCGCGGACCGCGATTCGAGGGCGGCCGCGAGCCGGAGCAGGTCGTCGTCGACCTGCCGCTCGATCGGCCGCATCTCGCCGGTCGTCAGCGTGCCGGTCTTGTCGAAGACGACCGTGTCCGCGTCGCGGATCCGCTCGAAGACGGTGTCGTCGAAGACGACGACGTTACGTTCGAGCGCGTCGCGGATCCCGGCGGCGACGGCGAGCGGGGTCGCCAGCCCGAGCGCGCAGGGACACGAGACGATCAGCACCGTCAGTCCGACGAGCATCGCGTCGGTGGGGGCGCCGCCGAGCGCGAGCGACGCCCCGGCGGCGACCGCGGCGATGACGAGGACCGCCGGGACGAACACGGTCGCGAGCCGGTCCGCGAGCTTCTGGACGCCGTGGTTCCCGCTCTGGAGGTCGTAGACGAGCTCGGCGACGCGGTCGAGGCTGGAGGCCGCGTCCGGCCCGACCGCGACCGTGAGCGAGCCGTCCGCGACGACGGAGCCGCCGACGACCGGGTCGCCGGCGACCTTCCGGACCGCCAGCGACTCGCCGGTGACGACGGACTCGTCGACCGCGGCGTCGCCGTCGACCGCCTCGCCGTCCACGGGGACCCGCTCGCCGGCCCGGACGAGGAGCCGGTCGCCCGGTTCGAGCGCGTCGACGGCGACGGACTCCGTCTCGCCGTCGCCGGTCAGCCGCCGCGCGTCGTCGACCTGGACCGCGGTGACCTCGGAGAGGAGCGCCGTCGCCCGGTCCTTCACCGAGTCCTCGTAGTGGTTCCCGACCGTGACGATGACGACGATCGCGACGGTCACGTCGTAGTATATCGAGGGCGACTCGACGAAGATCACCGCGAGCGTGCTGTAGAGGTACGCGCTCACCGCGGCGATGGCGACCAGGAGGTCCATGTTCGGCGAGCGCGTCTTCGCGCTGACGTACGCGCCGCGGAGGATCGGCTTCCCGGTGAAGAAGAGGACGATGGTGGTGAGGACGCCGATGACGATGAAGAAGTACGTGCCCGAGGTCGAGGCCATCGCCTCGTCGAGGTACGTCAGCGTGCGCTCGTCGTAGAACGGGAACGCGAAGTACGTCGGGTAGATGAGGACGATGTACTGCAGCATCACCGCCATCCCGACGAGGACGCCCGCCGCGAGCCGCGCCGTCGCCATGTTGCTCGCCTGCCGCCTGGAGAAGGCGTCGTCGCGGGCGTACGCGCTGTACCCGAGCCCGCTCACCGTCTCGGTGAGGTCGTCGATCGTGACGGCGTCCGGGTCGTGGTCGATCCGCACCGTGTCGGTGACGTAGCTCGCGCTCGCGCCGCTGACGCCGTCGGCGTCGGTCGCGACCGTCTCGATGAACGCCTCGCAGGTCGCGCAGTGCATCCCGTCCACCTCGAGGAACGCCGCCTCGTGGCCGTCGGGCACGTCGCGGTCGCCGTCGGCGTCCGTCTCGTCGCCCGCGGCACCGTCCCGCGCCCGTCGCCGCTCTCGGACCGCGTCGGCGTCCACGTCGGCGTCCCCGAGGGCGCCGTACACGTCCCGGCAGCCGGTACAGCAGAAGCGGTTCTCCTCGTCGTCGGTCACGTCGACACCCTCGGTCGGGAGCTCGCAGAGGGTACAGGCGGCGGGGTCGTCGCGCGCGCCCGCGGCGCCCTCGGTCGCGCTCATCTCACATCCCTCCCATCATCCCGGCGTCGAGCGGGTTCCAGAACGGGAGCCGCGGGTGGGGCACGTGGATCCCGACCGACATCAGCCCGTGCGCGAACAGCACGTAGCCGAGCGCGACGAACGCGAGGCCCAACAGCCGGTGGATCCGGCGGCGGTGGGCCGGGTCGACGCTCTCGATCAGCGTCCCGTAGGCGAAGACGGCGGGGATCGTCCCGAGCCCGAGGGCGCCGAGCGCGACCCCGCCCGCGACCGCGGAGCCGCTCGCGAGGGCGTACAGGTACGCGGGATAGAGGATCGGACAGGGGAGCAGCCCGTGGACCGCGCCGAGCGCGACGATCCCCGGCCCGTTCGCGAGGCGGTCGACGTGCCCCGTGAGCCAGCCCGTGACGCGTTCGAGCCCGGGGAGGTGGACGCCGCCGGTCGCGCCGCCGAGGAGGTACCGGACGCCGACGGCGATCACGGCCGCGCCGACGAGGAGCCCGACCCCGCCGCGGACCGCCGTCGCGGCGCCGGTCAGCGTCGCCGTCGTGACGAGGACCGCGCCGCCGAGCGCGCCGAGGAGGGTTCCGATCGCCGCGTAGCTCGCGGCCCGCCCGAGGTTGAACAGCGCGTGCTGGCGCACCTCGTAGGTCGTCAGGTGCCCCTCGCGGCCGGCCTCCGCGCCGGCGACGCCGGCCGCGCTCGGCTCGCCGCCGTCCGTCCGCCCGCCGTCGGCGTCCATCCGGCTCGCGTAGACGGTGACGAGCGGGCCGCACATGCCGATACAGTGGGCTCCGCCGAGCAGTCCGATGGCGGCGAACAGCAGCACGTCGGTCCCGAGGAGCGGCGAGAGGGCCATGCGAGTCAGTCACCTCCCGTTCGGTGCGCGGGCGTGAATGGGTTTCGCTGCCGGGGGTCGGCCGAGCGGGGCGCGGTGCGGCGGTCGGCGGCGGGACGGAGCGACGGTCGGCGGGCGGCGTCGACGCTGATCACGCCGATCACTCCTCCACGACGACGGTGCCGAACATGCCGCCCTCGCGGTGGGGGATACAGACGTACTCGTAGGTCCCGGGGACGGTGAACGTGTGCTCGTACCGGTCGCCGTTCTCCAGTCGCCCGCCGAAGTCGGACTGCCACGCCGACAGCGCGGCGTCGTAGTCGTCGAAGCCGCCCGAGGCGAAGAACTCGGCGTCGTCCGGGATCCCGCCGTCCGTCGCGGTGACGGTGTGGGCCCGCGCGCTCGTGTTCTTCCAGACGACGGTGTCGCCGACCGAGACCGTGACCTCTCGCGGCTGGTACGCGGCGGCGAGCATTCCGACGTCGTAGTCCGGCTCGCCGCCGACGCCGGCGCACCCGGCGAGGCCCACGGCGGCCGCGGCGCTCGCGACGCCGCCGGTCCGTCGAAGGAACCGTCTGCGATACATACCTTACCTGAGCGCCTGAGGGGTTTCAATACCGCGGTCGACCCCGCCGCGTGGGAACGGATCCGTCCCCGGGGAGCCCGTCCCCGCGGAGCCGTTCGCGGCGGGGCTCACCCGCCGACGAGGTCGTCGAAGACGCGGCGCTGCGCCGCCGCGAGGTGCTCCGAGAACGTCGCGCGAGCGATGCCGATGGCGTCGGCCACCTCCGTCGCGCTCGCCTCGCGGGGGTGTTCGAAGTAGCCGAGCCGCTGGGCGGTCCGGACCACCTCGCGCTGGCGCTCCGTGAGCCGCCCCAGGTCGACCACGACGGGGTCGGACCGGGTGTCGGCGCCGCCGGAGCTGGTGAGCCGTTCGAGCCGGACCGAGCCGCCGGTCGCCTCCAGCGCGTCGATCACGTCGCCGAGCGGGTCGGCCGCGGGCAGCGACAGCCGGAGGCGGACGCGGTCCGGCGCCGTGCGGACCGTGACCGACGAGACGGGGTAGCCGAGCGACTCGACGGCGTCGGACGGGAACTGGCCCGCCGCGCGGCTGCGGCAGCGGTAGACGAACTCGTCGCCGCCGTCGAAGACGAGCTCCGCGTCGACCGCGCGGTCGGCGCGGAACTGCGAGACGACCGCCCCGTCGACCCGGACGCGGTCGACGTCCTCCGCGACCGCGCCCGGCGGGAGCGCCGCCGCCACCGGCGCGGGGCTCGGGTCGTGAACGACCACCTCGACGCGGACGCCGGCGCCGTCGCGACCGCCGGCCCCGGACCGGTCGGCGGCTCGGGACGCGTCGGACCCGCTCCGCGCGGCCCCAGAGCGCGCGAGACCGTCGGAACCGGGGTGGCCGGCGGTACCGGGGCTGTCGGCGGTATCTGGGCTGTCGGCGGAGCCGCCGTCCGACGACCGCGACCGCCGTTCCATGTATCGATCCTGCGCCCGAAGCCGGAAAAAAAGGAAGCCGAACGAGTACGCGTCGCGGCAGCTCGTCGGAGCGCCGAATAAAGAGCCGTCGAGAGTTGGCAATCACACACAGGGCGCGAGCCCCTACCGACCCCATGAGCGACGAGCCGCTGCGCGGAGCCTCGGTGGGAGTGGTCGGCGGCGGCGTCGGCGGGCTCTCCGCCGCCGCCTACCTCGCGGCCGGAGGCGCGGAGGTGACGCTGTACGAGCGCGCAGAGCGCGTCGGGGGAGTCGCCGGTCGGTTGGAGCTGGACGGGTTCCGGTTCGACACCGGCCCCTCGTGGTACCTGCTCCCGGACCTGTTCGAGCGGTTCTTCGAGGACTTCGGCCGGTCGCCCGACGAGTTCTACGACCTGCGTCGGCTCGACCCGCACTACCGGGTGTTCTGGGACGACGGCGACCGCGCCGACGTGCCCGCCGACCCGGCCGCCGCCGCAGACCTCTTTGAGTCCTACGAGCAGGGCGCCGGCGAGGCGTTTGAGCGGTACCTCGACGACGCCGAGCGGGCGTACGACGCCGGGATGGAGCGGTTCGTCCTCCCCGGGCGGTCGCGGTTCCGCGACTACCTCTCGCTCGACGTGCTCGCGGGCGGCCGCGAACTCGACCTGCTCTCCAGCCTCGACGAACGGGTGCGGTCGTACGTCGACCATCCGAAGCTCAGGCAGCTGCTGGAGTACACGCTCGTCTTCCTCGGGGGGTCGCCCCACAACACGCCGGCGCTGTACCAGCTGATGAGCCACGTCGACTACGGGCTCGGCGTCTACTACCCGATGGGCGGGATGTACGAGGTGGTCGAGGCCGTCGCGGCGGTCGCCCGCGACGCCGGCGCCGACGTTCACACCGGCGTCGAGGTGACGGGCCTCGAACCGGTCGACGGCGGCGTCGAGGTCGAGCTCGGCGGCGACCGCTACGTCCACGACCGCGTGGTCTGTAACGCGCCGCCCGCCCACGTGGAGCGCGAGCTGCTCCCCGAGGGCACCGTCTCGCGGCTCGGCGACTACTGGGAGCGGCGGACGTACGGCCCCTCGGCGCACCTGCTGTACCTCGGCGTCGAGGGCGAGCTACCGGAGCTGGCGCACCACACGCTCGCGCTCCCGACGGACTGGGACCCGCACTTCGCGGCCATCTTCGACGACCCCGCGTGGCCGACCGGCGAGACGGAGCCGGTCGTGTACGTGAACGTCCCGTCGCGGACGGACCCCTCGGTCGCCCCCGACGGCCACGAGGCGGTCGTGACGCTCGTGCCGCTCGCGCCCGGGCTCGACGACACGCCGGACCGGCGGGCGGCGCTCAGGGAGCGCGTCCTCGACGCGGTGGACTCGCGGGCCGGCGTCGACCTCCGCGACCGGATCGTCGCCGAGGAGTCGGCGTGCGTCTCGGAGTTCGCGGCGCGGTTCGACCAGCCCGGCGGGAGCGCGCTCGGGCTCGCGCACACGATGCGACAGACCGGACCGCTCCGCCCCGGACCGCGCGTCCGCGGGACCGACCGCCTCTACTACGTCGGCGGGAGCAGCAATCCGGGGATCGGCGTGCCGATGTGCCTGCTCGGCGGGGAACACTGCGCGGCCGCGGTCGAGGCGGACGTCGCCGGCGGCCCGCTCGACCGGCTGCCGCTGGTCGGACGTTGAGCACGGAAAGAGTCGAAACGCGCGTCCAAATACGCGTTCTGGAACGGTAATATATCAAAAAATACGGGGAGAGGCGGGAGACTGTCAGAAAAACCTTACCAGTCAGGTTAGTACATTTAATAAACACGCCACGTGTAATAGAACGTCGCATGATAGAAACAGCAGCGGCCGACCTCCTGGCGCAGAGTACCGTTCCGCTCGAAATGACGCAGACCGAGGTATTCCAGTTCATTCAGAGCAACACCCTCCTGGCCTCGTCGCTCTGGATCAACATCGCCCTCGCGGGGCTGTCGATCCTCCTGTTCGTCTACATGGGACGGAACGTGGAGGACCCGCGCGCCCAACTGATCTTCGTCGCCACGCTGATGGTACCGCTGGTGTCCATCTCCAGCTACACGGGGCTCGTCTCCGGACTCACCGTCAGCTTCCTCGAGATGCCGGCCGGCCACGCGCTGGCCGGCGCGGGCGCCGGCCCCGAGGGCGGGGTGTTCACTCCGTGGGGTCGGTACCTCACGTGGGCGTTCTCGACGCCGATGATCCTCGTCGCGCTCGGCCTGCTCGCCGGCTCGAACCTGAGCAAGCTGTTCACCGCCGTGGTGGCCGACGTCGGGATGTGCGTCACCGGGCTGGCCGCCGCGCTGACCACGTCCTCGCTCCTGCTGCGCTGGGTCTGGTACGGCATCAGCTGCGCGTTCTTCGTCGTCGTCCTCTACATCCTGCTCGCGGAGTGGGCGAAGGACGCCGAGGTCGCCGGCACCGCCGACATCTTCAATACGCTGAAGGTGCTCACCGTCGTCCTCTGGCTCGGCTACCCCATCTTCTGGGCCCTCGGCGCCGAGGGGTTCGCCGTGCTCGACGTGGCGATCACCTCGTGGGCGTACAGCGGGATGGACATCATCGCGAAGTACCTCTTCGCGTTCCTCCTGCTGCGCTGGGTCGTCGACAACGAGCGGACCGTCGCCGACATGGCCGCCGGTCTCGGCGCGGCCTCCCGCGGCGGCGCGGCGCCCGCCGACGACTGATCGGTCGCGGTCGGTCCCCCGCTATTTTCACCGTCGACGAGCGCCGCGGCCCGGCGTCGGAGAGAAAAGCGCTAAACCCGCGGCGGCGGTGGTGACGGTATGAAACAGGCCATCGTCGCCCGGACGGACGTCGGCATGGGCGAGGGGAAGCTCGCCGCGCAGGTCGCGCACGCGTCGCTGTCGGCGTACCAGGACGCGAGCGACCGGGCGCGGAAGAAGTGGCAGGGCGAGGGGCAGAAGAAGGTCGTGCTGAAGGGGAGCTCCGAGAGCCAGCTCTTCGAACTGGCCGACAAGGCCGACAAGGAGGGGCTTCCGTACGCCGTCGTCCGGGACGCCGGCCACACCCAGCTCGAACCGGGGACCGTCACCGCGCTCGCGGTCGGCCCCGCCCGCGACGACAGCGTCGACCGCGTGACCGGCGACCTCCCGCTGTTCTGAATGGCCGACGGCGATTCCCTCCGCGAGGCGCACCCGACGGAGCGCGCGGTCGGTATCGAGTACTACGCCAGCCGCGCCGACGGGATCGGCGGGCGGCTGCGCGAGTCGCCCGAGGACTTCCGGGTCCGGGAGCTGGAGGCGTTCGACGCGGAGCCGCTCGACGCCGACCCCGGCAGCTACCCCGACCTCGTCGTCCGGGCGACGCTCCGCGACTGGGACACCAACGACTTCGCGCGCCGGCTCTCGGACGCGCTCGGCGTCAGCCGCGAGCGCGTCTCGTGGGCGGGGACGAAGGACAAGCGCGCCGTCACGACGCAGCTGTTCACCGTCCGCGGCGCCGACGCCGACGACCTCCCGGAGATCCGCGGCGCCGAGATAGAGCCGCTCGGCCGGGCGGGCCGGAGCCTCTCGTTCGGCGACCTCGCGGGCAACGCCTTCGAGATCCGCGTCGCGGACGCGGTCGACGGCGCCCCCGAGCGCGTCGCCGAGGCGGTGCGGGACCTCCGGGCGTTCGCGGGCGACGTCAACGGAGTAGACGCGGACGGGAGCAGCGGCCCCGGCGGGGACGGGTCGATCGAGGCGACCGTCGGCGTCCCGAACTACTTCGGCCAGCAGCGGTTCGGCAGCCGGCGCCCCGTCACTCACGTCGTCGGGCTGGCGATCGCGCGGAACGACCCCCGGGAGGCGGTCCGGCTGTACGCCGGGAACCCCGCCGCGGCGGAGCCCGACGATACCCGGGCCGCGCGCGACCGAGTCGACGCGGCGTTCGGCGTGAGCGGCGACTCCGGACCCGACGGCGGGCCCGCCGCCGACGGCACGGGCGACGGCGACTGGGCCGCCTGCCTCGACGCGATTCCCGGCAAGCTCCGGTTCGAGCGCTCGATGGTCCACCGGCTCGCCGACCGCGGCGTCGGCCCCGACGCGCCGCCGGACGACGAGGACTGGTGGCACGCGCTGGAGGCGGTGCCCTCGAACCTCCAGCGGCTGTTCGTCAACGCCGCGCAGTCGTTCCTCTTCAACCGGATCGTGAGCGAGCGGCTGCGCCGCGGGCTCCCGTTCGCCCGCCCCGTCGCCGGCGACGTGGTCTGTTTCGCCGACGGCGACGCGCCCGAGGGGCTGTACGCGCCGGACGCCGACCGCCTCCAGCGCGTCGACGCCGACCGGGTCGACGTGGTCTCGCGGCACTGCGAGCGCGGGCGGGCCTTCGTCACCGCGCCGCTCGTCGGCACCGAGACGGCGCTCGGCGACGGCGAACCGGGCGAGATAGAGCGCGAGGTCCTCGCGGACGCCGGCGTCGAGCCGGGCGACTTCGCGCTCCCCGGCGAGTTCGACTCGAACGGGACGCGGCGCGCGGTCCTCCTACGCACGGACCTCGACGTGACGTTCGAGGGCGGCGACCCGCGGTTCGCCTTCGCGCTCCCGAGCGGGTCGTACGCGACCGCGCTCCTGCGGGAGTTCACGAAGCGCGGCCCGCTCGACCTCTGATCGATCCGTATTCGTGGATCACTTCGGGGTTCGCGGGGTCGAAACCACCACGGGACTGTGTTCCGTTCCGAGCCGTTTTTGTGCGACAGCCGTCAATCGACGCCATGACTCGGATCGTCGTCATCGACCTCCACGGCCAGTTCACCCACCTCGAACGCCGGGCGCTCCGCGACCTCGGCGTCGACACCGAGATAATCTCGGCGGAGACGCCGGCCGACGAGGTCGAGGCGGACGGGGTCGTCCTCTCGGGCGGCCCGGACATGGACCGCGTCGGCAACGCGCCCGACTACCTCGACCGCGACCTCCCCGTTCTCGGGATCTGCCTGGGGATGCAGCTGATCGCCGCGGAGCTCGACGGCGCGGTCGGCGAGGGCGACTACGGCGGCTACGCCGACGTCGACGTCGAGATAACCGACGACGAGGACCCGCTCGTCGGCTCGCTGGCCCCCGAGACGCGCGTCTGGGCCTCCCACGCCGACGAGGTGACCGAGCTGCCGGACGGGTTCTCCCGCACCGCCACCTCCGACGTCTGCGGCATCGAGGCGATGGCCGACGCGGACGCGAACCTGTACGGCGTCCAGTGGCACCCCGAGGTCGCGCACACGGAGCGCGGCGAGGAGGTCTTCGAGAACTTCGTCGCGATCTGCGAGTCGGCGTAGACCGCGAGCGATTCGTCGACGTGCGCCGCGGGCTATTCGCTGACGCGCGCCGTCAACACCGGGAGTTCGCTGTATCGCACGACCCGCTCGGCGACCGACCCCGCCGCGATGAAGCGCCCGATCCCGGTGCGGCCGTGCGTGCCCATCACGATCAGGTCGACGCCGTAGTCCGCCGCCGCGTCGAGGATCTCCTCGTGCGGGCGGCCGCGGCGGAGGCGGCGTTCGCACTCGACGTCGCGCGTCGCGGCCGCCTCGGCGACCGCGTCGAGCACGCGCTCGCCGCGCGCCTCCTCGCGCTCGACGACCACGTCCCACTCGTCGGCGCCGGCGATGCCCTCGTCGACGACGAACAGCGCGTGGACCCGAGCGCCCGTCAGGGCGGCGAGGCCGCAGGCCTGCTCGGTCGCGGCGGCGCTCCCGGCGCTCCCGTCGGTCGGACACAGTATCGCGTCGTACATGTCGGCCCGACCCACGACGTGCGAGACGTTAACAGTATCCGATACGCGGGCGCCGGACGCGGTCGCGCCGCTCGTCGTCTCGGGGGCACATCGGTCGGAAAAGACGGCCGGCGCCTACGCCTCGAACAGCTCGTCGACGGCCTCGCCCGCGGTCTCGACCGCCTCCTGCGCGACCGCGTCCGGGTCCGGCCCGGCGTCCTCCGGGGCGTTGAGGTAGACGTCGACGTCGAGGACGTCCGCCTCGAACGTGACGGTGATGTCGAGGTCGGTGACCGTCGACTGGTCGTAGTGTTTGAACACGATCCCCTCGGCCGCCTCGGCAGCGGTGCGAACGACCTCGTCGTCGCTCGGCTCCGCGGCGGCGTCGGCGTCGTCGGGCACGGCCTTACGCGCCGCCGGCGCCCGGACCGCCCGGTCCCATCGGGCCGCCGCCGCCCGCGCCGCCCTGGAGCATCTGCTGGAGCTCGCTCTGGAGGTCGTCGAACTGCTCCTCGACGCGCTCCTCCTGCTTTTCGAGCTGCTCGACGCGGACTTCGAGCGAGTCGACCTTGTCCTCGAGGTCGTCGTAGGCGGACTCGTAGTCCGTCTCGACGAGGACCTCGCCGATCTCGCGGTACATCCCCGCGTCCTCGTCGACGTCTTCGAGGGCGTCGAGGGCGGTCTTGGACTCGTTGAGCGCGGACTGGGCCTGCTCCTTCTGCTCGGCGACCTGCTGTGCGGTCTCCTGAAGGTCCTGTAGCTCCTCGATCTTCTCCTGTGCCTCGGGCGGCATGTTCCCTTGCATGGGCGGACCGAGGCGGCCCGGACGGAAAAACCCACTACATCTCTCCCGCCCCGACAAGTCGGCAATACGACGGGTCTCGGAAACGCTCGCGTCGGTTTAGGCGTCGAGCCCGCCGACGCGCTCGGCGACCGCGACGACCCGGGACCAGCTGTTGACGCCGGCGCGCAGCGCCACGAGGTCGTCGGCGAGGACGCGGACGCGGACCGCGTCGCCCTCGCGGTCGACGGTCGCGGCCGAGCGGGCGTCGTCGATCTCGCCGACCTCGGGACCGAGCGCGTCGGCCACGACGCGTGCGCGCCGCTCGGAGGGGTAGGTGAACGAGAGGACCGTCTCGTGTGTGCGCGTCACGGTCCGTGGAGGGAGAGACGGCGTTACTCGACGTCGACTTCCTTGATGCCGCCGCCGCGCTCCTTCAGGAGGACGCGGTGGCCGCAGTACGGGCAGCGCACGCCGCCGTACTCGTCGAGGGTGACGTCGCGCTTACAGCGGGAGCACTTGTAGCTCATCGTCCTACTCCTCGTCGGCGAGCGCGGCGCGGATGGAGCGGCGGACGGTGCGACCGCCGGGCGTCTCGGGGCGGTACGCGCCGCCCGTGAACGTCTCGCCGGTCTCCTCGTTGACCCAGATGCCGGTACCCACGCGCTTCACGTCGTCGCCGTCGACGGTCGCGTTGCGCATCTCCTCTTCGATGTCCTGGACCCGCTTGCGGGAGACCCGGCCGTAACGGGCGCCGAATCGGCCCGCGCTGCCGGTGCTTCGAGCCTTGTCCTCAGCCATAGTAGCCACTCCTACCGCCAGCGCAGGTAAAAAGGCTGCGAGTTGCGGCGGTCGGAGCCGCCGACGGCGACGACGAAAGACGGGTGAGCGAGCGCGGCGGCGCGTGCCTGCGAGCGGCCGGAGCGAAGCGGAGGCCGCGAGGCAGCACGCGCGAGGGACGCCGTGAGTGACGGGCGACCGCAGGGAGCCCGGAACGAACGGCGAGGCTGGGGAGGTGTGAGGCTGCTGTGCCGTGCGGCGCGGGGCGGGACTCAAAGGGGCAGCCGGGAGGGCGACGGCGCGCGACGCAAGCACCGCAGCGAGGGAGCGGAGCGACCGAGTGCGGAGCGCAGCGAGCGCACCGAGCCCTCCCGGCCGGGGCGTTGGCGGTGTTCGCTACGGATCCCTACGGGCGATTCACGAGTAGACGCCTGAGGATTTGGAGGGGTGCGTTCCCGGAGCGTCAGCGGCGATGTATCAGTCGTCGGCGGGCGCGGGCGCGCCGCCGGTCGACAGCGTGACTTCGGGCGCGTCGACCTCCAGCTCGTCGAGGGCGGCCTGCGCGGCGCGCTTCCCGGAGACGAGCATCGCGCCGAACGTCGGACCCATCCGCGGGAGGCCGTGCGCGGTGGCGACCGCCATCCCGGAGGCGATCAGGCCGTCGTGGACGACGCCGGTGTGCTCGACGACGGCGTCCTCGCTCTCGCCGACCCACATCGAGTCGTGGCCGGGCGAGTCGTGGCCAGGGGCGCCGTACTGGTCGTCGCCCGTCTGGTCCATCCCGGTGTTGTGCTCTTTCGCGTGCTCGATGCCGGGCGCCGAGAGGACGCCGCGCTCGTCGAGCTTGCTGATCGCGACGGCGTCGTGGCCGGTCGCGTCGATGACGAGGTCGGACTCCACCGCGATGGGGTCGACGCAGGTGATCTCCCGGGGGAGCGCGTGGACCGGCGTCCAGTTCATCACGATGCCGCCGACCCGGTGGTCGTCGCGGACGACGAGGTCGGTGAACTCGGTCATGTTCTGGACGCGCGCGCCGGCGTCGCAGGCGGCCTTGATCAGCCCGGAGCAGGCCTCCGGGCCCGCGGCGGTGTAGAGCCCGTCCACGTCCGCGACCGGCTTGTAGTCCACGTCGAGGTCGCCGAGGATCTCCTGGGCGGGGTCCCGGACCGTGACGGTGTTCATCAGGAACCCGCCGAGCCAGAAGCCGCCGCCGAGGTAGTTGTTCTTCTCGACGATCATCACCTTCACGCCGCGCTCGGCCAGCTCCTTCGCGGCCATCAGCCCCGACGGGCCGCCGCCGAGGACGATCACCTCGGAGTCGGTGAAATCGAGGAACCCGTCGGTCCACTCGGTACCGATGGCCTTCGTCACGTCCGTCTCGCTCACGTCGCTGAAGCCGTCGAATCCGTTCATACAACTTGGTAGTATTACTTGGTTTTGAAATGCGTTGCGGTCGACACGGAGTTGTACGTATAAATGCTGTCGGCACCACCGACACGAACATCACCGGAGTCCCAGCCGAGAGGGCTCGGTGCGCTCGCTGCGCTCCGCACTCGGTCGCTCCGCTCCCTCGTTGCGGTGCTTGCCTCGCAGGCACGCGCCGCCGCAGTTCGGACTGCGACTCATCCACGCCGGGCACCGGACTGAACCCGCGGCGCGCCCGTCCGTCACGAACGTTCACTCGGGAGCGACTCAACCGGGTGCCTTTTTCCGGCGCTACGTCGAACCCGGCGGTATGCGAAACGCCAAGATCGTCTGTACGATCGGTCCCGCCTCGGACGACCGGGACACGATCCGCGGCCTCGCCGACGCGGGGATGTCCGTCGTCCGACTCAACGCCAGCCACGGGACCACCGACCACCGGGAGACGGTGATCGAGCGCGCCCGCGCCGTCGACGACGAGATCGACGACCCGCTCGCGGTGATGGTCGACCTGAAGGGCCCGGAGGTCCGCACGGCCGAGATCGACGAGCCGATCGAACTCGCGACCGACTCGGAGGTCACCTTCCTCGAAGCCGACGACGCGACGCCCGAGCGCGTCGGCCTCACCCACTCGATCGGGGCCGCCGGGCCGGGCGACACGATCCTCCTCGACGACGGCCGGATCGAGTGCCGCGTCGAGCGCGTCGACGGCGAGTCCGTGGTCGCCACGGTCGTCTCCGGCGGGAAGCTCGGCTCCCGGAAGGGCGTGAACCTTCCGGGCGTCGCCATCGACGTGGACCTGATCACGCCGGAGGACGAGACCGAACTCGACCTCGCCGCGCGCACCGACGCCGACTTCGTCGCGGCCTCGTTCGTGCGCGACGCCGACGACGTCTACCGGATCGCCGACGAACTTGAGGCCCGCGGCGGCGGCGACATCCCGATCGTCGCGAAGATCGAGCGCGCCGGCGCCGTCGAGAACTTGGAGGGGATCGTCGACGCCGCCGACGGCGTGATGGTCGCCCGCGGCGACCTCGGGGTCGAGTGCCCGCTGGAGGACGTGCCCGTGATCCAAAAGCGGATCATCCGGACCTGCGTCAACGAGGGCGTCCCCGTCATCACGGCGACGGAGATGCTCGACTCGATGGTCTCCTCGCGGCGCCCGACCCGCGCCGAGGCCTCCGACGTGGCCAACGCCGTCCTCGACGGCACCGACGCGGTCATGCTCTCGGGCGAGACCGCGGTCGGCGACGACCCCGTCAACGTCGTCGAGACGATGGACCGGATCGTCCGGGAGGTCGAGGCCAGCGACGAGTACGCGGAGACGCGCGAGCAGCGCGTCCCGACCGCGGAGGAGGGCTCCCGCACGGAGGCGCTGGCGCGCTCGGCGCGCTACCTCGCGCGCGACATCGGCGCGTCGACGGTCGTCGCCGTCTCCGAGTCCGGCTTCACCGCGCGCAAGACCGCCATGTTCCGGCCGGGCGTCCCGGTCGTCGCCACGACGCCGGACGACCGCGTCCGCCGCCAGCTCGCGCTCTCGTGGGGCGTCCGCCCCGTGCTGACCGGGTACGCCAAGGACATGGAGGCGATTCTCGACAACGCGGTCGACGCCGCGCTCGACCGCGGGGGGGCCGCGTCCGGCGACACCCTCGTGGTCCTCTCCGGCATGCTCACCGAGTTCGAGGGGACGAACACGACGAACACGCTGAAGGTCCACGTCGCCGCCGAGACGCTCGTGACGGGGAAGGCGGTCGTCGCCGGCCGCGTCGCCGCCCCGGTCCACCGGACCGCTGACGGCGACCTCGACGCGCTGCCGGCGGGCTCCGTCGTCGCGCTCGACGCCGGCTTCGACGGGGAGTTCTCCGGCGACCTCGACCGGATCGCCGGCATCATCGACGCCCGCGAGGGGATGACCGGCTACCCCGCCGTCGTCGCCCGCGAACTCGGCGTCCCGATGGTCTCCGGCGCCGGCCTCCCCGACTCGGTCGCGGACGGAACGACCGTGACCCTCGACGGCGAGCGCGGCGTCGTCTACGACGGCGACGTCCTCCGGGCGGCCCGCGAGCGGTAGGCCGCGCCCGATCCCGCCGACGCAGCGTCACCCGACGCGCCGCCATCGCGTGACCGCCCCGGCCCCGCGCCGCTTGCGCCCGCCAGCCATTTATTACGGAGTCGCGTAGGCCCGATCATGAGCGACGAATCCGGCGACGACGCCCGCGACGAGCGCGTGTCCGACGCCGCGGAGTCGACGGAGTTCGGCGACCGCAGCCGGGCCAACGATGCCGGCGATGAGGAGCCGGACGGCGGCGGCGAGTGGCGCTTCTCGGTCGACGACGTGGGGCCGAACGGCGTCACCGAGGACACCGCCACCCCGGCGGACGAGCCGATAGAGCCGGGCGACGTGGACCTCGAACACGCGGTCTTCGTCGTCCTCGGCGTCGCGCTCACCGTCGGGACCCTGCTGGTCGGCTTCTAAACGCGCGCGGTCGACGACCCGGACCGCAGAGGACGCCGCCGACCGACGGCGCCGCGGTCGCGCGTACCACCACTTATCAGGCCGCGGCCGTAGGACCGATTATGAACGCGCTCGCACAGTCCGGGCTCCTCTCCCCGGACACCCTCCCGCTCCTACTCCTGACCGCGGGGCTGCTGCTCTCGATGGCGGAGGCGCTCGCGCCGGGGGCGAACTTCATCGTCGTCGGCATCGCGCTCATCGGCGCGGGGCTCGGCGGCCTGCTCCTGGCGTCGTTCGGCGTCGCCGGCGCGCCCCTCACGCTGCTCATGGCGCTGCTGACGCTCGCGTTCGGCGCCGCCGCCTTCTACGGCTACCACGAGTTCGACCTCTACGGCGGGAAAGGGCAGCAACAGACCAGCGACAGCGACTCGCTGAAGGGGAAGACGGGGACGGTCACGGAGCGAGTGACCCCCACGGGCGGCGAGGTGAAGCTCGCCGGCGGCGGCTTCAACCCCCACTACTCCGCCCGGTCGATGGAGGGAACGATCGACGAGGGCGAGGAGGTGATGGTGGTCGACCCGGGCGGCGGCAACGTCGTCACCGTCGAGTCGATGGGGTACGTCGAGGACGACATCGACCGCGAGCTGGCGGCCGACCGCGCCCGTAAGGCCGCCGCGAACGAGGCGGCGGAGGCGGACGACGCCGACACAGAGGAGGTCGGGCGGGAGACCGAACTCGACCGGGAGTGACGCGGGCGGCCGGGCACGGCCCCGGAGCTGTGAGCGGAAAAGCACTTGTCCGTCGGCGGGGACCACCCGACGATGCCCTCCCCGTTCGCCGCCCTCGCGAGCCTGCCCGGCAGCGTGCTCGACCGCGTCCGCGACGGGTTCGACTCCCCTCACGCCGGGACCGTCGCGGTCGCGATGCTGGTCGTGGCGACGATCGGTACCAGCCTCGGAATCGTCGCGCTCGGCGGCGTCTTCGACGCGACGGTCGACCAGCGGATCACCGTCGACAACCCCGACCGGCCGTCGGAGTCGACCTGCGAGACGTTCGGCGACGAGCCGGGGTCGATGTTCGCCGAGGAGTGCGACGAACCGGAACGGATCGAGGTCGACGCGGGGGAGGAACTGCGCGACGCCGCGACCGGGTTCATCCACTACGGCCTGTTGGGCGTCCCCCTCTGGTGGGTCGTGTTCGCGCTCGCGCTCCACGTCGGGGCGCTCGTCGCGGGCGGCTCCGGCTCCGCCGGCGACTCGTTCGTGATCGCCGGCTGGGCGGTCGGCGCGGAACTGCTCCGGCTCGGGGCCGGGATCGTCGGGATCTGGTACACGCTCTCGAACGCGGACCCCGCAGGGTCGTCGTTCGAGGCGCTCACGACGGACCTCGTCGCGGCGGTCACGGGTCTGACGGGCCCGCTGCTGGTCGCCTCGGCGGTCGCGATCGCTATCCAGTGGGTCATCGTCGTCGCCGGGCTGGAATCTCGGCACGACCTCGGTCGCGGCGCCGCGGCGGGCGTGGCGACGTTCTTCGCCGCGAGCGCGCTGGCGCTGGCAGCGGTCTGAGTCACGCCGGATCGATCGGTCGGGGACGCCGGTCGGACCGCCCGCGACCGCGGTTTCGGGAGTTTTTAAGCCGCCGGCGCTCCCCCTCCCGGTATGATCCTGTCCGACGCCGACATCCTCGACCGGCTCGCCGAGGGCGACCTCGCGATCGAGCCGCTCGACGACGTCGACCAGCAGGTCCAGCCCGCGAGCGTGGACCTGCGGCTCGGCGAGCGGTTCCTGGAGTTCCAGCGCACCAACATCCCCTGTATCCACCCGACCGACGCGGGCGAGGTGAGCGAGTACGTCACCGAGACGACCGTCGACGAGGGCGACGAGTTCATCCTCCACCCCGGTGACTTCGTCCTCGGGACGACAGCCGAGCGCGTCGCGATCCCGGACGACCTCGTCGCCCACGTCGAGGGCCGCTCGTCGCTCGGCCGGCTCGCGATCGTCGTCCACGCGACCGCGGGGCTGTGCGACCCCGGCTACGAGGGGCAGATCACGCTCGAACTCTCGAACCTCGGCACCGCGCCCGTGGCGCTCTCGCCGGGCATGCGCGTGTCGCAGCTCACCTTCACGGAGCTGAAACGGCCCGCGGAGCGACCGTACGGTGCCGAGCGGGGCTCGAAGTACCAGGGACAGGACGGGCCGCAGGCGTCGCGGATCGGCGACGATCCCGAGTTCGCGGGCGAGGCGGGCGACGGACGCGAGGGTAGCGGAGGGGCGACGCCGTCGGGCGGTGATCGCGAATGAGGTTCATCGAGGAGGTCGTCGTCGACGAGTTCCTGCCGACCGTCCGATCGATGCTCGCGGAGGACCTCCGCGACCGCGGGTTCACGCAGTCAGAGGTCGCGTCGGCGCTCGGCATCTCGCAGTCGGCCGTGTCGAAGTACGCCGCCGGCGACGTGGCGAGACACGAGCGGATCGTCGCCGACGAGCGCGTGCGCGACCTCGTCGAGCGGGTCGGCGAGGGGCTCGCGAGCGGCGACCTCACGCCGGTGGCCGCGCTCGTGGAGATAGAGGTGCTGATCCGGCAGTTGGAGGAGGGGGACCTGCTCGCCGACCTCCACGAGACGGCGATGCCCGCGCTCGCCGACGCCGACGTCGAGTTCTCCGTCCACGACCCCGACAGCGGGCTCCGGGAGCGCGAGCGGGTCCTCACCTCGGTCCGCCGCGGGCTCCGCACCCTGACGAACGCCTCGGGCTTCGCCGGGCTCATCCCGAACGTCGGGGCGAACGTGGCGGAGTGTCTCGGCGACGCCCGAGCGATCGACGACGTGGCGGCGGTCCCCGGCCGACTCGTCGACGTGAAGGGGCGGGCGATGGTCCCCGGCGAGCCCGAGTTCGGCGTGAGCGAACACGTCGCGACGGTGTTGCTCGCCGCCCGCGAGGGCGGGGCGACCGCCCGCGGCGCGGTGAACGTCCGGTACGACCCCGACACCGTCGAGGCGCTCGCCCAGTCGCACCCGACCGTCGAGTTCGACGCCGAACGCCCGACGCGCGAGGCGGTCGCGGACGCGGTCGCGGCCGCCGGCTCCCCGACGGACGGGGACGGGGGAACGCTCGTCCTGTACCAGACCGGCGCGGTCGGCATCGAGCCGATCGCGTACGTGCTCGCTCCGACGGCGTCCGAGGCGGCCGCGATCGTCCGCGACATCCTGTAGGTGGGGCGGTCGCCGTGGCCCGCGACGGTCCGCACGCCGCGCGATACATGAGAGGTATTCATTAACATACAGGGCGTAGGTCCCGTATGACAGACGCGGACGCGGTTCGGATGACGGACGACGAGCGGGACGAGTTCCTCGGGCGGTCGGGGACCGGCGTCCTCTCGCTGTCGACGGACGGCGACGGGCCGCCGCACTCGGTCCCGGTGTCGTACGGGTACGATCCGGTCGAGGGGACGTTCTACTTCCGGCTCGCCGTCGGAGCGGACAGCGGAAAGGCGAACGCCGCCGACCGCGGCGTCACGTTCGTCGTCTACGGGCGGGACGACGAGCGGTGGAAGAGCGTGGTGGCGAGCGGCCGACTGGTGTCGACCAGCGACGACGCCAGCGCGACCGAGTCGCTCGCCGGCCTCGAGCGGACGGCGGAGATCCCCATCGTCGACGCCTTCGGCGAGCCGACGAGCGAGGTGACGTTCGAGTACTACCGGCTCGATCCGGAGCGGCTCACGGGGCGCGCCGAGCAGGCGATGGAGCCCTGAAGACCCCGGCCGAGGGCGCCGCCGACCCCGGGCGACGCTTTTTAGACGGAACCGCCCGAAGCGTGAGGCGTGACACGGCGTCGACGGTTCGGGATGCGGATGCGCTCCTTCTAGCGGCGGGCGGACCCGCCGCGTCGCCGCCGGCCCGTAACGCGGTCGGCGGCGACGCGGCGGCGAATCCCGTCGCCTTCCCGCAGCGCCCGGACCCTCGACTGCCTCGCCGGCGCCGACACCGACGACCGCGCGAGCGCCGGTCTCCCCGCGGTCGCCGGCCTCGAACCAGCGGGCTTTAGACCCGATCGACCGACACACGACACACACGCACCACATGAGCCACGACGATTACCCCACCGACCGGCCCGCGGTGGTGACCTGTGGACTGCCGTACGCGAACGGCGACCTCCACATCGGCCACCTCCGCACCTACGTCGGCGGCGACGTGTACAGCCGCGCGCTCGACCGACTCGGCCAGGAGACCGCGTTCGTCTCCGGCTCGGACATGCACGGCACGCCCGTCGCGGTCAACGCCGAACAGGAGGGCGTCTCGCCCGAGGAGTTCGCGCTCGACTGGCACGAGCGCTACGCCGAGACGTTCCCGAAGTTCAACGTCGAGTTCGACAACTACGGCCACACCCACGACGAGACGAACACGGAGTTGACCCAGGACCTCGTCCGCGACCTCGACGAGGCGGGCCACCTCTACGAGAAGGAGATCATGGTCGCGTACGACCCCGTCGACGACCAGTACCTCCCGGACCGCTACGTCGAGGGGACGTGCCCGTACTGCGGCGCCCACGCCCGCGGCGACGAGTGCGACGAGGGGTGCCAGCGCCACCTCGAACCGGGGGAGGTCGAGGACCCCGAGTCGACGATCACCGGCAACCCCGCGGAGTACCGCGAGCGAACCCACCAGTTCTTCGCGGTCTCGGAGTTCGCCGACTACCTCTCCGGCTTCCTCGACCGCCTCGAAGGCACCTCGAACGCCCGGAACCAGCCCCGCGAGTGGATCGAGCAGGGGCTCCAGGACTGGTGTATCACCCGCGACATGGACTGGGGGATCGACCTGCCCGACGAGAATCCGCAGGACCTCGTCTTGTACGTCTGGGTCGACGCCCCGATCGAGTACATCGCCTCGACGAAGCAGTACTCCGAGCGCGTCGGCGCCGACGCCTTCGACTGGGAGGCCGCCTGGAAGGAGGGCGCGAGCGACGAGCACCCGGAGGGCGGCGAGATCGTCCACGTGATCGGCCGCGACATCATCCAGCACCACACGATCTTCTGGCCCGCAATGTTAGAGGCGACCGACCACGCGGAGCCGCGCGCGGTGATGGCGAGCGGGTTCGTCACCCTCGACGGCAAGGGGTTCTCCACGAGCCGCGACCGCGCCGTCTGGGCCGACGAGTACTTAGACGAGGGGTTCCACCCCGACCCGCTGCGCTACTACCTCGCGACCAACGGCGGGTTCCAGCAGGACGTGGACTTCTCGTGGGAGAAGTTCGCCGAGCGCGTCAACACCGAGCTGGTGGGCACGGTCGGCAACTTCCTCTACCGCTCGCTCCTCTTCGCCCACCGCAACTACGAGGACGGCCCCGACGCCGACGCGCCGAGCGACGACGTGGCGGCGCGGATCGACGAGGCCGTCGACGAGTTCGCGGCCGCGGTCAACGACTACTCCGTCCGCGCGCTCGGCGACGCCGTCACCGGCCTCGCGCGGTACGGCAACGAGTACATCCAGCGCAACGAGCCCTGGAAGCTCGTCGACGAGGAGCCTGCCGAGGCCGAGCGCGTCATCTACGACTGCGTCGCGCTCGCGAAGGCGATCGCCGTGCTCTTCGAGCCGCTGGCGCCCGAGAAGAGCGAGCGGCTCTGGGCCCAGCTCGGCGAGCCCGGCTCCGTCCACGAGGCGACCGTCGAGGCCGCCCGCGAGGGCCCCGCCGGCGACCTGAGCGAGCCGACCGAGCTGTTCGAGCAGGTGGAAGACGAGCGCGTCGAGGACCTGAACGAGAAGCTCGAAGCGCGCGTCGCCGAGGCGGAGAGCGACGACGCTGACGACGAGAGCGGCGCTGACGACGAGGGCGACGAGACCGAGACCACCGACGACACCGACATGAGCGACATCGAACCCATCAGCGACGACCGCATCGGCTTCGAACAGTTCCAGGAGCTGGACATCCGCGTCGGCCGCATCGAGGCGGCCGAGGGGATCGAGGGGGCCGACGACCTCGTTGAGCTCACCGTCGACCTCGGCGCGGAGACCCGGACGATCGTCGCGGGGCTCAAACAGCTCCACGAGGTCGACGAGCTGCCGGACACGAAGGTGATCGTGCTCGCGAACATGGAGAAGGCGGAGCTGTTCGGCGTCGAGTCCAACGGCATGGTGCTGGCCGCCGGCGAGGACGCCGACCTCCTCACCACCTACGAGGACGCCGCGCCCGGCACGAAGGTGAAGTGAGGCCGCGGCGCCCCGCGGACGGCGACCGTTCTCGAAGTTTTATTTGACTGACGTGCGACGACGGGGTATGGCCCTCCTGGCGCGGTTCGAAGCCATGTCGTTTTCCGCACAGCTGATCGCCGTCGCGGTCGTCTGCGACCCGATCGGGTTCGCCGCCGGCTACCTCCTCGCGCCCGAGTTCGGCGTTGAGCCCATCCTCGGCGGCGTCTACGGGCTCGTGGCCGCGAGCGTCCCGCTGTCGCTGCTCGTGCTCCGCGAGTCGATGTCGGGATAGGCAACACACGGCTCGCGCGAGCGAGCCCCGTCAGGCGTCGAGCACCTCGATCAGGTTCCCCTCCGGGTCCCGGACGAACAGGACGGTCGTCCCGCTCTCCGTCGTCCGCGGCGGGCTCAGCGTCTCGACGTCGTCGGCGAGCCCCGCGTGAAACGCCTCGACGTCGTCGACCGCGAGCCCGAGGTGAGTCGCTCCGGGGCGATTCAGGTCGGGGGCGTTCCCCAGACCCGACTCCTCGGCCGGGTCGTATTCGACGAGTTCGACGATCGCGTCCCCGGCGTCGAGGTGCGCGAACGCGGCGGCGGCGCCCTCGACGGCGACCGCCTCGGCGAAGGCGTCGCCGCCGACGGCGAACTCGGCGACGACGTCGAGGTCGAACGTCTCGGCGTAGAACTCGACGGCACGGTCGAGGTCGGCGACGGTGACGCCGACGTGGTGCGCGGTCGGGTCGGACACGGCCGGTCGGACGGTCCCCGCCGGGGAAATCGTATCGGGTCAGAACCCGAACAGGCGGGCGGCGAGCCCGGCGAGCACGACCAGCGCGCCGAGGATGAACGTGCCCGGGATCGGGAGGAGGAACAGGGCGACGCCGATCAGGACCACGATCGTCGAGGTTCTCATGACGCGCTCCTTCGGTCCGGCGCCGGATACGCTTTGGGTCGGAGCGACCGCCGCGGTCGACGGTCGCCGCGGCCGCCCCGACCGAAACGACCATTCCGCGTCCGGCCGACCGTCGCGTATGCACGTGGTCGTCAACGCAGCCCAGAGCGTCGACGGGAAGCTCGCCACCCGCCGCCGGGAGCAGCTCCGCATCTCCGGCCCCGAGGACTTCGACCGGGTCGACCGCGTCAGGGCGGCCGCGGACGCGGTGCTCGTGGGGGTCGGGACCGTCCTCGCGGACGACCCGCACCTCACGCTCGACGAGGAAGACCGCCGCGTCGAGCGCCTGCGGAACGGGCGGCCCGGCGACCCCGCCCGCGTCGTGATCGACTCGACGGGGCGGACGCCGACCGACGCCCGGATCTTAGACGACGCGGCCGCGACGTACCTGCTCGTCTCGGCCGCGACCGACCGGGAACGCCGCGAGGCGCTCGCCGACGCGGACGCCGAGGTGATCGTGGCCGGCGAGGAGCGCGTCGACGTCGCCGAGGGGGTCGATCGGCTCGCCGAGCGCGGGGTCGACCGCCTGATGGTGGAGGGCGGCGGCGAGGTGATCTTCTCGTGTTTCGAGGCCGGCGTCGTCGACGAGCTCCACGTCTACGTCGGCTCGCTCGTCATCGGCGGCCGCGACGCGCCCACCCTCGCGGACGGCGCGGGCTTCACCGAGGGGTTCCCCGACCTGACGCTGACGGGCACGGAGCGGTTCGACGACGGGGTCGTCCTCTCGTACGCGGTGGGAGGGGACGGCGAGTCGTGTGAACGGTAACCACGGAAATCGGGGGGTACACGCGTCGTGGCACCGGTACGCACGAAAACCACCGAAGTATTTATGTATCGCCCGGGGGTAGTTGCGGGTACCAGAACGCCTCTGGCGCTGGTGGAATCGCACGCTGAAATGAACGGGAGTTCTTGTAGACGGCCCGACGCACCACAGCGAGCGTCCGCTATCGCCGGAGCGGTGATGGAGAGATAACAAATGGTAACGAAAGAAGAAGTCATCGAGCAGTACGACGTGGAAGCGATGGACGAGGCGGACAACGTGGACCTTTCTGAGGACGACCTGGAGAACGGCTCCAAGGGTCAGCTCATCAAACGCGCCGGCCAGCTGCGAGACCGACGCAACGAGCTGAACCAGATGGCGTCCGAGCGCGCCTCCAAGCGCGACGACCTCAACGCGAAGACGCGCGAGAAGGTCGACGAGGCCCAGGAGCACCGCGAGAAGCGCGACGAGCTCAACGAGCAGGTCCAAGAGCACAAGGACAAGCGCAACGAGCTCAACGCCGAGGCCAACGAGCTGTTCGACGAGGTCGAGGAGCTCAAACAGGACCTCGAACTCGGCTCCGGCAAGTCCATCGAGGAGCTCGAAGAGGAGATCGAGGACCTCGAGTTCCGCCAGCAGACGGAGGTGCTCGACGCGGAGGACGAGCGCGAGCTCATCGAGAAGATCGACGACAAACGCGAGAAGCTCGCCGAAAAGAAGGAGAAGGTCGACGACACGAGCGAGCTCGACGAGCTCGTCGAGGAGGCCGAGGAGGTCCGCTCCGAGGCGTCCCAGCACCACCAGAAGGTGACGGAGCTCGCCGACAAGGCCCAAGAGCACCACAACCAGATGATCGAGGCCTACCGCGAGGCCGACGACATCCGCGACGAGGCCGACGAGATGCACGAGCTGTTCGTCGAGGCCCAGGAGGCGGCCGACCGCCACCACGAGGACTTCGTCCGCGTCCAGAAGCGCCTGCGCGAGCTCGACAAGAAGGAGGAGGAAGAGCGGCAGGACGAGCGCGCCGAGAAGCGCGAGGAGGAGAAGGAAGAGGCCGAGGAGATCTATCAGAAGTTCAAGGAGGGCGAGACGCTCGACACCGAGGACCTGATGAAGCTCCAGAAGACCGGCCTCCTGTAAGCCGGCCGAGACGCGGTCCGACGCGGTTTTCTGCGGTTTTCCACGGTCGACAGCGACGCGCCCGGCGGGCGCGGGCGGCCGGTCCCGGCGACTGGCGTCGCCCACGACAGCATATAAACGGGAGCGCCGCCAACCGTCGGTATGGACGACGCGCCGGCGAACGGACGGAAGGGGTTGCTCGCGGCCGCCGCGGTCGGCGCGGCGACGACGATCGCGGGCCGCGCGGTCCTCGCGCGGCTCACGGGCGGGCGATTCGGTGACGCGGACGAGTACAACGTCGCGAAGGTGACGGTCTCGGGGCCGATCCGCCGGAACCAGGGGCGGCCGTCGCCGCTTTCGGGCCCGGGCGGTGCGACCGCGGACGACGTGGTCGAGCAGATCGAGGCGGCCGACGAGGACGACGACGCCGAGGCGCTGCTCGTCGAGCTCAACACGCCCGGCGGCGAGGTCGTGCCGAGCGACGACATCCGGCGGGCGGCCGCCGACTTCGACGGGCCGACGGTGGCGTACGCGACCGACACCTGCGCCTCCGGCGGGTACTGGATCGCGAGCGGCTGCGACGAGCTGTGGGCGCGCGAGGCGAGCCTCGTCGGCTCCATCGGCGTCGTCGGCTCCCGCCCGAACGCGAAGGGGCTCGCCGACAAGCTCGGCATCTCCTACGAGCAGTTCACCGCCGGCGAGTACAAGGACGCCGGCGTCCCGCTGAAGGAGATCGAGGAGGACGAACGGGAGTACCTCCAGGGGATCATCGACGGCTACTACGAGCAGTTCGTCGAGACCGTGAGCGAGGGCCGCGACATGGACCCCGAAGCGATCCGGGAGACCGAGGCGCGGGTGTACCTCGGGGACGACGCCGCCGAGCTCGGCCTGGTCGACGAGCTGGGCACAGAGGACGACGTCGAGGACCGGCTCGCCGACCTGATCGGGGCCGAGCCCGAGGTCCGCGAGTTCACCCCGGAGCGCGGGCTCGCGGAGCGGCTCGGCATCGGCGCCGAGCGCGTCGCGTTCGCGGCCGGGAGCGGCGTGGCGGGCGTGTTCGCCGACGACGGCGGCGACATCGACGTGGAGTTCCGGTAGCGACGGATCGGCCGTGGGGGCGGCGGAGGCCGACGAAAGCGCGGCCGCGAGGGCCGAACGGCGCGCGGCGACCGACGGGGAGGATTTTTGTCCGGCCGCGGTGTGAGACGACACGTGACGACGCTGGTCATCTGCGTCGACCGCTCGGGGGCGATCGGTCGCGCCACCAACGTCCCGATGCCGGTCGCCGGCTGGGAGGCCGTCCGGTCGCTGGTCACGGACGCCGGGCTGGACGACCCCGAGGACGCCAGCGTGAACTGCCTGCTGGAGTCGCTGCGCGTCGCGCGCGACCTCAGAGACGAACGCGAGGAGTCGGTGGTTGCGGTCGTCTCCGCCGAGAGCGACTCCCCGGTCGGCGCCGACCGCTCCATCGCCGCCCAGCTCGACGACCTCGTGGAGCGGTACGACCCGCGGGCCGCGATCGTCGTCGTCGACTCCGCGGAGGACGAGCGCGTCCTCCCGGTCGTCGAGTCGCGGGTCCCCGTCGACTCCGTCGACCGCGTCGTCGTCCGGCAGGCCCGGGACATCGAGTCCACCTACTACCTGCTCAAGCAGTTCCTCGCGGACGAGCAGCTTCGCTCGACGGTCCTCGTGCCGTTCGGCGTCGCGCTGCTCTTAGTCCCCGCGCTGTTCTACTGGTTCTCCGCCGGCGAGGCGGTCGCCGGCGTCGCCGGGCTGCTCGGCGCCGCGCTGCTGTACAAGGGGCTCGCGGTCGACCGGCTCGTGGCCGGGCTGCCGGAGCGCGTCCGCGAGGCGCTGTACGCCGGCCAGGTGTCCGTCGTGACGTACGTCGTCGCCGGCGGGCTCGCCCTCGTCGGGGGGTTCTTCGGCTTCCTCGCCGCCTCGAACCTCACCCCCGGATCGGCGCGGCTCGTCGAGGTCGTGGAGTTCACCTACGCCGCCGTCCCGTGGTTCGCGGTCGCGGGCGTGACCGCGGCCGTGGGGCGGCTGCTCGACGAGCTGATCCGCGACGAGGGGATCCGGACCCCGTACCTCAACCTCCCGTTCGTCATCGCCGCGGTCGCCCTCGTCGTCCGCGGGTTCGCCGGGTACTTCCTCGCGCAGGAGGCGATCCACGAGCCGCTGTCGGCGTACGGCATGACGATGACCCCAGTTCAACAGCTCGCGGCGTTCATCGTCGGCGGCATCGTGGTGTCGCTCGTCGGCGTCAAGATCGCCAGCGACGTCGGCACCGAGACCCTCGAAGACGTCATCGACGCGGAGCGGGACGCCGACGGCCGGCGGGAGTGAGACGGGGCGAGGGCCGGCGAGAGCGACCCGCCGACCGACCCGTTTTTGTCGGTCGCGGCCGCGTGAGCGGGCATGGACGTGTACGGACTGATCGGGAACCCGGTCGGCCACTCGCTGTCGCCGCCGATGCACGAGGCGGGTTACGAGGCGCTCGGCCTCGACGCGCGCTACGTCGCGTTCGAGCCGGACGCCGACGCCGCGGCCGCGGCGATATCGGGCGCGGCCGACCTCGGCGTCGCGGGGCTCAACGTGACGGTCCCGTTCAAGCGGGACGTTCTCGACGCGGTCGACGTCGCCCCGCTCGCGGAGCGCATCGGCGCGGTCAACACGGTCGACTACGGCCCGGTCCGGGCGGGCGAGGCCGACCGGCCGCGCGGCCACAACACCGACGCCGCGGGGGTGACGCGGGCGCTCGAACACCACGACGTGACCGTCGACGGCCGCGACGCGCTCGTGGTGGGCGCGGGCGGCGCGGGGCGGGCGGCCGCGTTCGCGCTGGCGGACGCCGGCGCGGCGGTCCACGTCGCGAACCGCACCGCGGAGCGCGCGGTCGAGCTCGCGGGGGACGTGCCGGGCGCGACCGGCGGCGGCCTCGACGGCCTCGGCGAGCGCGTCGCGGCCGCCGACCTGCTCGTCAACGCGACGAGCGTGGGGATGGAGGCGCCCGACGAGACCCCGGTGCCCGACGAACACCTCCACGGCGACCTCGCCGTCCTCGACGCGGTGTACGCGCCGATCGAGACCCGGCTCCTGCGGGAGGCCGCGGCCGCGGGCGCGACGACGGTCGACGGCGCGTGGATGCTGCTGTACCAGGGGGTGGAGGCGTTCGAGATCTGGACCGGCGAGGACGCGCCCGTCGACGCGATGAACGCGGCGCTGCGGGCGGAGTTGGAGTGAACGGACGGAGGGCCCGGCGGCCGCTCAGAGGAGCGACGGGCTCGCGAGCAGCCCGGCGGTGACGATCAGGCCGAGGGAGACGGCGGACGCGCCGTAGAGGAACGGCTTGGCCTCGCGGGCGGGCTCGCGGAGCTTGTCGGCGTCGAGCCCGTCGGCCAGCTTCGAGCCGGCGACCTCGACGAGTCCGGTGCCGACGAACCACAGCCCGAGCATCGTCAACACGAGGTGCCCGCGGGGCGTGCCCGTCAGCGCCTCGAAGGTGTACAGCGTCCCGGCCATGTGGCCGCCGGAGAGGACGAACGCGACCGCGCTGATCCGGGTGATCCAGCGCAGGCGACCGACGACCGAGCCGAGCGCGGTCGTCCCGATCTCGCCGCGGAGCGCGGGCGGGAGGACCGCGAGGGTGACGAACAGCACGCTGCCGACCCAGAGGACGGCGAAGCCGACGTGGACCGACCACATGACCGGATTGATCACGTCCATACGACCGCGACGGCCCGGCGTCACTTATAAACAGGCGGGACGGGGCCGGCGGTCTATTGCGGCGGAGAGGGTTTTTAAATATCTCGCACGTGTAGCCGCCGGCAATGGCGCTACTCCAGAAGCTCAAAGAGAAGCTCGGATTCGGGAGCGGTTCGGGCGAGCGCGAGTCCGGCGAGACGGAAGTGACGGTCGAGCACGAACCGGAGCCGGCGGCCGAGCCGCCAGCGGCCGGTGATTCGGTCGAGTCGAGCGACGCGGAGCCGGCGGAGAGCGAGGCGGACGACGGCGACGAGGCGGCGGTCGCCGCGGAGACGGAGGCGGCCGCCTCGACGGAGTCGCTCGTCGACGACGAGGGCGCGGGGGCGGACGAGGCGGCCGAGCAGGCGGAGGCCGCGGCGGGCGAGGCGGACGACGTCGCGGTCGACGACGACGACCGCGGCCCGAGCGTCGAGGAGATCAAGGGAATCGGCCCGGCGTACGCCGAGCGGCTCGCCGAGATCGGGATCGAGACGGTGGCCGACCTCGCGGACGCGGACGCCGCCGAGGTGGCGGAGGGCACGAGCGTCGGCGAGAAGCGCGCCGCGACGTGGATCGACCGCGCGGGCGAGTTCTGACGGGCGGGTCGGGCGACCGCAACTGTTTCGTCGCGCCCGCCGAACGGAGTCCCATGAGGCGAACGGTACACACCGACCGGGAGCGGTTCCGCGCGGTCGCGGCCGCGGCGCCGGACGGCGCGCGGGTCCCGGTCGAGCTCCGGGTCGCCGTCGACGACCCCTTCGACGCCTACCGCCGGGCGCGGGGCGGCCCCGGCGGCGTCTTCTACGAGACGAGCGGCGGCCAGTCCGGGTGGGGGTACTTCGGCGTCGACCCGGTCGAGCGACTGACCGTCGCCGCCGAGGCGGTCGTCGCCGGCGCGGGCGACGCGGACGGATCGGAGCGCGTCGAAGGGGGGGACAGAGCGGGCGACTACCGACGCCCGTCGGCCTCGCTGTCCGCCCTGGAGGGCGTTCTCGACGGCGAGGCGCTGGCGCGCGGCGACTGCGAGGTGCCGTACCCGTGCGGCGCGTTCGGCTGGCTCTCCTACGACGTGGCGCGCGGACTGGAGGCGTTCCCGCCGGCGCCGCCCGCGGGCCCCGGCGCGGTCGACGACCGCGGGCTCCCGCGGCTCCAGGCCGCGCTCTTCGACCGGATCGCGGCCTGGGAGTGTCCGGTGGACGCCGAGGACGGCGACGACGGCGACGGCGACGGGACCGTTACGCTCCGCGTGACCGCCTGTCCCCGCGTGCCGGCGGGCCTCGACGATCCCGAGGGCGACCGCGACGCGCTCGACGCGCTGTTCGACGAGGGTCGGGCGCGGGCCGGGGACCTGGTAGCCCGGATCGAGACCGGGGACGCGGCCTCGGAGGCGCCGCCCGACCCGACCGCGGAGAGCGCGACCTTCGAGAGCGACGTGGGCCGCGAGGGGTACGCCGACGCGGTCCGGCGGGTCAAAGAGCACGTCCGCGAGGGCGACACCTTCCAGGCGAACGTCTCCCAGCGGTTGACCGCGCCGGCCGCGGTCCACCCGGTCGACGCGTACGACGCGCTCCGCGAGGTGAACCCGGCGCCGTACTCCGGCCTGATCGAGTTCGGCGGCTCCGGTGAGACCGGGGCCGACCGGCCGAGCGGCGTCGACCTCGTGAGCGCGAGCCCGGAACTCCTCCTAGCGCGCGAGCCGACCGACGATCCCGACCGCGGCGCGCGGCTCGTCACGGAGCCGATAGCGGGGACGCGGCCGCGGGGGGACACGGCGAGCGGTGACGCGGCGCTGGAGGCCGAGCTGACCGGCGACGAGAAGGAGCGCGCCGAGCACGCGATGTTGGTCGACCTCGAACGCAACGACCTGGGCAAGGTGTCGCGGTTCGGCACGGTCGAGGTGAGCGAGTACCGCCGGGTGGACCGCTACAGCGAGGTGATGCACCTCGTGAGCCTGATCGAGGGCGAGGCCCGCCCGGACGTGGGGCTCGCGGACGCGGTCGCGGCCTGCTTCCCCGGCGGGACCATCACGGGCGCGCCGAAGCCGCGGACGATGGAGATCATCGACGAGCTGGAGCCGACCCGCCGCGGACCCTACACCGGGTCGATGTTCGCGGCCGGGTTCGACGGGCGCGCGACGCTGAACATCGTCATCCGGACGCTCGTCCGCCACGCCGCCGAGTACCACCTCCGGGTCGGGGCGGGGATCGTCCACGACTCCGACCCGGACGCGGAGTACGAGGAGACGCTCGCGAAGGCGCGCGCCCTCGTGAGCGCGGTCGACGAGGCGCTCGCCGCCGGCGGAATGGCGGTCGAGGCCGAGGACGGGTCCGCGGCGGAGGAGGCGGCCGAGCGATGACGGGCGACGCAGCCGACGCGGCGACCGCGGCGGACGACGCCGACGCGGCGGGCGGGTGGCGCCCCGGCGCGGGCGACGCCGACGCCCGGGTCCTCGTGGTCGACAACTACGACTCGTTCGCGTACAACCTCGTCCAGTACGTCGGCGAGGTCGCCGGCGCGGTGACGGTCCGGCGGAACGACGCGGTCGACCTCGCCGGGATCCGCGCGCTCGACCCGGACGGCGTCGTCGTCTCCCCCGGCCCGGGGACGCCCGCTGAGGCCGGGGTCTCGACGGACGCCTTCGAGCTCGACCGACCCGTGTTCGGCGTCTGTCTCGGCCACCAGGCGCTGTGCGCGAGCGGCGGGAGCCGCGTCGGTCACGCGCCGGAGGTCGTCCACGGGAAGCCGTCGACGATCACCCACGACGGCGAGGGCGTCTTCGCCGGGCTCCCCGACCGCCTGCGGGTCGGACGGTACCACTCGCTGTGCGTCGAGCGCGAGGACCTCCCCGCCGAGCTGGTCGAGACCGCCCGCACCGACGAGGAGCGCGAGGTCGTGATGGGCGTGCGCCACCGCGAGAAGCCGCACGTCGGCGTCCAGTTCCACCCGGAGAGCATCCTGACGCCCCGCGGGAAGCGCATGGTCCGGAACTTCGTGGAGGTGTGTGAGGATGCGTGAGGGAGACGAGGGTTCGGACCGCCTGTACCACGTCGACGGCGACCTCGTCCCCGCCTCGGAGGCGACCGTCTCGGTGGAGGACCGCGGGTTCGCCTACGGCGACGCCGCCTTCGAGACGATGCGCGCGTACGGCGGCGCCGTCTTCCGGTGGGACGCGCACGCGGACCGGCTCCGGGACGCCTGCGAGACGCTCGGGATCGACCACGGGCTCGCCGACGCGGACCTGAAACGCCGGGTCGACGAGACGCTCGCCGCGAACGACCTCGCGGACGCGTACGTGAAGCTCTCGATCACTCGCGGGGTCCAGCCGGGGACGCTCGACCCGAAGCCGGCGAGCGACCCGACGGTCGTCGTGATCGCGAAGCCGCTCGCGCGCGGCGGCGTCGGGAGCGACCCGGTCCACGACGGCCCGGCCGCGCTCCAGACGACGAAGACGCGCAAGCCCGCCGACCGCGCGATCCCGGCCGCGGCCAAGACCCACAACTACCTCAACGGAATCTTGGCTCGACTCGAACTCCGGGTCACGGGCGCCGACGAGGCGCTCATGCTCGACCCGGACGGCAACGTCGCGGAGGGCGCGACCGCGAACCTCTTCTTCGCCGACGGGACGGCCCTCAAGACGCCGTCGCTCGACGGCCCGATCCTCCCCGGGGTCACCAGATCGACCGTGATCGAGCTGGCGGAGTCGGAGGGGATCCCGGTCGAGGAGGGGACGTACGCACCCGACGCGGTGCGCGAGGCCGACGAGGTGTTCCTCACGAACACCACCTGGGAGGTCCGGCCCGTCGCGACCGTCGACGGCATCGCGGTCGACGGCGACGGCGAGGGGGTCGCCGGCCCGCTCACGACCCTCCTCTCGCGGCTGTTCGACCGGCGGATCGAGGAGACCCACTACGACGGCGAGCGGCTCTGAGGTCGGCGGGGGACCACAGCGTTCAAATCGGCCCCATCCCACCGGACGACATGGACGAGACCCGTCGGATCGCCGGCGTCGAGGAGGTCCCGGAGGAGAGCACGCTGCTCGCGACCCTGCGCCCGGTCGACCCCGAGACGGTCGACGAGGGCGAGGGCGACCTCGGCGAGGGCGAGGGCGACGCCCCGGAGGTCGAGGCGATCCTCACGCGGGCCGCCGGGGAGGTGAGCGCGTTCCGGAACTACTGCCAGCACTGGACCGACGTGCGCCTCGACAAGGACGACGGGGCGTTCGTGCGCAACGGCGAGGTGTTCTGTCAGACGCACGGCGCCACGTTCGAGGCCGACGGCGGCAACTGTAACTTCGGGCCCTGCGAGGGCGCCGTCCTCGAATCGGTCGGCGTGACGGTCGCGGACGGCGCGGTGTACCTCGACGACGACGCCTACGAGTTCGTCCGGCTCGGCCCCTCCGCGGGGAAGGGCGACGGCAGCGGCTCGCGGATCGACTTCACCGGGAACTGAGCGCGGCCGGGGGGCCGCGACCGCCCCCTCGCCGGCGGTCAGAACCGCGTGCGACCGCTCCCGCCGCCGGCGTCCTCGCGCCCGAGCGCCTTCTTCAGGAAGTTCATCCAGCGCTTCTGGTCGGCGGCCTCCTGGCGCTTGGCCTCGGTCTCCGGGTCGGGCGCGTCGAGCCCCTCCAACGCCTCCAGCGCGCGGTCGATGCCGATGACCGACGCCGCCAGCCGCTCGCCCTCCTCGTAGCTCACCTCGTTGTCCTCGATCGGCGCCAGGCGGTCGAGCCGCTCGCGGCGGAGGTTCCGCTTGGCGCGCTCGACGCGGTCGCGCTCGCCGGGCGGGACCGAGTCGCGCCGCTTGATCTCGAAGACGAACGACCGGAGGTCGATCGCCTCCCCCTGGATCTCGATCGACTCCGGGATGTCGACGCCGATCGTCGACGATTCCCGTTCGACCCGTTCCAGGAGCTGTTTTCGCTCGAACTCCTTCACGGCCGATCGGTAGGTCGCGGGCGCACTTCGCTCCTTCGCCGGGCGCCGTCAGGCTGACGGCGCCGGCCGCTCCCTCGCCGGGAGGTAGAGCCGGACGACGTTGCCGCGGGGGTCTCGGCGCTCGAACTCGAGTTCTCCTCCGAGCGACTCGATACACCACTTCATCACGAAGAGGCCGACGCCCGTCCCGTGGCGGGTGTTCGTCACCTCGCCGAACGCGTCGAGGGCGTCGACCTCGGCCTCCGGGATGTGCGGGTTGGCGTCGACGACGCGGATCTCCACGCGCCCCGTGTTCGGCGACGGGCGGACGGTCACCTCGACGGTCGGGTCCGGCTCGTCAGCGTGCCGGACCGCGTTCTCGACCGCGTGGCGAAGCGCGTGGTCGAACGCGGCGTCGACGTGGATCCACATGGGTCTGCGCTCGTCGACGACGAACTCGGCGTCGGGGTACGACGGTTCGAGCGCGGCGACGACGTCGCGCGCGGCGGCGGCGGCCCGTCGGTGCGAACGCGGCGGCTCCGACCGACTGACGGCCTGCTGGATCTCCTTGACCGAGGTCGCGACGCCGCCGAGCCCCACCGCGGCCTCGCGCGCATCCGCGGCAGCCTCGCGAACGCCGTCGTCGTCGGTCGTCCGAAGGATCTCGCCGGTGTACCCGATGATCTTGTTCGCCTCGTTCCGGAGGTTATGTCGGAGCACGCGCCAGAACAGTGCCTCGCGCCGGCTCGCAGCGTAGTGCTCGCTGATGTCGCGCACCTCGGCGAGGACCCGTCTCGCGCCCGTCTCGCGCTCTCCGTCGCCGTCTGTTCGTCGGTCGGCGTCGTTCTCCAGCCCCCGGTCGCCGGACCACGGGGAGAGCGAGACGCGGACCCAGACCAACTCCCCGTCACGCCGCTTGATCCGCCACGTGAACTCGGGCGAGCCGCCGGCGGCGGCCTCGCGGAGGCGGTCGGCGAACTCCGACTCGGAGAAGCGGTACGTGTTGGCGGTGTATCGACCGACTGACAGCCCGCGGAGCTCCGCGGTCGAGTACCCGACGAGCGACTCCAAGCGGTCGTTCGCGCTCTCTACGGTACCGTCGGCGACGTCGAACAGCGCGATACCGACCCGGAGGGAGTCGTACGCCGGTGGCAGTCGCGCGTGCGGCTTCGCGGCCATACGTGTTGACTCGTCTCCCGCCCGGTCATGGGGCTTGCTAAGAGGGATATATATCGCTCCGGTTCGCTCGGGACCGTCGGGGTTTTTCGCGCGCGTCACGAAGGGGTAACACATGAAGTCGCTCGAAGCCGAACTCAACGCCGCCCGCGACCTCGCGGTCGCGGACCTGGCGGACGCCATCGAGTCCATCGGGTTCGAGTGTACGCGCTGCGGCGGCTGCTGTGCCGGCTACGCCCCCGACGAGCCGGGGGGCGCGCCCGCGGGAGAGGGGGCAGACGAGGGGGGCTCAGACGGCGACGGCGATACCCCCGACTGCCACGGCGACGGCGCCGCCGGCCGCGAGCCGCACACCGCGACCGTCTTCCCGGACGAGGTCCAGCGCGTCGCCGAGGCCGCCGAGGATGAGTTCGGCGAGGCGTACGACTGGCGCGACGTGGCGCGGCCGATGCCGTTCGGCCTCGACGCCGACGGTGACGGCGAGCCGACCGGCGAGACGTTCGAGTGGGCGCTCGCGACCGACGGCTGCGGCGACTGTACCTTCTACGAGGAGTCGGGCGGGGAGGGCGCCTGTACCGTCCACGACGCGCGGCCCCTCATCTGCCGGACGTACCCGTTCAGCGTCGCCCTGGAGGGGACGAGCCAGCCGATGGGCGAGGCGGTCGACGAGGCGGGCGTCGTCCGCGCCCACGAGTGCGAGGGGCTCGGTCGCGACATCTCCCGAGAGGACGCCGAGGAGCTCGCGGCCGCGCTGAAGGAGCGCGCGGTGCGCGAGTTAGAGGAGGCGATCGGAGTCCGGGACAGTTACGAGCCCGGAGCGCGCGAGCGGGCCGACGGGGACGTCGTCGTCTTCGACTCGGAGGGACCGAAAGAGGCCGACGGGACGCCGATCGGCGGGGAGTAGCGGCCGGCTGCGGGTCCGCGGTCCGGCTTCTCGCGGATCAGACCACGTCCAGCGCCGCGTCCACGTCGTCGCGGATCGCCTCGCGGGCGGTCTCGTCCGGGAGCGTGAGCGGCGGGCGCACCGCCGGGTCGGGGATGAAGCCGCGGTGCGCCGCCGCCACCTTCGTCGCCGGCGCGAAGCCGTGGTCGGCGCAGCGGGCGAAAAGCGGCGCGACCGCGCGGCGGTGGAGCGCCAGTGCCCGCTCGTCGTCGCCGGCGCGGATCGCCTCGCCGAGCGCGTCGAACACCTCCGGGATCGCCTGCGAGAGCGCGTGTATCCCGCCGTCGACGCCGAGGCTCGCGCTCGGGTACAGCTGGGCGTCGACGCCCTGGAAGACGGCGAAGGAGTCGGGCGTCCCGCCGACCTTCGCCTCCAGGCCGGTGAGGTCGCCGGTCGTGTCCTTCATCCCGATCACCGACTCGCGGCTCGCCGCGTCGGCGAGCGCGTCGAGGTCGATGCCCTCGCCGACCGTCGCCGGGATGTCGTACAGGAGGATCGGGAGCGGGGCGTCGTCGGCGACGGCCTCCAGGAACGCGCGCTGCCCGTCCGGGTCCGTCGACGTGTGGTAGTACGGGAGCGTGACGAGCCCCGCGTCGGCCCCGGCCGCCGCGGCGGCCGACAGGTGGTCTCTGACCCGCGAGACGGCGGTGTCGGCCGCGCCGGCGATGACCGGGACTCGCCCGTCGGCCGCGTCGACGACGGTCTCGATCACGGTCCGCCGCTCGCCGTCGTCGAGGCTCGCGAACTCGCCGGTCGTCCCGCAGGGGACCACCCCGTCGATCCCGGCCTCGACGAGCGCGTCGACGTGGCTCGCGAGGGCGTCGGCGTCGACCTCGCCGCCGGGGGCGTCGCCGTCGGGGACGAACGGCGTCACTATCGGCGGCGAGACAGCTGCGTGCGGCAGATCGAAGAGTGGCATGGACGGCCCTTCGACCGGTGCCGACAAAGGCGTTGGTGCCTGCCCCGCTCCCGTCGCCTAACAGTGTCGGCGGTACAACTATACTGACCCGCTCCCAGATTCCGATGGAGTCTACTATGGAAATCTCCGAGAAGCTCCTCTGTCTGTTCAGCGCGGAAGTTCGCGAGGCCGACGACGGCGAGTACGTCGTCGACGTGCCCAACCGAGAGATCGAGACCGGGTCGCTGGAGCCGGGCGAGACGTACCGCGTCGCGCTCGTCGCCCGCGACGGAACCGCGGCGTCGACGGACGACGCCGACGCCGCCCCCTCCCGGAACGACGACGGACCGCAGCCGCCGGTCGAGCCCGGCGAGATGCGGTACGTCGAGATCGAGGACCTCGGCAAGCAGGGCGACGGGATCGCCCGCGTCGAGCGCGGCTACGTGATCATCGTCCCCGACACCGAGGTCGGCGAGCGCGTGAAGATCGAAGTGACCGAAGTGAAGTCGAACTTCGCCGTCGGCGAAGTGGTCGAGGAAGCGGGCTGAAGCGGCGGCGAAGCGAGGCGGCGGCGGTTTCTGACGACGGGACAGGCGACGAGCGGCGGCGCGCCGCTCACTCCTCGTCCGGCACCCTGGCGTCCCAGTAGGACACCGAGGCGACGTAGTCGCCGGGGACCGTGTCGCCCGCGAGCTCGTCGAGCGCCCGGAACGGCCGCGCGACCGCGCCCGGCAGCTCGCGGTAGAAGCCGTACGGCAGCACGAAGTCGTGCTCCTCGTTCGCGAGCGTGAGGCCCGCGTCGCCGAGCATGGCGGCGACCTGTCGCTCCGAGTAGAGCCGGGAGCCCATCGGGAGCAGCCAAGTGTACAGCGTCCGCAGGCTACGGCTGTTGAACGTGTCGAAGAACACCTGATCGCGGCTGACCCGGCGGAGCTCCTTCGCGAACGGGACCGGGTCGTCCATCAGGTGGAAGAAGCGCATCGCGACGACCGTGTCGAAGTGGTCGTCCGGGAACGGGAGCCGCGAGGCGTCGCCGCGGAGGAACTCGACGGCGTCGGCGTGCCCGGCGGCGGCGACCTTCTCGCGGGCCTGTTCGAGCATCTCGCGGGAGACGTCGAGCCCGACGACGTCCGCGCCCTGGTCGGCGAGCATCGTCGTGAACCGCCCGGTGCCGCAGGCGACCTCCAGCACGCGGTGACCTGGATCGATGGGTCCCAACGCGGCGAGGACGGCCTCCTTCTCCCGGCGGTCGATGAGCTGTCCGCCGCCGGAGAAGCGGACGTCGTCGTACTCCTCGGCGACCTCGTCGGCCTGGTACCAGTCCTGTCCCTTCACGTTGTCCGTGGTGGACGCCGGACCGACAAAACCGTACTGGAAGCGGTCCGGCGCGGGCCTCGGTGCGGGCGGTCCGGACCGCTCCGACGGCGGTCGCCGGTCACCCGCTCGTGGCGACGTTCTCGGCGGGGATCTTCACGATCACGCGGGCGCCCTCCTCCTCGTCGTGGTGCGGGTACTCGTCGACGTCGAAGTACCGGCGGGCGAGCGCGTCGATGTGGGCGCGCGCGCCCTCCTCCGTCAGTTCGGCCTCGCCGCGGACGGAGACGTAGCGGTACGGGTCGTCGGGGTCGAGCACGCTGACGCCGACCTTCGGGTTGTCGCGGACGTTCCCCTCCTTGCGTCGCCCGCGGGCGGTGTTCACGAGGACGTACTCGCGGTCCTCGTGGTCGACCCAGACCGGCGTGACGTGGGGGAGGCCGTCGGGCCCGACGGTCGCGAAGTGGGCGTACGACTCGGCTTCGAGGATGTCGACGTGGGACTCGGGGATCACGAGCCGGCGTACGGGCCGCCGCCGGAAAACACGCCTGATCGATCGTGTATGAGAGCGAGCCGAGGAGTGATATTAACACATTATATTATCACAGGCGGATTCCCCTATATGTAGCCAACCTTTACCACTACCCACGGAATTCGTGTGAGACATGAGTACCAGTCCCGCGGAGACCGCTGACCAGGACCGCCTGTCGGAGAGCGAGTATCGCGACCGCCTGCGCGAGCTTCCCCCGAGCGCGAAGCTCGTCGCGAAGGTACTGGAGGGGGACGCGCCCCTCTCGCAGGGCGGCCTCGCCGAGGAGTCGCTGCTGCCCGACCGCACCGTCCGCTACGCGCTCAACCGCCTCGAGGAGGAAGGCCTCGTCGACTCGCGGTACAGCTTCAAGGACGCGCGCAAGCAGGTGTACTACCTGACGATCTGAGCGGTCCTCGGACCGTTATCGCCGGCCGCGGCGGCGCGGCGTCGGGTCGGACCGATCGAACGCACACGTTGCCCTTTTTACCTCCTCGCCCCGATAACGGGTCGTATGGACCTCTCGGTCGTCGTCCCGACGCTCAACGGTCGGGACCGGTTGGCCGCCTGCCTCGACGCGCTGGCGGCTAGCGCCCCCGACGCCGAGGTTATCGTGGTCAACGGCCCCTCGGCCGACGGCACGACCGGCATGGTTCGCGACCGCGACGACGTCGACGTGCTGGTCGAGATCTCCGACCGGACGGTGAACGTCGCCCGCAACGCCGGCGTCGAGGTGGCGACGGGCGACGCGGTCGCGCTGGTCGACTACGACAATCGCATCGAGCCGGGGTGGCGCGACGCGGTCGCGGACGGCCTCGACACGGCCCCCGTGGTCTCGGGCCCGGTGGCCCCGATCCCGCCCAGCGAGACGGACGCGGACCGCGCGGTCGACGAGGTCGACGACCCGAGCGAACCGGAGCGCAACCGGATCGCCGGCCGGGACGTCACCTACTTCGAGGGAGGGAACGTCGCGTTCCGGCCCGAGGCCCTCCGCGACCTCGACGGCTTCGACGAGTACCTCCGGGTCGGCGGCGCGCGCGACGCGGCCCACCGACTGGCGCGTATGGACCGCGAAGTGGCGTGGCGGCCGGAGATGGCCGCGCGGAAGGAACTGCCGACTCCGACCGCCGCGGACGGCGGACGCAGCGCCCACGAGTGGGGCTGGAAGTACCGCGGGCTCGCCTATCGCCTCCTGAAGAACTACGGCGTGCGGCCGACCGTCCTCCTCCGGGCGGGATCCCACGCGGCCGGCGACGCCCTCTCCGCGGCGCGGGACGTCGTCCGCGGCGAGTCGACCCCCTCGCGCTGGGCCGCGACGGGTCGCGACGTGATCGTCGGGCTCACCGGCGGCGCCTCCGACGGGATCGTCGCGCGGCGGCGGGACCGGAGCCCCGCCAAGAACCCGAACGGGGTCTCGACGCGCGCGGACCGCGCCGTCGCGAAGTACGACCGACGAGACGCGGGGGGCCGCGGCGAGGGGGCGCCGGCCGGCGAGGCGGCCGACGCGACCGGCGCCGAGTGAGCCCCGCGCCTTTTAACCGACGGCGCGGTCTACGCTTCGCCAACGAATGGGACTCACGAAGCGTATCATCCCCTGTATCGACGTCGACCTCGACGACGACGGCGACGCCGCGGTGTACACCGGCGTCAACTTCGAGAACTTGGAGTACACGGGCGACCCCGTCGAACTGGCGAAGAAGTACAACGAGGCGGGCGCCGACGAGTTCGTCTTCCTCGACATCACCGCCAGCGCCGAGGGGCGGGAGACGATGCTGGACGTGGTGAACGCGGTCGCCGACGAGTGTTTCATCCCCCTGACGGTCGGCGGCGGCATCCGCACCAAGGCCGACATCAAGGAGACGCTCCGCGCCGGCGCGGACAAGGTGTCTATCACGACCGGCGCCTTAGAGCGCCCCGAGCTCATCGAGGAGGGCGCGGCCGCGTTCGGCAGCCAGTGCATCGTCATCTCCGTCGACGCCCGCCGCCGGTACGACGACGAGGGCGACCACTTCTACGAGGACGAGGGCGGCGAGACGGTGTGGTTCGAGTGCACGAAGAAGGGCGGCCGCGAGGGCACCGGCATCGACGCCGTCTCGTGGGCGAAGGAGGCCGAGGAGCGCGGCGCGGGCGAGCTGTTCGTCAACTCCATCGACAAGGACGGAACGAAGGACGGCTACGACGTTCCGCTGATGAAGGCCGTGGGCGAGGCCGTGTCGACGCCGCTCATCGCGTCGTCGGGGTGCGGCAGCCCCGAGGACATGTACGAGGTGTTCACCGAGGCGAACGCCGACGCCGGGCTCGCGGCCTCCATCTTCCACTTCGGCGACTACTCCATCGAGGAGACGAAGGCGTACCTCGACGAACGCGGCGTCCCGGTGCGGCGCTGAGCGCGGCCCGGCGCGGGAGTAACTACGTTCGTAGTTTCTATTTTTGCGCGACTGAAACCAACAGTTATTATCCGACCGAGCGCGAATCGTGACGTATGTCCACGTCCACGTCATCCGCGCGTGTTCGCGACGGGTCGCCCGAACTCGTCTGTAAACGGACGGACGGCGACGACGGCGGCGAGGTGACGTTCTTCGAGCGGGACGTCGACCCGGACGAGCGGACCACGCGGTGGATCACGGTCCGCGAGTCCGACTGCGTGCCCCGCGACGAGTGGCAATAGGAGCGGTTTTGTCGTGGTTTTGGGGTTTATTTGGCTCTGTTGAAATCCTCCGCAGCTGATAGTTTTCACCCCAATCGCTCAGTACAGAGCGTGATTTCAGCGAAGTATCTTAGATAACGGTGGCCGTCAAGAGAGACGGACTAGTCGGTGTCGTAGAATACAACCAATTCGGATGAACAAACTTTAGTCATGTGGAGTATATTTATATTTCATCGTTTGTGACCACGATTTGTGTCCGAACAGCCCTCCAATACTGAGATAGATATCGGACTTATCGCCCAGACGATCTTCGTTCTCGCCGTGGTGATCGGCATCCCCTCGGCGTTTGCGCTCGATGGACAACTCCGCTCTCTCGCCTTCCTAATCCTAGCCGTCCTGCTGCTCGTGGGCTTTCTTGTCGTCGGTTACCGCCATGCACGCCGACAGAAGTCTCTCCATCAGCACGTTGCTTTTTTAATAGTTTGGTTCGGCAGTTTCTCTCTAGCGGGCCGACTCGCTCGCACAGCAAGCGGCCGCCTCCCAGAGCCGATTCCCGACCTCTTGGCAATAGGCGTCACGCTCGGTGCACTGTGGATCGGCTCACGACTTGCCTACGGTGGTGCATTGACCCGGGCGGTGTTTGGGTCAGACTGAGACTTCACGAGGAGACTGAACTGGTCAGTCGAGGTCTGGCCACTCCCAATACAGGCGTTCCATGTCGTATTCGAGGCTCTAATCGGCCGGCTGTTTCAGTCGGTAATGTGTCTGAAGAATAGGATTTCAACAGAGCCGTTTATTTATAACTCGTCGTGAGTGGAGCGGCGAACACCGCCAAAGCCCCAGCCGCGCTCGACTCCCTCAGCTCGCTGCGGTCCTCGGTCGCGACGCTCCCTGCGGTCTCGCCGGCGGCGCTACGCGCCGGCGACCTCGCGCGTGCTCCTCGCGGCCGCCGCTCCGGCCGCTCGCAGGCACGCGCCGCCGCTCAGGATTCATCGAGAAATAGTCGCCGCGTGTCGGTCAGTCGTCGTCCGCGGCGGCGCGGTCGGCGAACTGCGGCAGTTCGTCGTCGAGCAGCGCGACCGTCGCCAGTCGGATCGCGTGCGGCCAGCCGAGTGGGGTCGCGCTGTCGGGCGTCCCGTCGTCGAAGAACTGCTCGGGGAGGTACGTCGTCGGCTCGCACAGGGAGCCGCCGGGCGAGACGTGCGCGAGCAGGTCGCGGGCCCGGGCCGTCATCTCCGCGGCGCGCGGGTCGTCGTGCGCCGCGAGCAGGGCCGCGAGCTCCGCGCAGGCGTTCGCGCCCCACGCGGTCGAGACGGTCCACACCTTCTCCGAGAGCTGGTCCGCCCGGCGCCAGCCGTCGCCCTCGTAGCGGATCAGGCCGGCGATGTCGTCGGTCTCGTGGGAGAGGCCGTCGACGACCGTCTCCACGTGCGAGACCAGCCGGTCGAGGCGCTCGTCGTCGACCGCGCCGCCCTCGCCGTCCGCCGCGCCGAGCGCGTCGAACGAGCGGTGCGCGGCCGCCAGCGCCAGCGTCGCGGAGTCGAGCCGGTCGTCGATGCCGCCGTCGAGCGTCTCGCGGACGGCGTAACAGCCGCGCTCGGGCACCCACAGGTCGTCGAGCGCGTCGTACACCTCGCGGGCCCGGTCACGGGCGTGCGCGGCGAGGTCGTCCGGCAGCGACGCGGCGCCGGGCACGGCGTCGGGGTCGTCGAGCGCGTCCACGCTGAGCCCCTCGCCGTGCCGCGCGAGCTCGCTGTACGCCTCCAGGAACGTCGCGGCGGTGTGCGCGAACCGGCCCGCCGAGTCCTCCCACGCGTTCTGACAGACGACGGGGCGGCCGTCGGGTTCGAGCGTCCGGTCGAGCCCCGCGAGCGCGGCGACGAGGGTCGCGTCGAGGCCGGCAACGTCCACGCCCGTCGCCCGCGCCCGGGCGAGGTACGCGACGACGCTGCCGGTCTGGTCGGCCTGGTAGTCCACGTCGGGGCCGTCCTCGATGCGGGCGTTCGCCCACCCGGGGGCGAGCGCGCCGTTCCGCGGCCACACCCGGTGGGGCCAGGAGCCGTCCGGGCGCTGCGTGTCGACGTACATGCGGGCGGAGCGGGCGTGCCAGTCGTCGAGGTCGAGGTCGACGGCGTCGGCGGCGCCGAGCAGGAACCCGGATATCTCCGCGTCGTCGCGGAACCACGTGTAGCCGTAGCCGCCGGAGTGCTCGTAGTAGGGGTCGAAGTCCGGCCCCGCGATCCGGAGCCCGGACGGCGCGGAGAGCAGCGAGAGGACGCGCAGGTCCGCGACGACCGACTCGCGAGCGGGCGCCGACTCCGGCACCGACGGGAGCGCGTCGGCCGCCGCCTCGGCGAGCGCGTCGACGTCGTCGAGGTCGGCGAAGAGGTCGGCGAGGCGCTCGCGGGCCGCCTCGCGGTCGGTCTCGGCGCGGTCCGTCAGGAGCGTGGCGACGGTCGCGACCCCGTCGTCGAACGGCACGTCGGCGATGACCTCGCCGGAGAGGCGCTCCTCCTCGTAGCGGTCGCCGTCGCGGTCGCGCGGGAGCTCGGTGGGGTCGTCGTCGAGCAGTTCGGGGAACGTCGCCGGGAGCTGGCCCCGGAGGTCGGCGAAGCCGGTCGCGCTCGCGAGGAAGTCGCGCTCGTCGGCGTGGTACACCTCGACGGCGTCGTCGTAGCGGAGCTGTCCCACGCGGTCGTCGCGGCCGTCGGGCGCGAAGCGGGCGTAGACGACGAGCGAGGCGTCCGCCGGGTCGACGTCGCCGTCCGCGAACTCGACCGACGCCCGGGTGAGGTGCGCGTCGCCGAGCGTGAGGTCGTGGCGGGTCACCGTCGCGCGCGGCGTCTCGTGGACCGTCTCGACCAGCGCGGTGTCGCCGACGTACCGCTGGCTCGTCTCGGCCTCGTCGAGCCAGGCCACCTCGTCGCCGACGGCGAGCCCGATCCGGGACCGGACGAGCCCGGTCCGGCCGGTGAGCGGGTAGCCGAAGTCGCGGAGTTCGCCGTCGTCGCCGACGTGGACGAGCCGGCCGTTTCCGCCCGAGAACCGGCCGGAGACGGTGCGCCGCTCGCCGGGGAAGCGCGTCCCGTCGCCGGCGTGGCGCTTGTAATCGTCGAGGGCGTCGCGGAGCTGCATTACGCGAATACACGCCACCGGTCGATATGAATCTTTGGTGTAATTATTGTTCATTCGTTCCGAGAACGGAAACCCTCAAACCGCGGCGCGACGAGAGGCGGAGCGTGCACGAACCCGGCCCCCCGCGAACGACGAGCGTCGGCGAGCCCGTCGAGCTGGCGCCGCGGTGTCCCGACCCCGACGGGACCTACCGCTGGACCGTCCGCGACGCGCCCGCCGACAGCGACCTCTCCCCCGGCGACGGCCCCGACCCGACCGCGACCGGCCCGCCGAGTTCGGCGACGACGGTCGACCCCGACGGCTCGGCGGCAGCGGACGCGGCCGGGTCCGACGGTCCGGCGGCGGTGCTGCGGGCCGGCGAGACGGGTCGGGACGACGACCCGGTGGTCCACCTCGCGCCCGACGCCCCCGGCACCTACGTCCTCGCGGTCGACGCGCCGGACGGGACCCACCGGCAGCGCGTCCGCGCCTTCCCCGACGAGCGCCGCCGGGCGGAGATCCGCGTCCCGGCCGACGACCTGGGCGTCGAGGACGGCGAAGTCGACCGCGTCTCCCTGCTGTGGCCCCACAACGAGAACCGGCTCGCGCTCGACCGCGCCGAGCGCGACGGCGGCGAGTGGGTCGCCTCGGTCCGCGTCCCGCCGGGCGGCCACGGCTTCGGCTTCGTCCCCGACGGCGATCGCTCGGCCGCGTTCCACGGCGTCTGCGAGGTGCCCGGTCCCGGTCGGCCGCGGCTCTCGCTCGACGCGTCGGTCGTCGAGGCCGACGACCCGGCGGCGAGCGACCGGCTCCGCCTGACCGCCGCGGTCGAGCCCGCGCCCGCGGTCGACGACGTCGAGCGCGGCGGTGACCCGGACGCGCTCGACGCGACGTTCCTCGTCGACGACCGCGACGCCGACCCCGAGACGGTCGCGGCGATCGAGTCGCGGGCGGACGGGCGGACGCTCTCGGTCCCCCTCGACGACCTCCCGGACGATGTCCGGATCCACGCGGTCCCGCACGGCGAGCGGTACGGGGCCGCGGAGACGGTCCGGATCGAGCGGGAGGGCGCCGCGGCCGGCGGCGACGGTGCGGTCGCGGTGCGCGACCCGAACCCGACGCCGGGGTGGGCGGAGTCGCCGACGATCTACGAGGTCTTCGTCCGCTCGTTCGCGGGCGACACGCTCCCGACGACGTTCGCGGAGATCGAGCGCCGGGTCGAGTACCTCGACCACCTCGGCGTCGACGCGCTGTGGCTCACCCCCGTCCTCGCGTCGCCGACCGAGCACGGCTACCACGTCACCGACTACTACGACACCGCCGCGGACCTCGGCTCCCGCGAGGCGTTCGCGTCGCTCGTCGACGCCTGCCACGACGCCGGGATACGCGTGGTCTTCGACCTCGTGATCAACCACACCTCCCGCGACCACCCCGCGTTCCAGCTTCACTCGGCGGGCGTCGACACGTACGCCGACCACTACCGGCGGACCGACGCGGCCGCCGACGTGACGGGGATCGACTGGGCCGAAGTCGGCGACGGGGACGCCCCGGACTACTACTTCGAGTGGGGCCGCATCCCGAACCTCAACTACGACAGCCCGGCGGTCCGCGAGTGGCTGCTCGACGTGGTCGACGAGTGGGCCGGCGTCGTCGACGGGTTCCGCGCCGACGTGGCGTGGGGCGTCCCGCACGGCTTCTGGAAGGAAGTCGCCGACCGCGTCCCCGACGACACCCTCCTGCTCGACGAGACGCTCCCCCACGACCCGTTCTACGGCGAGGGGGAGTTCCACCGCCACTACGACACCTCGCTGTACGAGACGCTCCGCGCGATCGGCGCGGGCGAGCAGCCGGCCGACGCGGTCGAGACCGCCCTCGCCCGCGTCGAGTGGCTCGGCTTCGACGATCCCGCCGCGCAGATGCGCTACGTCGAGAACCACGACGAGGACCGGTACCTCGCGGAGCACGGCCGCGAGGCGCTCCGCGCGGCCGCGGCCGTGACGTTCACGCTGCCCGGCGCGCCGATGATCTACGCGGGCCAAGAGCGGGGCAACGAGACGTACCGCGGCCCGATCCGGTGGCACGACGGCGACAACGACCTCACCGACTTCCACCGCGAACTGGCCGCGCTGCGCGACGCCGAACCGCTCCTGCGCCGCGGCGGTGTGGCGTTCGACGGTCGCGCGGCCGACGCCCGCGTCGTCGACGGCGACGCCGAGCGCGTGGTCGCCTACGAGCGGACGCCGCCGGCGGGCGCGGGAGCCGGTGACGCCGGAACGATCGACAACGCCGACCCCCTGCTCGTCGTCGTCAACTTCGCCGCGGAGCCGGCGACCGTCGCCGTCCCCGGACCGGTCGAGGCGGACCTGTTCGGCGACGGGAGCGCGGTCGCAGGTGACGGCGACGGCGAGGTCCGGGTCGCGGTCGACGCCATCGCCGTGCTCCGATAGCGGTCGACGCCGTCGCCGCGCTCCGATAGCGGTCGACGCCGTCGCCGCGCTCCGGTGACGGACCGGGCGTCGCCGGCCGGCGGCGCGGCGAGGTCGCCCGGGACCGACCCATATAAGTGTCGCTCGGAAGAGGCGTTCGTATGGACGACCGGACGCTGACCGACCTCCTCCGTCGCTTCGGGCTCTCCGACAAGGAGGTCGACACCTATCTCAGTCTGCTGGAACACGGCGAGGCGAAGGCGAGCACCGTCGCCGACGCGGCGGGCGTCTCGAAGCGGTACGTCTACAGCGTGAGCGAGTCGCTGGCGGAGCGCGGCTTCGTCGAGGTGAACGACCACGTCGTGCCGACGACGATCCGCGCGAACCCGCCGGACGAAGTTATCGACCGGCTCCGGTCCGACGTGGACGCGATGCGGCCCGGGCTGGCGGAGCGGTACTCCCGCGTCGAGCGCCAGGCCGAGCAGTTCGAAGTGATCAAGTCGCGGGCCACGGTGATCAAGCGGATCCGGTCGCTGCTGGCCGACGCCGAGAGCGAGGTGGCGCTGTCGATCACCGCAAAGCAGCTCCCGGAGGTGAAGGAGGTGCTCGTCGACGCGGTGGACCGCGGCGTGCTCGTCTTGCTCGTCGTCTCCGACGCGGCCGCCGACCTCGACGCCGACGACCCCGGGCTGGCGGGCGTCGCGAACGTCGTCCGGACCTGGGGCGAGGCGATGCCGACCCTGCTCACCGTCGACTCCGCGGCCGGGGTCGTCTCCCCGCCGGAGCTGCTCCGGCGCTCGACCACCGACCGGCAGGCCATCGCCTTCGCGCAGGAGCAGCTCGCGCCGGTGATCGCCGGCTCCTTCCTCGGGAACTACTGGCCCGCCGCGACCGAGCTGGCCGTCGCCGACCCGGCGCCGCTCCCCGCGGAGTACACCGACTTCCGGCACACCATCCTCCAGGCGACACTCCGGCTCCGCGCCGGCGACCCGCCGCGGGTGACCGTCGGCGGGCGGTGGACCGACGACGACGAGCCCGCCGAGGTCGTCGGGCGCGTCGTCGAGACGAAACAGGGGATGGTGGAGCCGACGAACAACGAGTTCCCCGTCGAGCACTCGCTCGTCGTCGCGACCAACGACGGCGAGGTCACCGTCGGGGGACAGGGCGCGTTCGTCGAGGACGTCGAGGCGGACCTGGTGCGGATCGAACCGGACGGGGAGTAGGGCGGGAGCGTCAGTTCGCCGACGGGACCGACGCGGTCGACGGGCCGCCGTCGAGGGCTGGCGCGTCCGGGTCGACCCGGACCCACCAGTCGGAGCCGGTCGCATCGCCGGCCGCGCCGAGGAGGGAGATGCCGGCGATCCGGCCGCGCGAGTCCCGACGGCACAGCTCCAGCGCGGCCGGGAGCGTCGCGACCCGTCCGTCGGCGGGCGACAGCGCGTACCCGGAGACTCGGACCGTCGCGTCGTCGGCCGGAACCCCGGGTCGCGCAGCCAACCCCGCCTCGTCGGCGCGCTCGTACCCCTCGACGAGACCGACGGCCGCGAGGCGGTCGAACGCCGCGTCGACCGGGTCGGCGGCGGCCGGCTCCGACGGCTCGGGGAGGCGCTCGGCGGCTTCGGCCAGCACCGACGCCTGCGCGTCCGGGTCGAGGTGCCGGTCGAGCGCCGTCGCCATCGCTTCGAGCAGGCAGAGACAGAGGTCGTCGGGGTCGGCGACGCGCTCGGCGAGCGAGAAGTACGCGTTCATCGCGGCCGACTCGGCGCGGTCGTGGCCGCCGGCCGAGAGCGCCTCGAACGTCGCCGCGGCCGCCGCGTGGCAGAACTCGACGCGGTCGCGGGCCCGGCCGCGCCTCCCTGCCTCGTCCGCGCGGCGGCGGTCCGTCGGCGCGTCGTCCCCGCCGGGTGCCCGGCGGGCGGTACCGTCAACGATCCGGTCCGCCAGCTCCGCGGGCGGCGACCCGCCCTCCCCGGGGGCGAACGTCGGGCCGCCGTCGTCCCGCTCCGTCGACCCCGACGGCGGCTCCGCGAACTCCTGTCTGACGACCACGTCGTAGAAGGGGAGTTCGGGGTCGTACCGGCGGAGGGTGTCGCGGTACTGCTCCGTCGCGCGGGCCGCCGCGCGGGCCGTCTCGCGGCTCTCGAAGCGCAGCCCCGCGGCAGGCACGGGCCGGTCGCCGTACCGCGCGCAGACGAGCGAGAACTCGCCGTCGTCGGCCGCGAGCGATTCGATGTGGTCCGCGATGTCGAGTAGGGTGGTTCCGATCACGGTTGAGTGGGTCCGGTCGCGTGCGTTCAGTCCTCGAGGCTCGGGTGCGTCTCCTGGGGGTCGGGGTGCGGCTCGGCGGACCGCTCGCGCGCCGCGTCGAGCGCGGCGGCCTCGCGTGCCCGGCGTTCGTCGGCGTCGATCTCCTCGCAGCCGGGCGGCACGTCGCGGCCGCGGTCGGTGAAGTACCCCTCCGGCGCGACCCAGTCGTGGTAGAAGGGCGCGTCGTCGTCCTCCAAGAGCGTCACCGCGACCTCCGCGCCGTGGCCTGCGCAGACCGCGGCCTGATGGGGCTTCTCGGCGAGCCGCCCCGCCGCGTACAGCCCGTCGACGCCGGTCCGACCGCGCTCGTCGACGTCGACGTACGCCTTCCCGCGGTCGACGATCCCGACGCCGTCGATCCCCTCCAGGTAGCCGACCTCGTTCTTCGTCGCCGCGACGACGTACCGCGTTCGCACCGGGTCGGCGCCGTCCGTCTCGACGACGAACCGCGCGCCGTCCGCGGCGGCGTCGGGTCGCGCGTTCGCCGCGGGGTCGTCCGCCGCGGCGTCGTCGACCGCGCCGACCGTCGCGACCCGGGTGACCCGCCCGTCGAACCGGTCCGCGCCGGCGCCGGCGGCCTGCTCGTCGAGGCGGTCGAGGAGCTGTCGGGGGTTGATCCCGAGCGGGAACCCGGGGAAGTTCTCGAGGTGCGCGTTGCGCCGGAGGATCGACTCGCCGGGGTCGACGACGAGGGTGTCGAGCCCCTGCCGTGCGGTGAAGACGGCCGCCGTGAGCCCGGCGACGCCGCCGCCGACGACCACCACGTCCCTGCTCGCGTCGGTCGACCCGCCGTCGGGGCCGTCCGCGCCGGAGTCAGTCATCGGTCCCCGACCTCCCGGCCCTCAGCGGGGCCGTCCGCCGCCTCATCGGGCAGTCCGATCGCAGCCGGGTCGGTGTCGAACGTCTCGGCGGCGTACTCGCGGACCACGTCGTCATCGAGGGCATCGAGCAGCCGGAGCTGCCCGCGGCGGTCCCGCCGCTCGCGCTCCTCGGCGGTGACGCACCGATCCAGGAACTCAGCCTTGAGATCCTCGCGGGCGGCGTCGACGACGGACCGGTCGACCCCGTCGTCCGCCGGCAGCATCTCCCGTTCGAACCACTCGTCCACGTGGTCGTCCCAGCCGTCGCCGCCGTAGCGCCCGTCGTGGACGACCCAGTCGACGTAGCGCTCGCCGACCGCCGGCCAGTACCGGTCGCTCATGTCGTCGCGGGCGAGCGCCAGGCCGACGCGAGCGCCGTGGCCGACGTTGACGCCGACCTGGTGGACGGTCTCGTCGCTCATCCAGCCGGCGACGTACAGTCCCGGTACTTCGGTGCGTCCCCCGTCTGTGGGGACGAACGGGTCCGGCGGCGACCCGTCGGCGTCGTCGGCCCCCTCCGTGCCTGCGTGTGTGTCCGCGACCGCGTCGGCAAGGGGGTCCAGCACCTCGCCGTCGTACGCGGCGGCGACGACGACGCGGTCCGCGATCAGTTCTCCGGACCCGGTCTCCACGGCGAACGCGTCGGACTCGCTGCCGTCGGAGTCCGCCGGCCGGACCGCGGTGACGCGCTCGTCGACCACCTGACCGCCCTCGGTCTCGACCTGCGTTCGACCCAGTTCGAGGAGTCTGTTGGGATCGATCCCCGCGGGGAACCCGAGGTAGTTCTCGACGTGAGCGCACTGCGTGATCGCCGCCTTGCCGCCGTCGAGGACGGTCGTCTCCAGGCCGTACCTGGCGACGAAGGTCGCCGCGGACAGCCCCGCGGCGCCGCCCCCGACGACGGCCACGTCGGCGTCGGTCCGCGAGTCCGGGTCCGCGGCTGGCGTAGTGTCGGGACGGGTCGTCATCGGCGCACCTCGACCGGTCTGTCGGCTGTGATGAACGGCTCGTCGGCGTCCGCCGCCGCGAACGCGACCGCGCCGTCGGGGCCACGCGCCACGCGCCACTGCGGGAGGGCGGGGACGCCGTACTCCGACGGATCGCCGTACGTCGCCGCGACGGTCCACTCTCGCGCGCGCATCAGAGGTCACCCGCGATGATGTCGTTGACACGGTCGCGATCGAACAGTCGGTTCTCTTCCGGGACCTCGGGAAAAGCCTCGGGATCGAACTCGCCGAACTCCTCGGGGTACAGCTGCTGGGCTTTCATTTCGGTTTGGAGCAGGTTGACGATCGGTCCCTGTTCACCGTACGCGCCCGGATACACGCGGCCCTCGCTGACGGCCGTGAGCTCGCTTCCGACCTCGTCCTCCTCTATCGGCGTCACGTACTGCTCGCGGAACGCAGAGGCGGAGAAGGAGTCGGTGTCGCCCGTCGTGCCGATCCCCCAGTGGACGACGATGATCTCCGGGTCGACCTCCAGCAGTCGCTCGTAGCCGATCGCGCCGCTCTCGGCCAGCTCCTCCGAGAAGGCGCTCTTCACTTCGAGATCGTGGTACGGCTTCATCTCGTACCCCTCGCCGCGGGTGTACAGCGGATATATCTCACCGTTCGCCGGGTTGGATCCGCCGTTTATGAGTCCGACCTCCGGCCGCTCCTCCTCGGGCGGCAGCCGAGAGGCGATCTCGGTCTGGAGCTCCTCGTGGACCGCCGCGAGCGCCTCGTAGCGCTCGCGCTCCTGGAACAGGTCGGCGAGCCGCTCGAACCCCTCGTAGAGCCCGTACAGCTCGTAGTCGTGGAATCCGCGGCGACGACGCATGTTGTTGCCGAAGAACGGGGCGACGTTCTCGCGGATCTCGGCGGTGTCCGCTTCGCTCCACGAGCCGTCCCAGCCGGTCCCGTGGAGGTAGTTCGGGTCGATGAGGAACACGTCGGGGTCGAGCTCGTAGAAGCTCTCCTTGTCCCAGCCGCCGTCGGCCCACATGGACGGTAGCTCGTCCTGCGGGGGCACGTCGAGGTCGAACGGCTCGAAGAAGAACGACGGGATCATGTTCCCCGCTGTGAGGAACCCGTCCTGTTGGCCGAGGGCGAACGCCATGTCCGCCCAGCCCCCGTTGTACACGGCGTACGTCTCGGGGACCGACTCGAAGGTGAGACAGCCGACGGGTTCGATACAGGCCTCGGACGGTGCCGTCCCGTCGCCCGAGGCGCCGCCGTCGGAGCCGTCTCCGTCGCCGTCGGCCGACGATCCGTCGTCCGTCGTCGAGGTCTGTGACCCGCCGCCGTCGGTCGAGTTCGGGTCGTCCGGCGACTCGCTCCCGGCGCAGCCTGCGAGCGCTCCCACGCCGGCGACGCCGCAGTACCTGATCGCGTCGCGGCGGGTCGCCCCGGACCGCTCTGCGTCTGAGTCCATGCGTTTTAGGCCACCCTAAAGAAATAAATCGGTTTCGAATCTTAGGCGAGCCTAAAGAGTTCGGCGAGTCGGGGGAAACCGCGCCCGAACCGGCCGGTCGAGGCGGTGGTCGAGCGCGGTTACGGGGACCGGTCGGGGTCCGTGGTTCGAGCGCTCTCCCCGAAGACGGGGACGGACTCGTCCGGTTCCCCGGTCAGAACGGCGGGCTGTAGTCCTCGTACTCGTCCATCTCGTCCATCTCGTCGGTCTTCGACGGCATCACCGCGGCTCGCGGGCCGCCGGACCGCACGACTTCGACGTCTTCGAGGCCGTCGACGCTCTCGGGCAGGCGGCGCTCGATGGCCTTCATCGTCATCGGGGCGATACCACAGCCCGAACACGCGCCGCCGATAGCGACGGTCGCCGTTCCCGCCTCCTCGTCGACGTCGCGGATCTCGAAGCTGCCGCCGTGTTGCTGGATCTGCGGGACTTCGTTGCTCAGGTAACTCCGCGTCTGCCGTTCGAGTCCTTCTGCGCTCATTGCGTTCTCACGTTCAACGCATAGTATCATAAAACTGTGGTATTAGGGTACCCTAAAACACGCGATAGAGCCCATATATAGGATATATACCGAGATTTCACTGATAAGTAATTACGTTCTGTTATTTTTCGTATCGCCTAAAACGGGACGGCGGTCGGTACCCGCCACCCGGATTCTGCCGGGGTGAGGGCGCGTTCGGGCCGGGGTCAAGACCGCTCGCCGTCGGCCGAGTTCGGGTCGTCCGAGTCGGTTCCCGGGCCATCGCCCGTCTCGACGGGGAGCGTCTCCGCGAGGCGTTCGGCGACGATCGGACTGACGAGCCCCGCCACCCGCATCGCCTGGCCCTCCGAGTCGTCGAGGTCCAAGACGCTCCGGAAGAACCACGAGACGGTCACGTAGGTCTCGTGTAGCTCCGCGGCCCGCTCGCGTCCCGCGTCCGTCAGCGCCGCGCCCTCGTACGGCCGGTACTCGACGAGGCCGTCATCGTCGAGCCGCTGGAACGTCTCGGTGACCGTGGCCGGCGACCGGTCGAGCGCCTCGGCCACCGCGCTCGTCCGGATCGGCTCCCCGTCCCGATGTCCGAGGATGTACACCGCCAAGAGGTACTGCGGGGCGCCGGTCATCGCTCGCCCCCTCGCGTCCCGCCGTCGGCCCCGCTGGACGACGGTCCGTCGGCGTCGTCGGCGCCGTCCCCTTCCTCACGGCCGTCACCGGGACCGAAAATCGCGAGGTACGTCCAGGCCCACGCCCGAGCGCGCCGACCTCGCGGTCCGCTTCCCACGGTCATACCCTCCGAACGAGGTGTCTCCGCACCGCTCGCTGGCAGTCGTCACACGTCGCGTCGAGCGTCGCGACCGTCGACAGGACGGGGTGATCGACGGGGAAGTCGCGGTAGAGGTACGGGGGGAGCTGGCGGTGGGAAACGCCCGCCTCGACTCCGTTGTTCGTCGTGCCGGTCAGAAACTCCTGTCGGCGCCGCGCCAGGTCCGCGCACCGCGATCGGAGTTCGTCGAGCGTCTCGTGTCGCGCCTCGAGCGCCTCGAAACCGAGCGCCGTCAGCGGCGTCTCGTCGAGGTCGACGATGCGCTCGGTGACGGCGTCGACGGCGTCGGCGGCGTCGGACAGGTGCGCCGCCTCCCGGGAGAGCGCCGCCTCGAGCGCGACGACCTCGTTCCGACGGGCGGTCGTCTCGGCGACGACCGTCCGCTTCAGCTGCGGACTGAACGAGGCGTCGGTCGCCGGCGAGAGCGCCAGCGCGATCGACTCGGTGAGCTCCGAGCGGACCGTCTCCAGCAGCGACTCGTCGCCGGAGCCCTCGACGTCGTCGAGGCTGTGCGGCCGGACCGTCTCCTCGAACGCCTGGCGGACATCACGACAGCGCGCGTCGTCGGCCGACCGCACGCGCCGCTCCGTCCCCGTGACGGCGGTGGCGCTCGTCGACGCGGCCGGCGTCGGGTCGGTCGATATCGACCGAACGCGGCGATCGAACCGCTCGAACGCCGTCCGTTTCGCGTCGAGGGCCTCCCGCTCCGTCCGAACGCGGGTCCGAGCTCGTTCGACGTACGTGTCGACGCTCATCTCAGGGCCCCTCCGTCGACGACGGCGACCGCGATCCGTGTGGCCGCGCTCGTCCGCCCGACAGTGTCAGTCGGTGCCATGGTTCAGGTGTGGTCCGTACTGCCGGCCTCGGTCCGCCGACCGGGCGACGCGCTCGCGCAGGTTCGAACGGCTCTCCGAATCGATCCGGTGTCGGTGCGGTTCCCTCCGAGCATATGTTTTAGGCCAGCCTAAAAACACAAGAAAGTACCGGTCAGCACGCCCCCGAAACGAGACGCGTCGTCACGGTCCGCTCCACACGGAGTCCGCGCTCGCGACCCGCCCGCGGGCCGGCCCCCGGGCGTGACCGCGGCGCCGAAACGTCCGCCCGCGGTTTAGGCGTCGCCGGTGACGATGGCGCTCACCGCGTCGCGGTCGAACAGTTCGCCGCTGTACGTGTCGGGGTACAGCAGCGTCGCGAACCGCTCCGTCAGGAACAGGTTCTGGATCGGTCCCTGGTAGATCGGCCCCCCGCGGTACACCGCGCCGTCCTCGACCGCCGTCAGTTCGCTCGCGACGCTGTGTTCCTTCATGAACGCCAGGACGGTGTCCTCGAACTCCGCGCGGCTCTTGGCCTCGTGCCCGCGGACGAACAGCGCGTCGGGGTCGACCTCCAGGATCGTCTCGTAGTCGATCTGGCCGCGGTCGTCCGTCGAGAGCCCCTCGACGCCGGTCCCGGAGAGCGCGTCCGAGACGCCCAGGTCGTGGAAGTGCTTCTTGTTGGTCCCCTTGTCGGTGAGGCGGTACGGCGAGAACTTCTCGGGCTCGTCGGACCCGGCGAAACACAGCAGTCCCGCGGGCCGGGCGTCGGCCGCCGGGAGGTCCGCCTGGACCCGCGCGAGGAGGTCGTCGTGGAGGGACGCGAAGGCCCGGAAGCGGTCGCCCTCTTGGAATATCTCCGCGACCTTCTCGAAGGCCTCGTACATCGTGTAGTACCGGTAGTCGTGCCAGGAGTCGGTCCGGCGGAAGATCGTGTTCCCGATAAACGGCGCGACGTTCTCCGTCAGCTCCGTCACGTCGCTCTCGTCCAGTCCGAAGAAGGAGTTGTTGAGCAGCCACTGCGGGTCGGTGAGGTGGATGTCGCTGTCGAGCTCGTAGTAGAGCTCCTTGTCGATCCCCTCGTCGTACAGCTGCGTGATCTCCCCCTTGTCGACGGAGACCCCGTCGAGCTCGTCGTAGTACGACGTGTGGTACCGCGACTTGAACCCGACCGCGGCGAGCCCGTCAGCCTTTCCGAGCGCGACGCCCATGTCCGCGTAGCCCGGGAAGTACGACTCCCACGTCTCCGGGACGCCGTCGAACTCCACCTCGCCGACCGGCGCCATCTCGACGCTGTACCCGGTGGCGTCGGTCGACTCGTCGGCGCCGTCCGAGTCCGCCGCCGCGTCGGATTCGTCGGTCCCGTTCGTCGCGCCGGTCGTCTCGTTGTCCGCCGGCGTCGAGCCGTCGTCGGACGCGCCGGTACAGCCGGCGAGCAGCCCCCCGCCGACGACCGCGCCGCCGAACTTCACGTAGTCGCGTCGTGTCGATTCTCCGGTCGTGGTGATGTCGTCGTCGCTCATGTCAGGCGTCTCCGTTGATGATATCCGCAACGCGCTGTCGGTCGAACAGCCGTTCGTCTTCGAACCGGTCCGGGTAGAGGCCGGTGGCGTACCGGTCGATCATGAACAGGTTGTGAAGCGGCCCGGCGTATATCGGCCCGCCGCGGAACACCCGGCCCTCCTGAACGGCCGTCAGTTCGCTGCCGAGGTCGTGGTCCTCGAGGTACGCGACGACCGTCTCCTCGAACTCCGAACGGCTCATCCCCCGCCCGTGGTACCGGAGCAGCAAGGCGTCGGGGTCGATCTCCAGCAGCGTCTCGTAGTCTAGCGATTCGGAGCCGGTGTACCCCTCGACCCCCGTCCCCTCGAAGGCGTCCTCGATGCCGACCGCGTGGAAGTGTTCCTTGTTCGCGCCCTCGCCGCTGATCCGGTAGGGCGTGAACTCCTCGGGCTGTTTGCCCGCGAACATGAGCGCGGCGTCGGGGCGTTCCGCCTGCGGTGGCAGTCGCTCCCGAACCGTCGCGACGAGGTCGTCGTGTATCGATCGGATCGCCTCGAAGCGCTCTCGCTCCTGGACGGCTGCGGCGACCTTCTCGAAGGCCTCGTACAGCGAGTAGTACCGGTAGTCGTGCCAGTCGTCCGTGCGGCGGAAGATGAGGTTCCCGAGGAACGGGGCCACGTTGTCCCGGATCTCGTCGACGTCGGATGGGTCCCAGGCGGCGAGCCAGTCGGTCAGCGAGTGCGGATCGATGAGGTGTAGATCCGCGTCCATCTCGTAGAACAGCTCCTTGGACACGCCGTCGTTCCACAGCTGAGTGAGGCCGTCGAGGTCGACGGAGACGCCGTCGAGCTCGTCGTAGTGGTTCGTCTTGTACCGACCGCGGTACCAGATGGACCGGACGGCGTCGGCCTTGCCCAGCGCGACCAACATGTCGATGTAGTCGGCGGTGAACGGCGCGATGGTCTCCGGGACGGACTCGAACTCGACGGTCCCCATCGGCTCCATGCTCACCGAGTAGCTCGCGTCCTGGGCGCCGGAGTCCGCACCCGTGTCCGATTCGCCGGAGTCCGCACCGGAATCCGACTCGTCGGAGGGCCCCGCGCAGCCGGCGAGGAGGGTTCCGCCGACGACCGCGCCGCCGTACGTCAGGTAGTCGCGCCGGGTCGATTCTCCGGTCGTGGTGATGTCGTCGTCGCTCATGTCAGGCGTCTCCGTTGATGATATCCGCAACGCGCTGTCGGTCGAACAGCCGCTCGCCGTCGGGGATCGCGGGGTATGCGTCGCCGTGGTCGTAGCCGGGCCACTCGCCGAACCGCTCCGGGTACAGCTGCTTCGCGGTCATCTCCAGCTGGAACAGGTTCATGATCGGGCCCTGAACCGGGTTCCCGGAGGGGTAGAACCGGTCGTTCGCGACCGCGGAGAGCTCGCTCGCGACGGGGTGGTCGGCCAACTCCTCCCGGACCGCGCCCACGTTGTAGTAGGAGGCGATGCCGAACTGGTGGAGGATGACGTCGGGGTCAACTTCCAGCAGCGCCTCGTGGTCGTACGTCGTCTCGTAGGTGACCTCGTCGCCGGCAAAGGCGTCGGGGGCGCCGAGCGGTCGGACGTGCGCGTTCGCGAACCCGGGGCCGTCGGTCCGCGAGGGGTAGTAGGTCCCGTCCATGTAGATGAGCGTCGCGACCGTCGGCCGGTCCTCGGCCGGCGGGAGGTCGCTCCGGACCGTCTCGAGCAGGTCCTCGCGGACCGCGTCGAGCGCGGCGAACCGCTCCTCCTCCCGGAAGACGGCGGCGACGCGCTCGCCGACGTCCGGGAGCGCGTAGTACTCGTACCGGTCCCGACACGGCTCCGGCGGCTGCGAGCGCCGCCGGCTGTAGATGTTCCCGAACCACGGCCCGACGTTGTCGCGGATCTCGGCGACGTCGTCCTCGGTCCACCCGTCGAAGGAGACGAACAGGCAGGGATCCGCGAGGTGGAGGTCGCTGTCGAGCTCGTAGAGCAACTCGCGGTCGACGGAGATGCCGCCGCCGGAGCCCGTGTTGAGCTGCGCGAGCCCGTCGCGGTCGAAGGAGACGCCCTCGAGGTCGGCGTAGTAGGCGTCCAGCGTGTTCCCGCCGGCGTCGGCGTCGAAGCCGAGCGAGTTGACCGCGTCACCGTGGCCGAGCGCGACGGCCAGGTCGGCGTACAGGAGGCTGTAGACCATGACGTCCTCCGGGACCGCGTCGAACGCGACTTCGCCGGCCGGCGCCATGGTCGCCGTGTAGCCGGGGTCGGCCGTCGAGCCGTTCGAGTCTCCCGTCGCGTCGGACCCGTCCGTCGCGTTCGACCCGCCGGTCGTCTCGTCGTCGGTCGCGTTCGACCCGGGGCCCTCGGAGCCGCCCGTACAGCCGGCGAGCACTCCCGCGCCGACGACCGCGCCGCCGTACTTCACGTAGTCTCGCCGGGTCGGCGCCCGACGTTGGCTTCGTTCGTCTGCCATATTTTTAGGCTGACCTAAAAATTGAAAAGGATTCTGATCCGTCGATTCCCGGCGGAGCGCCGTTCGCCGACGACCCGGGATCGACCGCGCCGGTCGCGACCCTACTCGTCGCCGCCGTCGGCCCGCGCGACGCGCTCGCTCGGGCGCTCGCGGTCGTCGTCGTGCCGGGCGCGAAGCGGCTCGATCCGGGGACCGCGCGGAGTCTGATCGACCGCGGCGTCGATCTCGAACACCTCGGCGAGCAGGTCCTCGGTGACGACCTCCTCCGGCGTGCCGCGGGCGCGGATCGCGCCGTCCTTGAGCGCGACCACGCGGTCGGCGACCCGCGCCGCCTGCTGGATGTCGTGGAGGACGACGACCACGGTGACCTCGCTCTCGTCCCGGAGCGTCTCGATGATCTCCATTACCTCCATCTGGTGGTGGAGGTCGAGGAACGTCGTCGGCTCGTCCAAGAGGAGCACGTCCGTGTCCTGCGCGAGCACCATCGCGATCCACGCGAGCTGTTTCTGCCCCCCGCTGAGGCTGCCGACCTCGCGGTCCCTGAGGTGACCGCAGCCCGCCAGCTCGATGGCGCGGTCGACGGCCGCCTCGTCCTCGTCGGTCGTCGTCTCGAAGAACCCGCGGTGCGGGTAGCGCCCGTGGTACACCAGGTCCTCGACGGTGATGCTGTTCGGCGACGTGCTCTCCTGCGAGAGCAGCCCCATCGTCCGTGCGAGCTCCTTCTTGTCGAACGAGTCGAGCGCCCGCCCGTCGACGAGCACCGAGCCGGCGGCGGGCGCGAGCTGGTCGGCGAGCCCCTTCAGCAGCGTGCTCTTTCCGGACCCGTTCGGGCCGACGAGCGCCGTCACCGCGCCCGCCTCGGCCGTGATCGACTCGCCGTCGACGACGGGCCCGTCGGTCGACGGGTACGAGAGGACGAGCTCCTCGCCGTCAAGGCGCCCGTCGGCGGCGTCGCCCGCGTCTCGCCGGTCCGCGTCGGCGCTCGGGCGCGCCTCCGCCTCTCTGTCCGCGCCGGCGTCGGCGCGGGCGTCGCGGTTCGACTCGCCGTCGCTCGTCTGGTCGAGCGCCATCAGATCTCCCCCATCTGTTCCTGCTTGCGCATCAGGTAGAGGAAGTACGGTCCCCCGACCAGTCCGGTCACGATCCCGACCGGGATCTGCGCGTCGGAGCCGACGAGCACCGCCATGCCGAGGCGCGCGCCCACGTCGGCGGCGACCAGCAGCGCCGGGCCGGCGAACACGCAGCCGATCACCAGCTTCCGGTAGTCGCTCCCGACGATGTTGCGCACCATGTGCGGGACGATCAGCCCGACGAAGCCGACGATGCCCGCCACGGCGATGCTCGCGGCGGCCGCGAGCACCGCGACGCCCGAGAGGGCGAACCGGACCTTCTCGACGCTCATCCCGAGCGAGCTGGCCGTCCGCTCGCCGAGCAGCAGGACGTTCAGCTGGCGGGAGCTGACTAAGGCGAGCAGCATCGCGACGGCGGTCCACGGCAGGGCCATCCGGACCTGCTCCCAGTCGGTGCCCGTCAGCGAGCCGGTGGTCCACGCGATGGCCGACTGGACGACGCCGATGTCGTCCGCGAAGAAGAACAGCGCCGTCTGGAGGCTGCTGAACACCGTGCCCACGATGACCCCCGCGAGCACGAGCCGGACCGGAGAGGTCCCGTTCTTCCACGCGATGACGTAGACGACCAGGAACGCGGCGGCCCCGCCGAGGGCGGCCAGAACGGGCAACAGCGACGAGATTCCGAGTTCGACCGTCGTCAGCGACAGCGACAGGTCCGCCGACACCGCGAGGAAGGGTATCGCGAGCGTCGCGCCGGCGAACGCGACGAGGACGAGCAGGATCATCAGCCCCGCCCCGGAGGAGACGCCGAGGATGAACGGGCTGGCGAGTTCGTTCCGCGTGACGGCCTGGAAGATGGCGCCCGAGACGGCGAGGTTCATCCCCACGAGCATCCCGACGAACACCCGCGGGAGCCGGATGTTCCAGACGATGAGGCTCTGCTTGCCCATCTCGGGGAGTTCGGCTCCGAGGAGGAACGCCCGCCACGCCTGCGCATCGAAGATGACCCGCGGGGTGAACACGGCCTGCCACGCGTCGACGATGGTCATCGAGAACGCGCCGAAGCTCACCTGCACGAGCCCGCCGGCGACGACGACGGCGAGGCTCGCCGCGCACAGGGAGAACAGCGCGCCGTCGAACCAGCCGAACCACTGCTCGCGCCAGCCGGCCGTCTCCGAGGAAGTGCCGGTCGCCACGGTCAGGATCCCCCCTGCGTCGGGCCGAGTTCGGCGGCGCGGTCCCGAACGCTGTCGTCGTCGACCGCATCGAGGAGCGTCTCGTCGTCGAGGGCGTCAAGCAGGGCCTCGGCGTCGAGACCGTCGACCAGCGCCTCGGCGTCGGCGGCCTCCGCCACTCGGTCCGCGTCGAGGTGCGACGCGAGCGCGACCTGCCCCGCGGTCGCGCGCTCCTCGATCTCGTCCGGCTCGACGTACGACGAGAGCGAGTCGTCGATGGCCGCCGCGCGGACGCGCCGGTACCGCTCGGAGTCGGTGTCGACGGGCGCGTCCTCGCCGTAGTGGTCGTCGAACCACTCGGTCCACCGGTCGCGGTCGCTCCACTCGGCGTCGAGTTCGGCCTCGCGGCGCACCCAGTCGGTGCCGTCCGCGACCGCCTCCCACCAGCCGGCGTCGATCCGGGCGTCGGCGATGACGCGGTGCGCGACGCGGGCGCCGCGGCCGGCGGCCATGATCGCCTGCGTGTCGGCCTCGTCAGAGGGCGAGGCGACGTAGAGCCCGTCGACGGGCGTCGTCCCGTCATGTGCGGCGTACTCGCGGTCGAACCAGTCGTGCTCCTCGCCGTCGTGCTCGTACGTGTCGAACATCGCCGCGTCGTCGCCGAGTCCGCGCAGGTACGAGCCGTCGTAGCGCGTCGCCGCGATCACGCGGCGGGCGGAAACGTGGTCGCCCTCCTGCGGAGTGACGACGAATCCCTCACCGTCGTCGGCGCGGTCGACCGACTCGACGAGGTCCGGGACGATCGCGGCGCCGGCGGTCTCGGCGTGGGCGTGGATCAGCCCGTACAGCGTCTCGACGTCGATCCCGGCCGGGAAGCCGAGGTAGTTTTCAAGGTGCGCGCAGCGCTTGAGCGACGAGCGCCCGCGGTCGAAGACGACCGTGTCGAGCCCCTCGCGGGCGCAGAACACGGCCGCGGAACAGCCCGCCGGGCCGCCGCCGACGACGGCCACGTCGCGGTCGCAGTCGCGTGTCGGTTCGGGGTCGGTGGTGCTCATTGGTCAGATGTCGCCGTTGACGATGTCGGAAACGCGTTGCCGGTCGAACAGTCGCTCGTCCTCGGGCGGCTCGCCGACGCCGTTGAACTCCCCGAACTCGCCCGGATAGATCTGCTTGGCGGCGATCTCGATCTGGAAGAGGTTGAAGATCGGTCCCTGGAACGCCGTCCCGCCGGGGTAGAACCGGTCGTTCTTCACCGCCGTCAGCTCCTGTGCGACGGGGTCGTCCTCGATGAGGTCGTACACCGCCTGCCGCATCGAGCCCGCGCCGCTGTCGGGGTACCCGATGCCGAAGTTCTGGATGAGGATGTCGGGGTCGATCTCCAGCATCGCCTCGTGGTCGTACGCGGCCTCGTAGTTCGCGTTGTACGTCTTGTCGCTGTCGTCGAACGCGTCGTTGACGCCGAGGTGCTGGTACTGCGCGCGGCCGAAGCCGGGGCTGTTGATCCTGTAGGGGTACCACTTCTCGTCGTCCGCCCAGAAGACGACCAGTCCGACGGTGGGACGCTCCTCCTCGGGCGGGAGGCGGCTCTCGATGTCGGCGACCATCTCGTCGCGGACCTGCTTGTACGCCGCGACCCGGTCCGGAACCTGGTACAGCTGCGCGAACTTCTCGGCGAGCTCCCAGAGCGTGTAGTACCGATAGTCGGTCGCCGACTCCGGCGCGTTGTGCGACCGGCTGAACCGGTTCGCAAAGAGCGGAGAGATGTTCGACCTGACCTCCTCGACGTCCGCGTCGTCGAAGCCGAGGTACTCAATCGCCCGGATGGGGTCGATGTGGTGGACATCGGCGTCCGCCTCGTAGAGGACCTCCTTGTCGATGGCCTCCCCGCCCCAGATCGCCTTCACCTCGTCCCCGTCGAAGGAGACGCCGTCGAGCTGGTCGTAGTACTTCCCGAAGAACTCGCCGTCGCGCGCCTTGGCGACGAGCTTGTCCCCCTGCCCGAGCGAGACGAGATGGTCGATCCACACGTCGTCGAACGTCACGGCCGTCTCCGGCACGGCGTCGAACTCGACCGTCCCGACAGGGGACATCGTCACCGAGTACCCGGTGTCCCCGGTCGACTCCTCGTCGCTCGTCGTCCCGCCGTCGTCCCCATCCGTCGTCTCGTTTTCGGCTGCCGGGTCGTCGTCCGTCGCCCTCGACGAACTGCCGGCGTCGGACGTACAGCCGGCGAGCGGGCCGCCGACACCGACGGCGGCGCCGTACTTGACGTAGTCCCGCCGAGACGGTTCCGGCCGGTCGGGCCGTTCGTTTGCCATATGTTTTAGGCTCGCCTAACTCTTCAAAAGAGTTCCGAATCTTTAGGCCGGCCAAAATTGTCAGCGAGGCGTCCCGCAGCGGGGACACATCGGGGGGCCGCCGTCGGCGAAGTCGAGGCCGCAGTGCGGGCAGACGCCGTCGTCGGGGACCGTCATCGCCGCGACCGCGTCGGCCGTCCCCTCGCGGACCGACTCGACGGTGCCGACGCCGGACACCGGATCTGACGCGGGATCGGCCAGTCGGCGCCGGCAGAACTCCGCGCGGTCGAGAAGGAAGGACGGCGCCGCGTCGGCGTCGACCTCGTCAAGCGCCTCGCCCGCGTCGGCGCGCTCTTTCGGCGGCTCGGTTCCGGCGAGCAGGCCGAGCGCCTCGGCGGCGCGTCCCCGGACGTACGGGCTCTCGTCGCGGAGGCGCTCGCCGAGGGCGGCCTCGGCGGCCGTCAGTCGCTCGGGGTGCTCACAGCCTATCGCGACCAGCGCGGTACAGAGGTGATACCTCACGAGTTCGTCGCCGGCGTCGAGGTGCTCGGCGAGCGAGTCGACGTGGTGGCGGAGTCGGCTCGGATCGCCGAGCGCGACGTGCGCCAGCGCCTTCGCGAGCTTCTCTTTCACCTCCGGTTCGTCGAACTCCAGTCCGACGCGGAGGTCGGCCAGCGTCGCCGGGTCCGCGACCGCCTCGGGCGACTCGACGGCGACGTATCCGAGCGCCTCGGCGCAGCGGGCCCGGACGTAGTAGAACTCCGCGTCGTCCGCCAGCCGCTCCCCGAGCGAATCGACGGCGGGGGTCACGGCCTCCGGTGCCGTCCGCGCGAGCGCGACGAACAGTTTCGCGGCCGTCAGCCGAACCGCCCGGTCGTCGTCGGTCAGGAACGACGTCAGCGACCCGACGGCCGCCCCGTCGAGGCGGGTCCCGTCGTCGACCGCGTCTCCGACGGCGCGCAGCGCGCGCTTACGAGTGTCGGCGTCGACCGCCGTGAGGTCCGCGACAGTCGCGACGACCGCCTCAGCGTCTCCCTCGGTAATCCGGGCGGCGAGGCGGTCGGGGTCCGAGTCCTCCATGATCTGTTCGGGAGTCTCGCGAGCGACCGGTTTCAACGCGGTGGTTCCGCGTCGGGCAGCGTACTGCCCGATAAGAATTGTATATCGCGCTATCTGGTTTATCGGTCGTCGAACGCTCGAACGCTGTCGAACGAGCCGTCGGCGATAGCGGCGGCGATGCCGTCGATATCGGCCTCTCGGGGCACTTCGTGGGGATACTTGCGAGCGAAGTACCGCGTGAGGTTCTCGACGTCGCGTTTCAGGAAGTCGCGCGCGTTCTCGTGGTCGACGGGCACGGCCTGCGGCCAGTCGAAGACCGTCACGCCGCTCTCCGCGACGGCGACGTTGTGCTCGGACGCGTCGGCGTGGATCCAGCCCAGGTCGTGTGCGGTCGTCAGCTCCCGGAGGATCAGATCGAGGACCCCGACCGCCTGCTCCGGGTCAAGCTTCGCGCGCGACAGTTCCACGCCCGGGAACTTCTCCATCACGATGGCGTGCCGGTTGTGATCGACCGGCCGCGGGACGCTCACGTCGGGGTACAGTTCCTCCATCGCCTCGTACTCGCGTTCGGCCGCCTTGCGCGCGGTGTAGAGCCACGAGACGTGGTCGCGGTCGGCGGTGTACTCGCGCTCGCGGTTCACCTCGCGGAAGTTGGTGTACCCCTCGCGGTGGTACTTCAGGGCGAGCGGCCGGAACGACTGCGCCTCGTACACGTCGCCCTCCTTGCCGAGCCCCAGGGGCGACCCCACGCCGTCGATGGTCTCGCGCTCGGCGAACGTCCGGAGCGCCAGCGCGTCGTACCCCTCGAAGGTGAGCTGGTACCCCTCGTACTGGATCGTCTTCCGCTCGATCAGCTCCCGGTCGAGACACCGGTCGATCCGGTAGTCGACCTCCTCGCGCGTCAGGTCGGCGTAGTCGGGGAGCTTGTCGCGGCGGACCCACTCCGAGAAGCGCATCCCCTGCTCGACGCCCGAGAGGAGGTAGAAGTCCTCGGGGTCGAGCTCCGCCATGTCGCCGGCGACGTTTCGCACCATGCGCGCCCCTACTCCGGCGATTCGTAAAAGGGACGCGCGTTCGGGATCGGTGGCCGATAAATCGCATACTGCGATAACAAATCCGAATCTCGCCGTTCGCGACGTCGAGCGCAACCGCTTTCGGAGCGGCGCCCCACGGGAGCGGTATGACCGCGCCCGCCGTCGACTGGCGGCTGATCCGCGAGGAGGCCCGCCCCGGCCCGATGCAGATGGCGTTAGACGAGGTCGCCGCCGAGACCGCCGCGGCGGGCGGGCCCGCCACGCTCCGCACTTACCGCTGGGAGCCGAGCTGTCTCACCCTCGGGCGCCATCAGGAGCCGGAGACGGTCGACTGGGAGTTCTGCGAGCGCGAGGGGGTCGACGTGACTCGCCGGCAGACGGGCGGGGGCGGGATCTACCACGACGGTCGCGGGGACGTGGCGTACTCCATCGCGGTCCCCGCGGACGAAGTGCCGAGCGAGCTGCTCGACTGCTATCACCTGCTCTGCGAGCCCGTCCTCGACGCGTTCGACCGGCTCGGGATCGACGCCGACTACGTCGAGGAGCCGCTGCCGGAGCTGTACCACCCGGCGTGTTACCTCCGCGAGCTTCACGCGGCGCACGACGTGGTTGCCGACGACGGCCGAAATGGACCGCGCAAGATCGCCGGCAACGCGCAGTACCGCAAGCGGGAGGCGGTGATTCAGCACGGGTCGCTGACGTTCTCCGTGGAAGCGGACCGCGATCTGGGCGTCTTCGCCGACCCCCCGGTGACACCCGGAGCGTTCCGCGACCGCGTCGTCGGGATGGACGAGCTGGTCGACGTCAACCGGGCGGACGCGGTCGCGGCCGTCGAGGCGGCGCTGGCCGACTGGGCGGGAGCGGCGCCGGACGCGACCGTGGAGACGGACGGTTCGTGGACGGAGGCGGAGCTGGAACGAGCCGAAGAGCTCGTCGCGGAGAAGTACCGCGACGAGGCGTGGGTCCGAACGCGCCCCGGCAGCGGCGGGGCGTAGCGGCCTCGGCGGGCGGGGCGGGGATTCCCGGTTCCGAAGGGGCTTTTTCGACCGCCTCCGTGTACCCGGTATGAGCCTCAAGGTCGGCGCGCACGTCTCCATCGCGGGCGGCGTGGACAACGCCGTGGCGAACCAGGTCGAGGTCGGCGGCAACTGCGGGCAGATATTCACCCACTCGCCGCAGGTGTGGCAGGACCCGGACATCGGCGACGACGAGGCCGAGCGGTTCCGCGAGGGGACCGAGCGCGACCTGGAGGGACCGTGGGTGATCCACACCTCCTACCTCGTGAACCTCTGTACGCCGAAGGAGGCGCTCCGGGAGAAGTCGCTCGACTCGATGCAAAAGGAGGTGGACGCCGCCGACAAGCTGGGTATCCCGTACGTCAACGTCCACCTCGGCGCGCACACGGGCGCCGGGGTCGAGGGCGGGCTCGACAACGCCGTGTCGGTGATCGACGACCTCGACGTGCCCGACGGCGTGACGGTCCTGATCGAGAGCGACGCGGGCGCGGGGACGAAGCTCGGCGGCGAGTTCGAACACCTCGCGGGGATCGTCGACCGCACGGAGACTGACATCGACGTCTGCGTCGACACGGCCCACGCGTTCGCGGCGGGCTACGACCTCTCGACGCCCGAGGCGGTCGACGAGACGGTCGCGGAGTTCGACGACGTGGTCGGGTTAGAACACCTGGAGTACATCCACCTCAACGACTCGAAACACGAGTGCGGCACCAACAAGGACGAGCACGCCCACATCGGCGAGGGGCACATCGGCGAGGCGGGGATGGAGCGGATCCTCAACCACCCCGATCTGGTCGACGTGCCGCTGGCCCTGGAGACGCCGACCGAGGACGGGAAGAGCTTCGCGTGGAACATCGACCGGGTGCGGGAGCTGCGTCACGACTGAGACGAGCTCCGCGGCGCCGAACGCCGTCGGCCCCGAGGACGCCGTCCGTCCGACGCGGTTTTAAGTGACCTCGCGAGCGATCCACGGATATGCCCACCACGAAGGCGCTGCTGCTCGGACGCCGTCGCGAGCGCGCGGTCGTGTTAGTGGTCGGGTTCGCCGGCGCCGTGGCGCTCGCGCTCGTCGCCGCGTTCCTCGCCGAGTCGGCGGGCGTGCCGACGGCGAGCGCGCTGACCGACCGGCTCCTGCCGCTGCTCGTGTTCTACGCGCCCGGACCGCTGGCCGCGGCCGGTGCCTACGCGCGTTGCGGCGGCCCGGCGTGCCTGGCCGTCGGCGTCGTGCCGGCGGCCGTCCTCGGCGGGTTCGTCCTCCTCGGAACGGTGGTCGGCGTCCCCGGGATCAACGGGGGGAACCCGGCGATCGGCGACGTGACGGTGAGCTTCGCCGCGGTCGGGGTGACCAGCGCGTTCGTCGGCTACTGCGCCGGCGTGACCGCCGTCCTCGCCGCCGACCTGCTCGGGGTCGGGTCCGGTAGCAGGGACGGCGAACGCGGCGACGAGTGAGGACGCGGAGCCGCCCGCGACCGATCTCCTGACGTTTATTTCCGCCCGCCGCGAAGCGGGCCCGTGCGACGCTTCTCCGCCGAGTACCTCGAACACACCCGCCGCGGGATGTGGGACGACGGCCGCGACGCGCTCGCGGACCTGGACCTGCCGAGCCGCGAGCGCGTCCTCGACGTCGGCTGCGGCACGGGGGAGCTGACCCGCGTGCTGGCCGCGGAGGCGGACGCTGCGGGCGACGCGGACGCGACCGTGATCGGCGTCGACGCCGACCGCGACCTCCTCGGGGTCGCCCGCGAGGAGAGCGACGGGCGGATCGGCTACCTGGCTGGGGACGCGACCCGGCTGCCGGTCGCCGACGACGCGGTCGACCTGGCGGTCTGTCAGGCGCTCCTGATCAACCTGCCGGCCCCGACCGCGGCGGTGCGTGAGCTCGCCCGGGTCTCCGGGGACCTCGTCGCCGCGGTCGAGCCGGACAACGCCGACGTGCGGGTGGCCTCGACGGTCGACGCCGAGGAGCGCTTAGAGCGCGAGGCGCGCGAGGCGTACGTCGCCGGCGTCGACACCGACGTGGCGCTCGGCGACCGGGTGCGCGAGGCGTTCGGCGCGGCCGGGCTGGTCGACGTGCGGACGCGACGCTACGTCCACGAGAAGCGGACCGAGCCGCCGTACGCGGAGGCCGCGCTGCGGTCGGCGGCCCGGAAGGCCTCCGGCGCGGGCCTAGCCGACCACCGCGAGGAGTTGGTCGCCGCGACCTCCGAGGCGGCCTACGACGACCTCCGGGGGCGCTGGCGCGAGATGGGCCGCGAGGTCGTCGACGCCATCGGCGCCGAGGAGTACGAGCGCGTCGAGTACGTCCCCTTCGACGTGACCGTCGGACGGGTGGCGTCGAGCGGCTGACCCCCGTTGCCCCGGGCGCCGGGTCAGACCATGTCGCCGCGGACGGAGGCGCCCTCCTGCTCGGCGCGCCGTCGTTTGAGCACGTCGGCGGCCGCGTTGACCGCGTCCTCGTCGGCGCCGAGCATCCCGAGCGCGGCGGGCAGCGTCGGCATCGCGAGCGAGGCCTCGCGGAGGCGGTCGAACGCCTCGTCGTCGCGCTCGCCGTCGACCCACAGGCAGACCCCGCGGGGGTCGAGCACCTCCTCGTAGGCGTCGCGGGCGAGCGCCCCCTTCAGCCGCTGGCGGACGTTGTCCTCGAAGCCCGCGTTACACACTTCGAGGTGGATGGGCTCGTCGTCCTCTACGAGTTCGGCCGCGAGGCACTTCTCGGGCGCCGCGTAGCCGTTGTCGCTCGTCCGGACGCGGTCGGGGTTCGCCTCGGCCCAGTCGGCGTCGACCGTGGTGCCGACGCCCTTCACGCCGTACTCGGCCTCGAAGGCGGCGGCCGCGTCGCCGTCGCCGCCCATGATCACGTCCTTCGTGAGGTAGACGTCGAGCCGGTCGACCGGATCGAGCCCGAGCGCCACGTCGCCGAACGCCCACACCTCGCGGACTGGCACCGGCATCGGCTCGCGCTCGACGCGGTCGACGAGCGACTCCAGGCGGTCGACGGCCCGTTCGCGTTCCATTACCGACCGGTACGCGGCGGGCGGGCAAACCGGTTACGCTCGGCCGCCGGGCGGGTCAGAGCCCGTCGAGCCGCGCCGCCACGTCGTCCCAGTGGCCCCCCTTCCAGAACCACTGCCCGCACTCGGCACAGCGCCATCCGGGCCGGTCGGTCCCCACGTCGTCCGGAACGTAGTCGGGGCGGTCGGCCGGAGCGGGATTCGCCTCGTCGACCGCGACGCGCTCGACGGGACCGTTACACGAGCCGCACCGGGAGGGCTCGGCGGCGAGTTCGACGGTGAACCCCGTCGCGTCGAACTCGCGGAGCTGGTCGAGCACGTCGCGCTCGGTGAGGAGGACGGCCTCGGGGGAGCCGTCCGTCGCGTCGGCCCGCGCCGCGAGGTCGCGGTCGCGGGTGACCAGGGTCCGCCCCTCGTCGGCCGCGAGGTCGAGGAGCCGGTCGTCGGCCTCGACGCCGCGGTCGAGCGCGTAGGCGGCGTCGTAGCCGCACAGGCGCAGGTAGGTCGCCAGTTTCCCGCACATGACGTCGAGCAGGACCGGGGGGTTCCCCCCGGTTGTGGGGCCCGGACCGTCGGGCGCGTCGCCGCCGTCGCCGCTCGTCATTCGAGCAGGAACGAGCGGACCCCGTTGAGCGAGCGCGCGTTGAGCACGTCGGCGGCCCGCGCCCACCCCCGCCGCGCGGTGTGAACCCCGTAGCGCGCGTTGTCGAGCTCGCGCGGGGCGTGCGCGTCGGTGTTGACGGCGATCGTCGCGCCCGCCTCGATCGCGGCCCGGACGAACTCCCCGTCGGCGTCGAGCCGAGCGGGGTTCGCGTTCACCTCGATCGCGGTGCCGGCCGCCGACGCGGCCGCCGCGATCGCCTCCACGTCGGGGTCGAGCCCCGGCCGCTCGTTGATGAGGCGGCCGGTCGGGTGGCCCAGCACGTCGACGTGGGGGTGTTCGACCGCCCGGACCAGCCGCTCGGTGGCCGCCTCGCGGTCCTGTCCGAGGGCGGCGTGCGGCGACGCGACCACCAGGTCGAGCGCGGCGAGGGTCTCGTCGTCCGTCGAGAGCCCGCCGTCGGCGTCGATGTTGGCCTCGATCCCGTGGAAGATCGGGATCCCGACCTCGTCGGCCGCCTCGGCGACCGCCGCCGCCTGCTCCTCGATGTCGGACTCGTCGAGGCCGACCCCGCCGACCATCCCCGGCCCGGTCGCGTGGTCGGTGACGACGTGGTAGTCGTACCCGCGCTCGTCGGCCGCCCGCGCCATCTCCGCGATCGAGAAGCCGCCGTCGGACCAGTCGGTGTGGGTGTGGAGGTCGCCGCGGAGTTCGCCCTCGCCGATGAGCGGCGGGAGCCGGTTCTCGGCGGCCGCGTCGACCTCGCCGCGGTCCTCGCGCAGCTCGGGCGGGACCGGCTCCATGTCGAGCGCGCGGTACACCCCGTCCTCGCTCTCGCCGGCGACGCGCTCGCCGGCGCGCGTCGAGTCCGCCTCGGCGGCGTCTCCGCCGTCGTCGTCCGCGTCGGCGGAGGGCTCCTCGTCGAGGTCGCTCACGTCGAAGAGCCCGTACTCGTTCAGCTTGAGCCCGCGGTCGATCGCCCGGTTGCGGACGGCGACGTTGTGCGCCCGCGACCCGGTGAAGTACTGGAGCGCGGCGCCGAACTCGTCGGGGTCGACGATCCGGAGGTCGACGCGGGTGCCGTCGGCGCGCACGCTCGCCTTCCCGGTGCCCGCCTCGATCGTCGCGTCCGCGGCGTCCCAGTCGGTGAACGCCTCGACTATCGGCTCGCGCGCCTCGCTGGCGACGAGCAGGTCGACGTCGCCGATGGTGGACCTCCACCGCCGGATCGACCCGCACACCTCGACCGACTCGACGGCGTCGAGGGCGGCGAGGTACGCGAGCGCGTCGTCCGCGAGCGGCCGGGCGTCGCCGAGGCGGGTACGCTCGCGGGCCTCGCGGGCGAACGGGACGTTCTCGAGGATGTTCTCCTCCGTCTTGGCGCCGAACCCGGACACCTCCCGGATCTCGCCCGCCTCGGCCGCGGCCTCCAGCTCGTCGAGGTCGGTGACTCCGAGCGCGTCGTACAGCGAGCCGACCGTCTTGGGGCCGACGCCCTCGACCGCGGTCAGCCCGGCCATGTCGACCGGCAGCTCCTCGCGGAGATCCGTCAGCTCCTCGATCTCGCCGGTCTCGACGTACTCGACGACCTTCGCGGCGATGGCGTCACCGACCCGGTCGATCTCGGCGACCGCGTCCTCGCCCTCCGCCGCGAGCCCCTCGATCGGCGCGGGGTGGTCGCGGACGTTCTCGGCCGCCCGTCGGTAGGCGGTCGGCTTGTACTCGACGCCCGTCGCCTCGAGGAGGTCGGCGAACTCCTCGAGGCGGGTCGCGACCTCGTCGTTCCGGCTCATGACGCGACCGTTCGACGGCGCGGCACTTATACGGCCGGCCGAACGCTCGACGGCCGCCGGACGGCGACCCGCCGGTCGCTTATGTCGGCGGCGGCCGAACCCCGTTGTATGTCGACCGACGACTCCGACGGGGAGCCCGGCGAACGCAACGTCTTCGGCGGCGAACTGGCCCCCTGCGGCGGCGAGCCGACGACCGGGTACCTCCGCGACGGGTACTGCCGCGACCTCGACGGCGACGTGGGGGAACACACGCTCTGTGCGGTCGTGACGGCCGAGTTCCTGCGGTACAGCCGCGACCGCGGCAACGACCTGATCACGCCGCGCCCAGAGTTCGACTTCCCCGGGCTGGAGCCGGGCGACCGCTGGTGCCTCTGCGTCGGCCGCTGGACGGAGGCGGCCGAGGCGGGGGTCGCGCCGCCGGTCGTCCTCGAGGCCACGAACGAGTCCGTGCTGCGCGCGGTCGACGCCGACCGCCTCCGCGAACACGAGTTCGACCCGGAGACGTTCGAGCCCGGGAGCCTCGACTGAGCGCGGGCGCCGCGGGCTCGACGGGCCGCCGACCGGTCACTCCGTCGCCCAGAGCCCGGCGGCGACGACCGCGGCGAGCCCCATCGACCCGGCGAGCAGTCCGAAGGCGGGTCGGAAGCCGACCGCGTCGGCGACGATGCCGACCGCGCTCGGCGCGAGCGCGCCGCCGCCCATGAGCAGCGTCCGGACGACGCCGAGCCCGCCGCCGGCGAGCCGGTCGGGCAGCGCCTCCACGAGGTAGGCGCCGCGGACCGGGCGGAAGCCGTGGGACCCGAGCCCCAGCGCGACGACGAGCGCGCCGAGCGGGACGGCGCCGGCGCCCGCGAGCGCGACGAGGCCGCCGAGCGCGGCCGTCGCGAGCCCGAGGGCGGCGACCATCACCGGGAGGCGTCCGAGGCGGTCCGAGAGGTCGCCGGAGGCGAGTTGGACGAACGTGACCGCGAACAGGGCGGAGTACAGCAGGCTCGCGGTCGTCGCGGGGAGCGCGGCCGCCTCGGAGAGGTACAGCGGGAGGAACGCGACCGTCCCGTTGTACGCGAACGAGAAGGCGACGGTCACCAGCACGAACGCCGCGAACCGCGGGTTCCGGAACAGGCGCAGGTACGCCGCGGCGCCGGGGTCGTCGTCGCCGTCGGTCGCGCCGTCGGCGGCCGCCGACCCCGAGAGCCGGACCGCGGTCGCGGCCGCGAGCCCGACCGCGAGGACGCCGGTGAGCAGGAACGGCGCCCGCCAGTCCGCGCCGGGGAGCCGCGCGAGGACCGCCGCCAACGCGGGCGGCGCCGAGAGGACGGCGACGACGACGGCGGGCGCGGCGACGCCGCCCATCGCGCCGAGCGTGTCGTGCGCGCCGAGCATCCGCCCGGTGCGCGCGGGGTAGACGCGGGCGATCAGCCGCACCGAGACGGTCTTGTGGACGCCGGTGCCCGCCCCGATGACGAGCATCGCGGCGACCAGCGCGGCGAAGGGGGCGTCGACGACGACCGCGAGGGAGCCCGCGCCGGCGACGAGCGCGCCCGCGACGATCACCCGGACCGGTCCGAGCCGGTCGGCGACCGCGCCGCTCGGGAACTGGAGGAGGGCGTACACGATCATGAACCCCGTGAACGCGGTCCCGACGACGGCGTTGCTCACGCCGTAGGCGCCTTGGATCGACTCGAACAGCGGGGGGAAGAGGTAGCGGACGAACTTCCCGAGGAACCAGACGAGCGAGACGAGGATCAGGGCGTCGTACTCGCCGATCCGGTCTCGGTTCATCGAGTCGTCGTTGACCGGTCACCGAATTAAAAGGCCGGAAGGAGGCAGAGGACCGGTCGCGACGCGACCGGTGGCGACGGCCGACCCGATCAGAACGGCCCCTTGCCGCCGCCCATCATGTCGCCGAGGCCGCCGCCCTCGCCGCCCATCTTCTTCATCATGCGCTGCATGTCGCCCTCGCCCATCCCTTGGAACTGGCCGATGGTCTCCTCCATCATCGAGTGCTGTTCCAAGAGCTGTCGGACCGTCTCCTCGTCGGTGCCGGAGCCGCGGGCGATCCGCTCCGTGCGCGACTGGCCGACGACGCGGGGGTTCTCCAGCTCCTCCTCGGTCATCGAGTCCATGATGCGCTCGAAGCGGCGCATCCGGTCTTGGGTGACGTCCATCGCGTCGTCCGGCAGCTCGTCCATCATCCCGCCGCCGAGCCCGGGGATCATGTCCATCACCTGGTCGAGCGGCCCCATCTTGTTCATCGCGTCCATCTGCCGCTTCATGTCTTTCAGGGTGAATTCCCCCTTCAGCATGTCCTCTGGGTCCCAGTCCTCGTCCTCCTCCTGGGTCTCCTGCATCGCGCGCTCGACGCGCTCGGAGAGCTGCTTGAGGTCGCCCATCCCGAGCAGCCGCGAGATGAACCCGGAGGGCTCGAAGCGCTCGATGTCCTGGACCGTCTCCCCGGTGCCGAGGAAGGCGATAGAGGAGTCGGTCTCGTTGACCGCGGTGAGCGCCCCGCCGCCCTTCGCGGTCCCGTCGAGCTTGGTGATCACGACGCCCTCGATGCCGATCGACTCCTCGAACTGCCGGGCCTGCTCCTTCGCGCCCTGGCCGATCGCGGCGTCTAAGACGAGCAGCGAGCGGTCGGGGTCGACGACGCCCTCGATCTCTTCGATCTCCGCGATCAGGTCGTCTTCGAGCGCGTGGCGGCCCGCCGTGTCGACGATGTGAACGTCGGCGTCCGCGGTCTCTTCGAGGCCCGTCCGCGCGATGTCGACCGGGTCGTCGTTGTCGGGGTTCCCGTAGAAGTCGACCTCGGCGCGCTCGCACATCTGCTTCGCCTGGTCGTACGCGCCCGGCCGGAAGGTGTCCGTCTGGATCACCGCGGGGCGGAGGCCCTTCTTCGAGAACCACCAGGCCATCTTCGCCGCGGAGGTGGTCTTCCCCGACCCCTGGAGGCCGGCGAGGAGGATCGTCTGGTTCTCTAAGGGGAGCTCGGTGGAGTCGCCGACCAGCTCGACCATCTCCTCGTAGACGATCTTGAGGACGTGGTCCTTCGCCGTGGTGCCGCCCGGCGGCTCCTCTTCGAGCGCGCGGGACTTGATCGAGTCCGACAGCTCCATCACGAGAGAGACGTCGACGTCGGCGGACAGCAGGGAGCGCTGGATCTCCTTGACGATCTCCTCGACGTCGCTCTCGGAGAGTCGGGACTTCCCCTGGAGCTTGTCGAGGCTGCTCCGCAGGGACGTGCCGAGGTCGTCGAGTACCATTTGCCGGAGATAGGCGGGCGACGCGGTAAAGCTTTGTTCGTCGGCGGTGGCGGGGGACGTCGCCGGTCGCGAGGCGAACGGCTTAGTGGCGCCCCCCGCGACCACGGATCGTTCGCGCCGATGGACCTCGACCGACTCCGCTACTACACTCGGTGGCACGCGTTCGCGAACGAGCGACGGTACCGGGCGCCGGCGGACCCGTGGGTGGTGATACGAGTCGACCCGACGGACCTGCGAGACCACAACCAGCGGCTTCGCCTCGACCGAGGGATCGGCCGCGTCGAGGGCGGTAGCTGGGACATCGACGGGCGAGAGTCGCTCCGCGAGACGGCCGTCTACCGGTCGATTCGACGGCGGTACGAGGACGGGGATCCGTGGGAGGAGACCCCCTTGTACCGCCGCGCGGAGGAGCGGTTCGAGGCCGGCGAGCGCGTCCGCGGATACGAGAGCGCCGACGAGTACCGTCGGGTCCGCCTCGCGTACCTGGACGACCTGATCCGGTCGATCGAAGCGGAGGGGTATCGACCGAACGCCGAGGCCGAGCACGAACCCGCATCGGCCGAGAACGACTTCGAGAATGCGTACGTCCACCGGCTCGAGCCGGTCGTCGCGATCGGGTGGAACGGGGAAGTCCAGCTGTGCGAGGGGTTCCATCGGGCGGCAGTCGCATCCGTGCTCGAAATAGACGAAATGCCGGTGAACGTCCTGTGCCGCCACGAGGAGTGGCAAGAGGTTCGTGATCGGATCGCTTCCGATTCGTCCGCGGCACAGGACCGGGAGCCGCCGATCGATCCCCGCGATCACCCGGACTTACGCGGGCTCTCGCGGGACAGAACCCGATAACCGGTCACGCGGAATATACGGTCAGCGACGAGAAGTACGTCGAGTAGAACCCCTCGTCGAAGCTGACCAGCCCGTCGCAGTCGAGGTCGGCGTGCGCACCGATGAGGAAGTCGGCCGCGACGTGCTGACGCGGCGAGAGCGACTCGCCGCACGCCTCGCAGTCAACCGACCGCTTCTCGCCGCACGCGGGACACTGGATTCCGTCCGGGCGACGGTCCACGTATTCCCGGAACCGCTCGCCCGCGGCGAAGCGCGCCTCGCGCGAGGGCTCGACCACGTCGACGCTGAAGTCCGCGAGGAACCGATCGAGGTCAGCCGGCGACTCGAAGCGACCGTCGGCCGCGAGCTCGGCGTAGACGACGGGCGCGGCAACGACCGCTCCGTCTCGATACGCGCGCCTGAGCGCCGCCTCGCTTGCGTCAGCGTGTTCGTCGTCGTACAGCAGCGCGAGGAACGCGTTCGTGTCGATCGCCGTCGTCACGAGTCGGCACCCGTCGTCTCGTCGTCGGAACCCTCGTTGGTTTCTGGCAAATCATCGACCTCTCGCGGGTACTCGCCGCGGAGTCGACGCATCCGCTCCGGCATCGTCTCGTCGCTGTCGGCGCTTCCGCGATGCTTCTCGAAGGGGTCGTCGCCGTCTTCTGTGGTCGGCGCCCGCTTCTGGAGCCGATACTCGGATCCGACGCGCTCGAAGTCGACCTCGTCCCCGGGCTCTATTCCGAGCGCGTCGCGGATCTCCTTCGGGATCGTGACCTGTCCCTTCGTGGTGACGCGAGGCATGCTACTGTTATACTTTGTGAGTATTACAGTATAAGTATTACTCAGTGGTTCAGGGGGTACCGGTTCCGAGGCGCCCTCAGTCGTCGACGAGCCGCGCGCCCGCGGCGTCGATCCGGCAGGCCTCGGGGTCGTAGCCCGCGTCGGAGAGCCCGGTGCCGAGCGCGAAGGCGGTGCGGCCGAGCATCGCCATCGCGGCCTCGCCGCCGGCCGCGTCGACCGCGTCGATCGCCTCGGCGGCCTCGGGGACGAGGAGGTCCGCCTCGCGGGCGAACCCGCGGGCCGCGTCCATCAGCGTCGGGAGGCGCGGATCGGCGCGGAGCCGGTCGAGCGCGTCCTCCCCGGCCGCCGTGAGCGCGTCGGTGTCGCCGCCGAGGACCGCCTCGGTCGACAGTTCGCCGAACGTGACGTACTCGACGCGCGCGGTCGCCGGCACGCCGTCGAGTTCGCCGACCCCCGGCGCGCCCGGTTCCAACCGGACCGGGAGCCCGCCGCGCGCCTGCGCGACCACGTCGCCGAGCCCGGTCCCGCGACCGACCTCCGCGGCGTGGGCGACTCGGACGAGGTCGTTCTCGGACCGGCCGCGGTCGAGCGCGTCGTTCGCGGCGAGGGCGGCCCCCAGCGCCGCGGCGCCGGAGACGCCGAAGCCCGCGCCGATCGGGAGGTCGGTCTCGACCGCCGCGTCGGCGCCGAGCGCGTCTAATTCTGCGAGCACGTCGTCGACCGCACCGATCGACCCGGCCTCGCCGTCGATGGTGCGCGAACCGGTGTCCGCGTTCGCGTCGCGATCGCTCGCGTCGGCCGTGATACCGTCGTCCGCTTCGCCGTTCTCCGCCGTCGCGTCGACCGCGCCGTCCGGCGCCGACACCCGAACGGTCACGCCGTCGGTGAGCGTCAGGCCCGCGCCGCGCGATCCGGCGACCGACGGGTCGTCGGCCGGGTGCGCGCTGAAGAAGGCGGTGACGTGGCCCGGGACGAACGCGGTCGCCCGCTGGCTGCTCATGTGCCCGCCGACGAGCGGGCCGCGATTAACGGTTGTTATCCCGACCGGAGCGGTCGCGGACCGGGGGACGGCTCGGCCGGCGGGGGCGCTCGGGGCGACACCGCAGGCCTAAGTACCGGCCGGTCGAAGCCGGGCCGTATGCGAAACCAGTTGCGCCCCGTCCTCGCGGCCCTGCTCGCGCTGGTCTTCCCGGGGCTCGGCCACCTCGCGTTGCGCCGGTGGGGGCGGGCGCTGCTGTGGCACCTGACGATCGTCGGCGGCGGGGTCGCGCTGTTCGCGCTGTACGACGTAGAGCCCGTCGACCCGCTGGCCGACCCCGCGGCGCTGACGGCGGCGGTCCCGACCGACGTGACGCTGCCCATCGTGCTCCTGTCCGCGCTGTCGGCGCTCGACGCGTACCTCGTCGGCCGCGCCGAGGCCGCCGAACGCGATCGCGCCGAGGCCGCCGCCGAGGCGATGCGGCGGCGGGCCGCGAGCGCCGACGGCGACGAGAGCCCGGGAGGCGGCCAGTCCCCGCCGCCGGCGGCCGCGACCGGCGAGGACGGCGAGACGCTGGAGGTGTCCTGTCCCAACTGCGGCAAGGAGGTCGACGCCGACCTCGACTTCTGTCACTGGTGTACCGAGCCGCTCCCGTGGGCCGAGTCGGACGCCCGGTGACGCGGACGGTCCCACCGCTACCGAGAGACTGATTGCTCCGCCGCCCCGCGTGCCCGTGAACGGATGACCGGTGAGTCCCGATGACCGCGTCGGCCGCCGGGTTCGTCGGGGTGGCCGGGCTCGTCGGCGGCGCCGCGCTCGCCGCGTTCGCGGTGCTGCTTCCGGTCTGCGTCGGTCCGGACCGCATGCGGGCCGTCCTCTCGGACCGCGACCTGCTCCGCGAGCGCGCCGTCGGGATCGCGCCGTACGTCGCGGGGCTCGCCCTCGTCCTCGCCGTCAACAAGGGGTCGATCCGGCGGATCGAGGCGTTCTCCTTCGAGTACGGCTACCGCGCGACGACCGCCGTCTACGCGATAGAGGGCGACCTCGTGGCCGCGATACAGGACGCGGTCCCGCGGGCCGCGGTGTACTACTTCGGCCCGATGTACGTCGTCGGCTACGTCGTGCTGGTCGCGTTCCCGGTCGCGGCGTACGCGTTCGCCGAACGGCTGCGCCCGCTGAAGCGGCTGGTCGCGGCGTACGCGGTCAACTACGCGGTGGCGATCGCCTGCTACGCCGGGGTCGTCGCGTACGGTCCGCGCAACTACCCGACCGCGCCGGGCGCCGACCCGGGCGCGGCCCCCGTCGAGCCGCTGCTCCTCGACTGGTTCGGGGGAGTCACCCAGCTCACCTCGCAGGTGAACGCCGCCACGAACGTCTTCCCCTCCCTCCACGCCGCGCTGTCTGTGACCGTGTTCCTCGCCGCCGTCTCGACCCACGAGGAGTTCCCGTGGTGGACCTACGTCGCGGGGGCGCTGGCGGGCAGCATCGTCGTCGCGACCGTGTTCCTCGGCATCCACTGGGTCACGGACGTCGTCGCCGGCGGCGTCCTCGCGGCGGGGAGCGTCGCGGCGGCGAACCGGATCGTCGGCTGAGCGGCGGGGCGGCTGACTCGCCGTGAGCGGGGGATCCGAACCGGCTCGCCGTGAGCAGGGCCCGAACCGGCTCGCCGTCGGGCCCGCCGGCGCGGTAGTTTCTCACCGCTGATAACTGAGGGCCAACTATCATATAACCCCGCCGTGACAGTGCCGGTACGGACGCGAACGACGGACGGAACATGAGTCTGAATCCACGACGGTACGACGTACGGGAGCTGCGCCGGATCGCGGACGCACCGCGAGACGGTGCGGACGGAGCGCCTCGGGAGCGGGCGCTCCGGCGGCCGAACCGGAACCGAGCCGAGCAGGCGGCGCGTTCGGCGGTGTTCACGGAGCTGCTCCAGCGTCGGCGTGGTGCGCGGTTGAACGGCGGGGGCGCGGGAGAGAAGCCGTACCTGACGGCGATCCCGGCGTCGCCGGCGGCGGAACGCGAGCTCGGCGAGTGGCTCGGCTACCTCGTCGACGTCGGCGGTCACGTGCGGGCCCGAGACGCGCTGTCCTACTACGGCGAGCTCGACTGGGTCGGCGACGACGCGGTCGCGGCGCTGACGCGCCGCCTCGAGGGGTTCGACGCCCCGACGCGCGACCGGCCGTTCACGCCCGCGGACCACCGGATCAGCCTCGTCTCCATCGTCCGGATCGCTTCGTGTGCGAGTGACCAATGAGCGACGACGAATCCACGGACATCAACGAATCGGACGAATCGGCGGCGGTCGGCGTGAAATTAGGCAGCACCCGAACGGTGCTCGACATCCCCGACGGGCGGGGCGGCCGCGAACGCCACTCGGTGCTGACCTGCCTGGCGACTTACGAGGACGCCATCACCGGCGAGGAGAAGGTGCTGTTCGGGGAGGAGGCGGCGGTCGAGTACCCCGACCGCGTGCGCTTCATGCTGCGCTCGGGGCTCCCCGAGGACGACGACAGCGTCGCCGACGCCGAGCGCTTCTTCGAGGCGGTCGTGGACGCCCACGACGTGCCCGAGGACAGCGCGGTCGTCTACGCCGTGCCGACCATCGACAACGAGGCCGGCGTCGAGAACCTCAAGTCGGTGATCGAAGGCTCCTCCATCGGCGGCGTCGAGACGCGGAGCTACCCCGAGTCGCTGTGCGGGGCGATCCCCGCCTACGGCGACGACCTCGACGCGATCGACGAGGTGTTCGTGTCAGTGAACCTCGGCTCGACGACGATGGAGGCGTGCGCCTACCGGCGCGGCGAGCAGCTCTCGCCGTTCTCGACCGGCTCGGTGACGGGCAACGAGGTCGACCGCCGCATCGTCGCGGCCGTCGAGGAGGAGACGCAGGGGCGCGTCCACATCGACCGGACGACCGCTCGGGAGTACAAGGAGCAGCACGGCGACGTGTACGACTTCGAGCCGTTCACCGACGTGGTCCAGCAGCCGGGCGGCGGGAGCCACGAGTTCACCGTCGACCGCGGCGTCCAGGAGCCGATCGACCGGTACATCGACGAGGCGGTCGACGTCGTCGCCAACGAGTTCCTCCCCGAGCTCGCGAACGACCACATGAAGCCCTACCAGCTGGCGCTCGGGCGCCCGCTCGCCATCACCGGCGGCATGGCGTGTATCCCCGGGCTCACCGAGGAGTTCGAGAAGCGCCTCAGCGAGGAGCTCGACCGCGACGTCGAGGTCGTCTCGCCCGACGACCCCGCGACCGCGGCCGCGGACGGCGCGGCGCGCATCGCGGCGCGGCTCGTCTGAGCGGCGCGCGAGCGGTCCGGTTTTTTTACCAATTTTAATTCTCACAGCGGCCGATCCGCGCTCCGCCGATCGAGGCCAACGCGGTGGCGCTCGCAGACACGTGCGGGGGACTGCGGCGACCGGAGCGAAGCAGAGGGAACCGCGAGGCTGGGGAGGTGTGAGGCTGTGCGGTACGGCTGGGGCTTTGGAGGTGTTCGCGGTCGATCCACTATCAATTATTCAGCTCTGGTGAGATCTTCAGCAGGTGATATGTTCTTCGAGCCGTGCCGAATACAGTGCGCGTATCGGTCAGTGGTCACTCGTTACTCACGGGAGCCTAGAGCGATAGACAGGGGGGCGGTACCGGTACGAGGCGAACCAGGCGACCCTTCCAGCGGACTCGCCGGCAACGCCGTCCACAAGAGACTTGCCGGGAGAGCAGGCATTGCCGCACATATGGAAAAGCCCTCCTGGACGCGTCGAACCCTGCTCCGTCGCGGGAAGACGGCCGCCACGACGGCAACGCTCGTCGGCCTGGCTGGCTGTTCGGGGGTCGGGTCAGTCATCGACGGGAGCCCCGACATTCCCTACCCCGCCACGTGGCTCCCAGCGCCTGATCGCGTCTTCGCTTCGGACACCGACCCGGCCCAACGCTGGTACCCGTTCCGCGTCCGGCGTTTCGACGAGCTAGCAACGTATCTACAGGACCGGGGAGCGTCCTTCGAGTCGACGGCGCTGTATCAAGACGGCAAAGCGCACCCGGTACTCGACATCGAGCCGAGCCGAGCAGCAATGGAGATTCGTGCCGGCGGACGAGGACTGTCCGTACTGGAGACGGACCTCCTCGCCGAGGAAATCGTCGAAGAGTTCCAGACCCCCGAATCGGGTGAGCCCATTCAGAAGGCGTTCGAACCGCTCGACGAGTACGAAGGGTATCGCCTGTTCGGTGCCCCCGACACCGACTGGGTCGTCGGCATCAAGGCCGGGGTCGTTGTCGAGGCCTTCGCCAGTATGGCACCCGACCCGCTGGGCGATAAGCGTGCGGCCGTCGAGGCGATCATCGATGCCCGTGACGGCGAGGGACGGTACACTGCCACGGACGAAACGCTGGCGGGTGTTGTCCGTCGACTTGGCACCGGGATGACTGTCCGCGCCGAGCCACCTGGCGTCGAGGTCGCCGACGCCGACGGGGAACCGGCGGCGAGCGGCACCGCTCACACGAGTGCCGAGACGGAGAATGCCACACGAGTTCTCGCGTTCGAGACCCGGGAGGACGCGGAGACGTTCGCCGCTGACCCGCAGTCGGAGCAAATGCGCTCGTGGGAGGACATAGCGGTCTCTCGTGACGGCCGGTTCGTGACGATTACCGGCACGAGCCACCCAGCATAATTGTCGCCGTACGCAGCGGACCGAGGGCGGAACAATCGGGAATCGACTAGTTATACGCCAAAGAGGCGCTCGGCGTCGATCGCCTGTCGGCGGTAGATGCCGCGACCCTTCAGCCGCGGGACCTTGTGACGGTGGAGCCGCTCCGCCTCGGTGTCGTATACGAGCGGGAACACGTTCGTCCGTCGCTTCGCGACCGTGAACCCGGACATCGCGTCGAGCAGCGACGCGTCCGGGTCCGGCGTCGGGAGCGTCACGTAGCCGACGGGCGTCGGCGCCTCGCCGCCGTCGGCGCGTCCCGGTCGGGGGTCGACGGTGTCGGCCAGTACGTCGCGGAACGCCGCCGCGGCGTCGAGCAGCGTCTCCGCGTCCGCCCTGTCGGCCTCGACGAGCGTCGCCAGCACGACCACCTCGCCGACCGTGTCGTCCGTCTCGCTCGCCGTCCACAGCCGGTCGAACTCGTCCGTCCGCCCGTCGACCGCCTCTAAGCCGTGTTCGCGCCGGTTCGCCGCGACCTCTGCCCGGTAATCGGAGATGTCCATGGGACACCCACGATCCGCATGGTAAAAAATGACACACACGATCGGCGGGCGGATCCCCGACAACAACGCTATACCCTCACTGGTGCTGTCGGACCGATGACACCGACTCGACGGCGGTACCTCCGGGGTGTGGGCGGAGCGAGCGCGGGCGGACTGATCGCGCTCGCCGGGTGTGCGTCGACGGGCTCGGACGGCGACGGGTCCGACAGCGACGGCCTACCGGGGTCGGACGGGAACGACGGCGACGCCGGCGGGACGCGCCCCGAGGGGACCGGCGGCCCGGGCGTCTTGATCGTCGCCACCGACGGCGACATGGACTTCCCGGTCCAGCCGAGCGTGGAGGTCACGAGCGAGGCCGCGACGACCGACCACCCGCCGCAGCTACGCACGACGCTGACGAACGCGGGCGACGAACGGGTGCGCGTCGGCGAGAGGGCGCGCCGTCCACTTCGAGTACGTCTCCGACGGGAGCAACGCGCTCGTCTGCCTGCCGGCCGACGGCGAGTATCCCGCCGAACCCGACTGCTGGCGGCTGACCGACGCGATCGCCACGACCGAGGAGTCCCGGACGTTCGCGCTCGACCCCGGCGAGTCGAGCGAGCGGCTCGTCGGCCTGTACGCGACGCCCGGCGAGGACGCCTGCCTCCCGGTGGGCGAGTACCGGTTCGAGACGACGATGGCGGTCGTGTCCGACGACGCCGAGCCCCGGTCGTCGGCGGCGTGGGGGTTCTCGGTAGTGCTGGAGTGAGTGCCCGTCGCCGATGCCCGCCCCTCGGCGCCGACGCGCGGAATACATAGCGCTCTATAGCCCTCTTAGGAAGCGTTAATCGGGCGCGCCGGGACGCACGGGTATGAACGACGACGACGTCGTGACGTTCGGGTTCGTCTGCGTCCAGAACGCCGGTCGCAGCCAGATGTCGGCGGCGTTCGCGGAGCGCGAGCGCCGCGAGCGCGGCCTCGACGACCGCGTCGAGGTCGTCACCGGCGGCACGCATCCGGCCGACGAGGTCCATCCCGAGGTCGTGGAAGCGATGGGAGAGCTCGATATCGACCTCTCCGATCGCGTCCCCCGCGAGGTCTCGACCGCGGAGCTGAACGCCTGCGACGTCGTCGCCACCATGGGGTGCTCGACGCTGACGCTCGCCGACGGCGTCGATGCCCGCGACTGGGCGCTCGACGACCCGCACGGGCAGGAAATCGAGCGCGTCCGCGAGATCCGCGACGAGATAGAGGGGCGAGTCGTCGCCCTCTTCGACGAGTTCTTCGACGAGGCGTAGGGGGTGTCGAACGGCGGGGCCCACAAGTCGGCCGGAAATAGTCCCGGGCGGATTCGAACCGCGAGGACTCGCTGCGCTCATCCGCTGGGTTCGAACCGCTGCGGATATTTGCGCCTCACGAGATTGTTCGGCGCAAAGTAGTCCCGGGCGGATTCGAACCGCCGTCAATGGCTGACTTCGGGTATCCGACGGGGCGTTCCAGCAGAAACGCCCAACAGCCGCGTTTGAGCCGCGAACGCGGACGGATTCCCTCCAAAGGCCATTATGATTGGCCACTACACCACGGGACTGCAAGTTCGGCTAACCGGCGGGCACTCAAGTACGTTACTCTCCGCGGCGCGTCGGGGGCGTCCCCCGACTACGCGCCCTCCTCGATCCGGTCGAAGCGCTCCTCGAAGTTCTCCCGGCAGGAGCCGCAACAGAAGTGGTACAGCGTCCCGTCGATCCGGGCCGACTCCCCCTCGGCGGTGACGGTGTTCCCGCACTCGACGCACTCGACCGCGAGGTCCGCGTCGCCGACGGCGGGCGACCAGTCGTGGGCGTCGAGCGGGCGGACCGACAGCCCGGTCACGGCGTCCAGGCCGACCGCGTCGTCGACGAGGTCGCGGGCGGTCCCCTCCTCGACGCGCGCGACGACCGTCACCTCGCCGTCGGCGGTGAGGAAGGCGTGCTCGACGCGCTCGTGGGCGGCGACCGACTCATGGACGCGCTCGGCGTCCGCGGGCGCGACGGCGAGCGTCGCGAGGACCCGCAGCCCGTCGGAGAGCGCGTCGCCGTCGATCCGGAGGGTGAACCCCTCGATCACGCCCACCTCGCGGAGGCGGTCGACGCGGTCGGACACCGCGGGCGCCGACAGGTCCACGCGCTCGGCGATGTCGCTGTACGGGCGCCGCGCGTCGGCCAGCAGCAGCCGGATGATCTCTCGGTCCGTCTCGTCGAGGGTGCGCATGGGCGGGCGTTCGACCGGCGCGGTCAAAAGCGGTCCGACGGTCGAGCGACGCGAGAGCGACCCCGGGAACCGGTCGCCTGCGGGGACGACGGAAAGGCAGTTGTGTCCGCGGCGGCTACGCCCGGACATGACGACGGTAAACGTCGACGGCATGTCGTGTACCGGCTGCGAGGACAACGTGACCGACGCGCTCGGTGAGCTGCCGGGCGTCGAGTCCGCGAGCGCCGACCACGAGGCGGGGACCGCGACCGTCGAGGGCGACGTGGACGTCGACGCCGTCGTGGCCGCCATCGAGGACGCCGGCTACGAGGCATCGGCGTAGGCGACGGCGTCGAGCCCGCGGAGCGTCGGCGCTCGCCTCGGCGGCCCGCTCAGACGGAGCCGGACCGGTCGGTCGGCTCGGCGCCCGCCGAGGGGCGCTCGCGGGCGGTCGCGACGCCGACGGCGGTGCCGAACGCCGCCCCGAGACCGATGCCGAGCCCCGTCCAGAAGGCGAGGTCGCCGGTCGTCGCGCCCACCGCGAGTCCGGTGCCGGCGCCGAGCGCGTGGCCGAGTCCGAGCCCGAGCGCGATCGTGCCGTTGCTACTCGTTGCCATGACCTACACACGCACACCGCGAGCATAGCCCTTGCGCCCGGCGGGACCGGTGCGACCGGCGCGACCGAGCGTCCCGGGATCGCCGCACCTATGTCCCGGAGTCGCGCTCGCGGTGACATGGACACCGTACTTGTCACGGGAAGCGCCGGCGGCGTCGGCGCGCGCACGGTCGACGCGCTCGCCGACGCGGGCCGCGAGGTCGTCGCCGTCGACCGGCGGACGCCCCCGAGCGACGAGCGCCGCGACGGCGTCGACTACGCGGCGGCGGACCTCACCGACTACGGGGAGACGCGACAGGTGATCGGGGCGGCCGCGCCCGACGCGGTCGTCCACCTCGCCGCGATCCCGCACCCCGAGGACCACGCCGGCTCGCGGGTGTTCGCGAACAACGTCGAGAGCGCGTACAACGTCTTCGACGCAGCCGGCGCCGCGGGCGCCCGGATCGCGTGGGCGTCGAGCGAGAGCTGCTACGGCACCGTCTTCGCCGACGACGACTGGCTCCCCGAGCGCCTCCCGATCGACCAGGTGACGCCGACGGAGCCGGAGGACCCGTACGGCCTCTCGAAGGTCGTCGGCGAGGAGGTCGCGGCCGCGGCCGCCCGCCGCCACGGCGTCCCCGTCGTCTCGCTGCGCCTCTCGTGGGTGACCTACCCGGGCGGCGAGCGGCGCCACGAGGCGCGGGAGACGTTCGACCCCGCGACCGCCGAGCCGAGCGGCAACTGCTGGTCGTACGTCGACGTGCGGGACGCGGTCTCGGCGATCGAGGCCGCGATCGACCCAGAGACCGATATCGAGGGCCACGAGGCGGTGCTGATCGTCGCCGCGGAGAACTTCCTCGGCCGCGACACCGCCGCGACGATCGAGGCGGTCCGCGGCGACCTCCCCGCTGACTGCGACCTCGACGGCGACGAGTCCGTCTTCGACTGTACGAAGGCGGAGCGGCTGCTCGGGTGGGAGCCGGAACACTCCTGGCGCGACGACGAGGCGAACGCGGACGAAAACGGCTGAATCGCGGTCGGTGACGGCGAGTGCGGCCAGGAGGTCAGTCCCGCTCGTCCCGCCCATCGGACCCCGTCGCGTCGGCGGTGGAACCGTCGAGGTCGGCGGCGTCGAGGTCGGCGTCCGGCGAGTCGCCGTCCTCGGCCGGCGTCGAGGCGGTCGCGGCCGAGTCCGGACTGACCGCGGCCGTCGCTCCCGGGTCGGGGCCGGCGACCGCCTCGCCGTCGGCGGGGCCGTCGCCCGTCGCCGGCGCAGGCGGGCGGTAGGTGTAGACGAACTCGCCGGCGACCGCGTGGAAGGCGCCGGTCTCGGGGTCCTCGACGACGCCGGTGTCGTTGTCGATCGCGAAGTCGACGAGGTCGCGCAGCGACCCGGCCTCGGCGGTCGGACGCTCGTGGACCGACGCGGGGAGCCGGAACGTCGTGATCCACTCCGCGAACTCCGAGCGGTCGTCGCGGTACGAGAGGTACGCGCGCTCCGCCTCGGTGAGCGCGAGGTCGTACTCCCGTCTCGCGTAGGTGACGCCGCCGGCGCCCGCGAGGCCGACGAGCAGGAGGAGGGGGCCGCCGAACGACCGGAGCGCGCCGTACTCCCGGTCGACGGTCTCCGGCTCGGTCCGCTCGGTCGTGTCGGACTGGACGCCGGGCTCGGAGACCGAGTAGGTGTCGCCACCGTGGGTGACCGTCATGTCGAGCGTCTGCGTCGAGGCCGTCGGCACGCCCCCGATCGACCCGTCGACCGCGACCTCGGTCGTGACGAACGTCTCCGTCTCGCCCGGCGAGGCGCCGAGCTGCTCTTCGATCGCGGCCACGCGGCCGTCTATCGCCGTGCTGTTGAGCGTGAAGGAGGCGTTCACGGTCTCGCCGGGCGCGACGCCCGAGGCCGTCTCCGACGCGATCGGCTCCGTCTCGCGCCAGTAGACGGTCCCCTCCTCGCCGACGTTGCGGATCACGAGCGCGGAGTCGACCTGGACGGTCACGTTCTCCGCGGTCGACGCGCGGTAGCTCGTCGCCACGCTCACGTCGAGCTCCGGCGCCACCCGCGTGAAGTACGTGTCGCGCCCGTCGAGCACGCGCCCGGTCTCGAAGACGGCGTTCGGCTCCGTCACCGTCGCGCTGTGGCGGTACTCGCTCTCGACGGTGAGCGACGAGACCGTCCGCTGCTCCGTCTCCGTCCCGGGGTCGACGTGCGTCGTGTACACGAGCCCCGTCCCGACCGCGACGAGGAGGAGACAGACCGCGAGGATCGCGGTGGACTGTGCGTTCAGTACGGCGCGGAGTCGGAGTCGACGTTCGTCGGGCGCTGAAGACATGTGTTACCTGTAGAGCTCGCGGAGGAGTCGCTTGTACAGCGGGGGGCGCTCGCGGGAGCCGCGCGACCGGATTCGGGCGGGCTCGCCGCGCAGCAGCAGCAGTCCGATCCCGACGATGCCGCCGCCGAGCAGGCCGTTGATCGCGACGAACGGCGCCCAGGGGTGGACGCCGTACAGCTCGTCGACGACGCCCGAGGGCAGCACCGCGAGGTAGCGGTGTTCGACGACGAACAGGCGGTAGTAACCGGTCTCGTCGGGCGCCGAGAGCGTCACCGTCGTCGACGCCTCGCCGCGGCTGCCGACGGCGAGGCGCTGCGGCTCGACGCCGACGCCGGGGCTCGCCGGGGTGACGTACGCGTACACCGGGACGAGCCCGGCGTTGGGGACGCCGTACTCGATCTCCTGGCTCGTGCCGCGCTCGATGACGGTCGGGTTCTCGGACTCGAACTCGGCGCTCACGACGCCGTACTCCTGGGTCCCGCCCGGGACGACCATCGCGGCCGTCGCGGTGGCCATCAGCACCAGCGCCAGCACGCCGAGGATCGCGAACACGGAGGTGCCGTCGTCGCGCGACCGGTCGCGCGACTCGCGGTCGCGGGAGCCGGCGTCGAGGTACCAGTCGACCGCGTACGCGATGATGGACAGCCCGAAGACGATGTACGCGAGCCCCTGCGTCCCCTGGAACGACCGAACGCCGAACGTCACCGCGAGCCACGTCTGCACGGACTGTAACGCGGACTGGAAGCCCATGGCGACGGTGCCGAGGTGCGGGATTACGACGACGCCCCCGCCGACCTGGAGCGCCTTCGCGACGACGTCCGCGTCTTGGACCACCGGCTCGCCGCCGTCCTGATCGGTGAAGGGGTTGTTGTCCCCGCGGGTGATGTACCCCCGCTCGGTCTCCTCGACGACGCGGTGGGTCGTCAGCCCGCCGCCCTGGATCTCCTGGGCGTCGAACGTCACCACGTCGCCCGGCCCGATCCCGCCGGCGATCTGCGCCGGGATCGCGACGAACCCGTCGCCGGGCGAGAGCGTCGGCTGCATGCTCCCGGTCTCGACGTAGCTGAGCAGGATCGGCTGTCCGAGGAACTGACCGACGACGAGCGAAACGACGACCAGCACCGCGGCCGCCTGAAGGGCCACGGACAGCGTTCGTTTGATGGACATGGTGTCGGACTCGGCTCGGAGACGGGCCGGGAACGGTCTCGGGGGGGCCGCCGCCGCGCGGCGATTCCTGTCGCCCGATCGTCAGGTAGCCGTCGATCGCTGAACGTCGGCGTGCCCTAATAAGTTCGTGGGTGGAGGCGAATCGGGGCGGTCGACGGCGGCGTCACTCGTCGAAGACGCCGGCGGCCAACAGCGCGAAGGGGGCGATGAAGCCGAGGCAGAACCCGAGGAGGTGGACGTAGAGGTTCACGACGCTGCCGCCGCCGGCGGGGTCAGACGGGAAGCCGACGACGGGGTACCCCACGGCGATCACCGCGCCGACCGCGAGCAGGTCGCCGTAGCCCGGGCGCGCCGCGACCGACTTCGCGTGCGCCCGGAGCGGTCGCGGGAGCCGGACCTCGCTGCTGGCCGCGTACAGCAGCGCGAGGAGCGGGCCCGCGACGCCGACCGACAGCCCCGCGATCCCGACCCCCTCAGTCGAGACCGGCAGCGCGAGGAGCGCGATCCACCCCACGAGCGCGAAGAAGACCGCCGGCAGCGCGGCGACGGAGGCCCCGGGCGCGAACTGCTCGCGGGCGTAACAGTACCACAGGATGGAGAGCAGCCCGGCGAGCGCCATGTTGACGCCGGAGAAGCCGAACCCGATCGCGTTCCGCGGGACGGCGAGGTTCAGCGCCGACAGCGCGAACGGGAGGGCGGCGAGGTAGGTGACGAACGCGGTGAAGAAGAGCCGCCGGCGCCCGCCCAGGACCGCGAGCGCATAGCCGACCCCGGCGAGCAGCCCGTACCCGGCGAGGTTCCCGAGCAGGTGGTCGGCGCCGAGGTGGACGTAGTGCGCCGTGAACGCCGACAGGAGCGTGGGGTCCGTGTACGCGAACGCCAGCGAGCGCCGGGTCGCCCGCGGGAGCGCAAACACGGCGGCGAGGGCGATCGGCGGGACGCAGAGCGCGAGGAGGTCGACGACGCGGGCGCGGGCGACCAGTTCGTCGGCAAACGCCGCGTAGCCCGAGCGAGCGCCCGCGTCGCGGTCGCGGACGGGGCCGTCGCTGCCGCCGCGGCCGGGGACCGAGCGGTCCGTCTCGGACGAGAGGTCGCTCACGGGTCTCCCTCCGGTGACGGTCGCTTAATTTCTGTGGTCCCGCGATCCAGCGGTGATAACTGTCGCCCGGCGGTCGCGCGAGGAGCGCGGAGCCGGCCGCGAGCGCGCGTCACGACCGCGGCATCCGCCGGACGAGCGCGACGGCCGTGAGGACGATGGCGACGAACACGGCGAGCCCGACGACGTTCGACGGGTCGATCCCGCTCGGCTCCTCCGTCGGCGGGTCGGTCGTCGCCGCCGCGTCGTCGGTCCCGTCTCCCACCGAGGCGGTGTCGTCCCCGTCGCCGTTCGCCGGGTCGCCGACCGCGAGCGTCCCCGCCGAGGCGCCGTCGACCGCGACGTCGTACTCGCCCGGCTCGTCGAAGGTCGGTTCGAACGCGACGACGGTGCGCTCGCCGGGGTCGAGCTCGACCCGCTGCGTCGCGAGCGGCTCGCCGTCCGCCGTGAGCGTCACGTCGCGCGCGCCGTCGGCCCGCCCCCCGTTCGCGACCGTCGCGCGGACGACGACCGATTCGCCCGCACTGACGGCCCCGCGGTCGAGCGAGGCGTCGGCCGCGCGGATGCGGGCCCGGTCGGTCGCCACGGCGAACACCGAGAAGTCGTCTGTCGGGGCCGTGAGGTGAACCCGGTCCTCGGGCAGGTCGAGCAGGCGACGGACGGCCGGGTCGACGCGCTCCGTCTCCAGCCGCTTCCAGCCGTCGGGCGCCGACGCGGACCGGCGGTACAGCGAGACGTCGTCGGGGTCAGCGCCCGTCTCGTTGAGGTAGTCGCGGTCGACGCTCACCGAGAACATGACGCGGGACACGTCCTCGTCCGCGAAGGAGTGGTCGAACTCGAAGTAGCCGACCGGCGCCGCCCCCCGAGAGTCGTTCAGCGGTCCGGCCGACGCGAACGGCTCCGGTCGCCCGACGGTCTCGAACGCGACGTCGCGGCCGTTCGCGCTCTCGATCCGGACGCGGTCGAGCGTCACGTCGCCGCCGACGATCTCCATCGCGCCCGCGTCGAAGGTGACCCACTCGCCCCGAGGGAAGTCCGAGCCCTGGAACTGTCTCCGGGTCGGGACGGGGCTGCTGACCGTGGTGCTGGCGCCGTCGCCCCCGTCCGCCTCGTCCCCGTCGCCCGCGGTGTCGGGCGAGTCGACGGACTCGGGGTCGGCGACCTGTGCGCGGATGTCGAAGTCGTCGCCGCCCAGCTGCGTGCCGGCGACGGCGCCGCGCGCGTCGACCTCGAGGCCGACGGCGACGGTCTCGTCCGGGCCGAGCGTGATGTTGTTCGACGCGCCCTCGATCGACTCGCCGTCCGCGACGAAGGTGACGTTCTCCTCGGGGTGTTCGATCCAGACCCGGGCGTACTCGTCGGCCGTGTAGGTGATCGTGAACACGCCGTCGGCCGACGCGAGCGTCCCCGGATTGACGCCCTCGAAGTCGCTCGGCAGCTTCGGGTTCGACCCCGAGACGTCGACGACTATCTCGTCGTCGTCGTTCAGGAAGGCGTAGGCGCCGTTGGGTCCCGCGACCGGCTGGACCGCGAGGCGCTCCTCCGCGAACGTGTCCGCCGGCCCGTCGACCACCGCCGCCCCGGTCGCGAAGGCGAGGCCTCCGGCGGCGGCGACGAGAGCGGCGAGGATCAGCGTTCGACGGACCGTGGACATACCTGTCTGATCGCAGGTTGGCGTCCGACGCCCTTGGTTATGCGGTGCTTGAAGCTCCTCAACGAGTCATCGCGCGGGCGAAGAGCGGCGCGTGATCCCGTATCGAGCGTCAGTCGAAGGAATCCGAGCCCTGATAATTTAGCGCACCGCCGGGGCCCGACAGACGGTGTTAAACATTTGAAATGCTATAGCAGACCTTCTATCTCCCGAAATCAGGAGTTAGAGCGGATAAATGCTGAGAGTCGTGAACGCGAATAAACGTTGTCGAGTTATCACAACCCGTAGTTTTATGTTGGCGTATTCATATTTGTCTGACGTAAATGGCGTCGGCACAGCAGGTCGAGACGGGAGGGGCAGAGCCGGCGGCGGAGATCTCCGAGGACGACCTGTTCGACGTACTGGCCAACCAGCGGCGGCGGTTCGCGGTCCACCTGCTGAAACGCGAGCCGGACGACGCCGTCGAGATCGGCGAGATGGCGGAGCAGATCGCGGCCTGGGAAAACGGGATCGACACCGCCGAGATATCCAGCAGCGAGCGAAAGCGCGTGTACACGGCCCTCCAGCAGTCGCACCTACCGAAGATGGACGACGCGGGGGTCGTGGATTTCAACAAGGCGCGCGGGGTCGTCGAGCCGACGCCGGCGCTGACGGACGTGGACGTGTACTTGGACGTCGTCGAGGGGCGAGAGATCCCGTGGAGCGAGTACTACCTCGGGCTCTCGGGGGTCGCCGCCGCGCTCGTGTCGGCGGTGTGGATCGGCGTGTGGCCGTTCACGCTCCTCCCCGAGATGGCGTGGACGCTGGCGATCGTCGTCGCGTTCGCGTTCTCGGCGCTGGCGCACAAGTACTACACCGCGGAGATGGAGGTCGGCCGCGGCGAGGAGCCGCCCGAAGTGAACCGCGAGTGAGCGACCGGCGGTCGGATCGGAGCGCGCGCGGCGTGGTTCAGCGGTCGGCGGCGAGAACGGGGTTCAAGCCAATGTCACGGGAGTTCAGGCGGTGCGATACCCGCTTCCGACAGCTCATAACATTAAGTGTGCGACACGTGTTGTCAACCAGTAAGCGAGTGTCGGACCCACGCACATCATGAAACGACGCAACCTCATCCTCCTGCTCGGCGGCGGCGGATCAGCGGCGCTGAGTACCGGGACCGGCGCGTTCTCCAGCGCGAGCGCCGACCGCTCCGTGGAGATGTCCGTCGTCGAGGACGAGAACGCGTACGTGGGGTACAAGGCTCTCCCGGAAGTCAAGGAAGACAAGGAGCAGAGTGACGACAAAGAGAAGAAGTCGATCACCGTCGAAGACGGCGATCGAGTCACGCTCCTCAGAGTCGCGAATCGGTTCCCGGAAAATTCCGGGATCGGTATCGTGGGTATCGACTTCGCAGACAACAAGGACCTATTCAGCGACCTGGCGGTCGAGCTGTCGACCGACGACGAGTACGAACAGATGGGCGACAGCGAGGTCCGTCGCGGGCCCTTCGAGGACGGCGGGCCGGTTCGTGACGAGTACGCGTTCGGTCCCGGAGAGTACGCCTACGTGACGGCGGACGTACACGGAGACCCAGGCCCGTACGATATCGAGATCACGATCCGCGTCCGCGGTACCGAGGACACGGGTGTCTCGGCGAGTATTTTCGGGGACACGCGAGCGTTCAAACTCAGGATCGAAGCGGACGACGACGGCGGGACTGCTACCGTCTCTGGCGTGGAGTTCAGGTCTGGGAGCTCAGGCGTCGTTCTCAACACGCAACAGAGCGACAACAGTCCGGGAACCGCGTCAGCTGGAGGCAACAGTAGCACCGAAATCACGGCATTCGCTTACTATGAGGACGGTGGGGAAGTCAAGAAGACTGACGAGGCCGAGGTCTCAGCCGACAAGAAGATCAAACTGAAAGACTTCGACGACAGTCTCGACAACGGCAAACGAATCGTCGGGATCGAGGTCAAGGGGATCAGCGGCGTGTTCGACCGCGGGCAGACTTCGGCGTCCGGGAACAGCGACAACTACAGCGGGACGACGGACGGGACAGTCAAGCTAGAGGACGCTTCTTTCTACGAGCAGTTCGTCGACGACTGAGGCTCGATCGGATCTGCGGCGTCTTCGAGTACCACGCGCAAGAGCGTCGTGCCCGTCCGGTCTCATTCCTCCCGATGTCGGCTCGACACTGTTTCAGAGACCTGTTGATGCCGAAGCGGGCGCTAACACGACGGTTCTGGCTGGGCAAGAGCGGTTGAAGGAGGTTCCTGAACGGTGGCAGAGTGCCTGTGAACGTGTTTCAGGGTTCAGCAGTGGTTCTTCCGGTCGCTCATAACGATATGGGATACGCCCTATGAAAGTAGTAGAGCGACCCAGGGTGATACGGGATGTCTCGTGTCTCCGGCAGGTCGTGTGCGGTTACGAGGGAGACCAACGATGCAACGACGCAAATTCATCATCGGCGCAGGGGCATTGGCATCAGGTAGCGCAGCAGCGGTGGGTACCGGAGCATTCTCATCCGCTCAAGCAGAACGCAGCTTTAGTGTGAGCACCAGCGGCGACGCGAGTGCTCAGTTAGCACTTGAGGGAATTGACGGAGAGTACGTGAATGATGATGGGGTAGGTGGTGAGCTTGAGATCAGCTTTAACAATATAAATTCTAATTCAGTTACTGGTATTAATGAATTATTCAAAATAAAAAATAATTCTTCTGATTCAGTAAATGTATGGGGAGAGCCGAGTGGTCCTTATGCAGATCGCGTCGTCTTCGTCCGGAATGGGTACACGAATGACTCGCAAGCGACCCTACGACAATCTGACCCGCCGACGATTAGTGCTGATTCATTAAATGCAGAATCAGATAATGCAGCAGTACGGTACACTAATGGAAGAGTTGGAAAGAACAGTGGTGGCCGAATAGAATTCGGCAGCGGTCAGAGTTGGTCCTTCGCTATGATTGTTGATACCCGCGGTATCAGCACTGACGAGACAATTCTTAATAACGTGACCATCTACGCGGCCAACCCTGACGAGCTAGAGTAGTAAATCCATCGAGGATTTGCTAAGTTATCGGTGTACAACGAACAAATATTTACGATAGCTTGATTTTCGCATACAATTTTATATATTACCATACAGCTCAGTAAGCACACATACGAAAGGGAGTGTCTGTCGAAGTTATTCGCGAATTTTATACTGGATCCCGTATCGAGTGAGGCGAACAGAGCACAAAAAGAGCATATCATCAGTCATCCGCGTCCTGTTCAGTTCTGCGCAACTCTACCCTCGCGAACTCCCGAATCGCCCGTTTCTCCTCGGCGCTCACGTCGACCGCCTGCGCGCTCTCGATCTGGCCGTTTACGACCGCGTTCTGTTGCGGGCCCCACACTTCCGGCGGCTGTGACTTGATGCACTCCGCCCACCGGATCACCTGCTCGTAGCGCGGCGGTCGCTCTGGGCCGTCATCGCTTCCGGCCGAGCCCTCTTCAGGTGTCTGTGAGTCGGTCGTTCCGTCCGAATCGAGGCTCAGTCGTCGCCCGGGCGATACGCGCCCGACCGATGCTCGATGTCGTAGATCACCACGACCTCACGGTCGCAATCAGCGTCGGCCCCGAGGCGAAAATCACCGATACGGATCTTCCCGTGTGGAACACCGGAGAGCGGTTCGACGTATTCGGGCGGGTCCCGCCTCGGTCACGATGTCGTCGAGCTTCGAGACGATCCGCTGCTGCGTCGGCGCGTCGAGCCCCTCGAACGCGCTCGTGGCGGGCGGTCGAAACTCCCACGTCCAGTCGTCACTCCTCGTCATCGATCATCTCGACGACCTCGTCGCGAGAGACGGCCTCGCTGTCACCCTTTCGCATCGCGTACTCCTCGGCGGCGATGCTCGCCAGCATATCGCGTGACGCGCCCGGATGCTCAGTCGCGTCCCGGATCGCGTGCCGGAGGAACTCGCTCCGCGACGTGTAGCCCTCCTCCTTCCAAGCCGCGTCGATCTCCGCCAGCTGGCGCTCGGTGACGCGCACGTTGATCGTCGTCGTCTCGGGGTCGTCGACGTCGGGGGCGTTTGTACCCGTTTCAGACATACGTGTGTATTGCGTCAGCGCTTATATAAAATATCGGCCCCGAACCGACCCGGCGCGGGTCAGAACAGTCCGGGGACGAGGACGTAGCTCAGGAGCATCCCGAACAGCCCGGCGAACAGCGCGAACAGCGCCATCGGGACGATGGCCTTGCGGAGCAGGTCGCCCTCGCGACCGGTGATGCCGACGACGCCGCAGATCGCGGCGACGTTCAGCACCGAGACCATGTTGCCGAGGCCGCCGCCGACGTTCTGGAGGCTGACGACGACCGTCCGCGAGAGCTCGACCGTCTCGGCGGCGTTGTACTGGAGCACGCTGAAGAGGATGTTCGAGGAGGTGTTGCTCCCGGTCATGAACGAGCCGATGGCGCCGATCCACGGCGATATCAGCGGGAGCAGGCCGCCCGCGCCGATGGCGAGCGCCCGGCTGAGCGCCTCCATCATGCCGAGGAGGCCCGCGGTGTTCGTCTGCGACTGGATCATCACCTGCGTCATCGACACCGCGATGATCAGCGTGAGCGCGGCGGGCGCGACCTGCTCGACCGAGCGCCGCCACGCGGCGCCCATCTCGTCGAGGTCCATCTTGTGGAGGAGCCCCGTGAGGACGGCGATGGGGATGAACGGCATCGTCCCCGGGAGGTAGAGGTACTGGAGCGTGTAGCCGAGCTCCGTGCCGAGGATCGAGTCGATGCTGACGGAGAAGCTCTGGATCCACGCGAGCACCTCGGTCCCGGCGACGGTGAGGTCGGGCCACCGCGTGACGAGGAGCGCGAGGGCGACGAGCAGGTACGGCGTCCACGCGAGCAGCACCGACATCTCCTTTTTCGGCTGGTCGCGGGAGATCTCGTCGAGGTCCAGCCCGCCGAGCCAGGTGTCGCTCCACCGCGAGTCGCTCGGGAAGTCCCACTCGCGGTCGGGGACGAGGACGTCGTTGTTCGCGAGCAGGAGCCCGACGCCGAGGACGACGAACCCGGCCGCGATGTCGGGGAGCGCGGGGCCGACGACCCACGCGATGGCCAGCTGCGTCCCGCCCGTGACGGCGCCGAGCAGGAGCGCGAACGGCGCGATGGGGAGCGTGTCGCGGACGGCGCCGCCGACGCTTCGCCCGCCGTCGGCATCGCCGAACCAGTACGTCAGGAAGAACACGCCGAGCAGGCCCCAGAACACGTAGGTCACCCCCGTGACGACGCCGGACCACGCGGAGACCATCGAGAGGAACTCGCCGACGCTCATCGAGCCCGACAGCGCCGGCTCGATGACGGCGCCGGTGCCGCCGATGACCGGGGTCCCGGCCGCGCCGAAGGGCGGGTTCGGCGCGTTGAAGAAGAGGCCGAACACCGCGGCCGCAAGCGGCGGGAAGCCGAGCCCGATGAAAAGCGGCGCGGCGAGCGCGCCGGGGGTGCCGAACCCGGCCGCGCCCTCGATGATCGTCATGAAGCCGAGGCCGATGAGCAGGACCTGGATGCGTCTGTCCTCCTCGATCTGGCCGAAGTACCAGCGGATGGTGGCGATGGCGCCGCTCCCCTCGAGGTAGTTCATCAGGAGGATGGCGCCGAAGACGATGAGGATGATGTCGACCGCCTGGAGCGCGCCGTAGACGGCCGACGCGACCAGCCAGTCGAGCTCCATGCCCCAGTACGTCAGTCCGATCCCGCCCGCGAGCAGCCACCCGACGCCCATCGCGCGGGCGGCCGACCACCGCAGTCCGGCGAGCAGGACGAACGCGACGGCGATCGGAATGACGCCGACGAACGCTAGCGTGAGGACGGTTGTCATAGTTGTGTCAGTTGACCGTATATTGCCGTCCCGCAACGAACCATATGTAAGTTTCTTTTCTGACGATATTCCCGAGCTGATCGGGGCACGAGAGCGTCCTCCGTGGCCGAACGGGCGGTACATATCGCGTCGAGAAACCGCGTACGGGGGGCGGCCCGGGACGGCGGGTGCGCCCGGCTCCGGGCGGGTCGACGCCGTCGGCTTCAGGTGGGCTTATGTATCCCCCGACCGGAGTCGCGGGCATGGACGACCACTCACACGAGCCCGACCCGGACGCGCGCGTGACCGCTCCGATGCAGGAGTTCGGGACCCGTGAGGTCGGTATCGGCGCGGCCGTCACCGTGATCGGCCTGCTGATCGCGTACGCCGTTCCGTTCCTCGCCACCTTCTGAGCGCCGCCGGCGCTCTTCGGGCACAGTTACCGACACGAGATCGCCGGCGGCGGCGCGCTCAGCGCGGGTACCAGGCGAGCGGGTGGTCCGCGGTGAGCTCTAGGGAGACCGGCTCGTCGAGGTCGAACTCCTCGACGTGGTTGTGGAGGCAGTGGACCGCCTCGCCGGAGTCGAGCTCGACGCGGTAGACGAACGAGGGGCCGACGTACTGCCGCGAGGTGACGACGCCGTCGGCGAGCTCGGGGCTCGCCGGCGTCGCGCGGAGGTCGTCGGGGCGGACCAAGACGTCGACGGGCGCCCCGTCGTAGACGGTGTCGTACCCCTCCAGCGTGACGGCGTCGAAGCGGCCGATACCGGTGTCGACCTTCCCGTCGCGGAGCTCGCCCTCGAGGAACGACGCCCGGCCGAGGAAGGAGGCGACGAACTTCGATTCGGGGCGCTCGAAGACGGACTCGGGGCGGCCGACCTGCTCGATCTGCCCGTCGTTCATCACGGCGACGCGGTCGGAGATGGAGAGCGCCTCCTCCTGGTCGTGGGTGACCGAGACGGCGGTGACGCCCGCCTCCTTCAGGATGCGGCGCACCTCCTCGCGCATCTCCACCCGGAGGCGCACGTCGAGGTTCGAGAACGGCTCGTCTAAGAGGAGCACCTCGGGCTCGGGGGCCAGCGAGCGGGCCAGCGCCACGCGCTGCTTCTGCCCGCCCGAGAGCTGGTCCGGCGTCTTCTCGCCGTGGTCGGTCATTTCGACCAGTTCCAAGAGCTCGTCGACGCGCGCTTCGCTCTCGGCGGCGTCGGCGTCCGACAGCCCGAACGCGATGTTCTCGCGGACGGTGAGGTGGGGGAAGAGCGCGAAGTTCTGGAAGACGATGCCCACGTCGCGCCGCTCCGGCGGGACGAACGACCCGTCGCCGGCGACGACCTCGTCGCCGAGCGTGATGTGGCCCTCCGTGGGCTCTTCGAGCCCCGCGATGGTGCGCAGCGTCGTCGTCTTCCCGCACCCGGACGGCCCGAGGAACGTCAGCAGCTCGCCCGACCGGACGTCGAGCGAGACGTCCTCGACCGCGGTCTCCGGGCCGAACGCCTTCGTCACGTCCGACAGCGACAGGACGTGGTCGGCGTCGTCGCCGGCCGACCGCCGGTCGTCCGAGTCGTCGCGGGGTCGCTCGCTCGTCGCGTCGTCCGACTCGACCGAGCGCGTCGTGCCGACTGGTTCCGTGGATGCCATCGGTGAGGGGCGGGCGCCGGGCCGACCGGCGTCCCGCGGTTACCGCCACATACTTTAGGAGTGCCTAAAAGCGTATCGCTCGCTCTCGCGGCGTCGAAATCGGGCGGTCGCGGGGACGGACCGCGGACGGTCGAAGCCCCCGCGTGCCGCGTCTCGGCGGTTCAGGCCAGTTCGCGGTCGATCACGTCGCGGCGGTCCCGTATCGCGTCGGCGGAGAGCGCGACCGACTCGTCGCCGACCGAAAGCGAGAGCGTCCCGTCCGTCGTCACCTCGCCGAGCCGGAAGACCGGGAGGTCGCCGGCCTCGGCCGCGACGCCCTCGGGGTCGGTGGTCTGGACGAGGAGGCGGCCGGGCGTCTCGTCGAAGGCCGCGACGCGGTCGGGGAGGGTCGCGTCGACGCCGGCGTCGTCGGTCACCAGCTCGGCGAGCGCGACCGCGAGCCCGCCCTCGCTCACGTCGTGGGCCGCGAGCGTCGACTCGTGGCGGGCGGCCGCCGCCAGCGACGCGACGAGGCCGGCGAGGTCATCGGCGCCGCCGGAGTCGTCTGGCAGCGCCGGGAACCGGTCGCTGCCGCCGGCGTGCGCGAGGTACTCGGAGCCGCCGAGCGCGTCGCCGGCGGCACCGACGAGCAGCAGCTCGGAGTCGGCCGCGCGGCCGGCGTCGAGCGCGGCCGGCGGCGCGTCGTAGCCGCGCGTCGTCCCCAGCACCGCGAGCGTCGGGGTCGGCGGGATCGGGCCCTCGACGCTGTCGTTGTACAGCGAGACGTTCCCGCCGACGACCGGGGCGTCGAGCGCGGCGCAGGCGTCGGCGAGCCCGTCAACGATCCCCTCGAACGCGCCGTACACGTCCGGCTTCTCCGGATTACCGCCGTTGAGGCAGTCGACCGCGGCGAGCGGGACCGCGCCGGTCGCGGCGAGGTTCGTCGCGTTTTCCAGGGCGACGGCGCGGGCGCCCTCGTACGGCGCGGCCGCGGTCCACTTCGGGTTCGCGCCGGAGGCGAGCGCGAGGCCGACGCCGTCGGCGGACTCATCCGCGCCGCCGTCGGCCCCGTCCTCCGCTTCCGTCTCCCGGATCGCGAGCAGCGCGGCGTCGTCGCCGGGCTTCAGGGCGGTTCGCGTGCCGACCTCGTGGTCGTACTGGCGGTACACCCAGCGCTTGCTCGCGGTCGAGGGGGCCGAGAGGACGGCGGCGACCGCCTCGTCGAGCGGCGGCGCGTCGTCCGGGAGGTCGCGCTCGGGCTCGCTCGGCGGCTCGCTCGGCAGGTCGTTCATCGGCGCGCCGTCGGCGAGGAACTCGGCCGGCGCGTCGACGACGACCTCCGGCTCCCCGTCGCCGTCCGCGTCGCCCGCGAACTCGCAGACGTAGTTCCCCTCGGTCACCTCGCCGATGACGGAGCAGCCGAGGTCGAACCGCTCGGCGAGCGCGGCGACGCGGTCGACGTCCGCGGGCGCGACCTCGTAGCACATCCGCTCCTGGCTCTCGGCGAGCAGGATCTCGGTGGCGTTCATGTTCGGCTCGCGCTGGTGGACCCGGTCGAGCTCGATGCGGGCGCCGAGGCCGCCCTTCGCGACGAGCTCGGAGGAGGCGCCGCCGAGCCCGGCCGCCCCGAGGTCGCGGGCCGAGCGGACGAGGTCCTCGTCGAGCAGCGCCTCGTTGCACTCGATCAGCCGCTTCTCGGCGTAGGGGTCGCCGACCTGGACCGCGGGGCGGTCCTCGGTCTCCGCGTCCTCGGCGAGGTCCTCGCTCGCGAAGGAGGCGCCGCCGAGCCCGTCGCGGCCGGTGCCGTTGCCGACGAGGACCAGCTTGTTGCCCGGCTCCTGCGCGGTGGCCGTGACGAGTCGCTCCTCGTTCGTCAGCCCGACGCAGGCGACGTTGACGAGGGGGTTCCCCTCGTAGCCGCCGTGGAAGGCGACGCTGCCGCCGACCGTGGGGACGCCGATACAGTTGCCGTAGTGGGAGATGCCCTCGACGACGCCCTCGAAGAGGTACCGCGAGCGCTCGCGGTCGAAGCCGCCGAAGTACAGCGAGTCGAGGAGGCCGACCGGGTACGCGCCCATGCTCATCGTGTCGCGGACGATGCCGCCGACGCCCGTCGCCGCGCCGTCGAACGGGTCGACGAAGGAGGGGTGGTTGTGGCTCTCGACGCCGAACGTGACGTAAGTGTCGCCGTAGTCGTCGGCGGCGCGCTCGGCCGCGGGGGCGTCGGCCGCGTCGGGCTCGGGCAGCGCGAGGACCGCGGCGTCGTCGCCGGGGCCGACCACGACCTGGTCGCCCTCGCTGTCGAACGCCGACAGCAGGGGCCGCGAGGAGCGGTACGCGCAGTGCTCGCTCCAGAGGTTCTCGAACAACGCGGCCTCGGCCGCCGTCGGCTCCCGACCGAGCTCCGCGGTCACGAGCTCGTGGTCCGCATCGGACAGACTCATTCACTTACGTGGTCACCAAGCCGGGTCTAATGCTTTTCTATACGCACGTTCGTGTTGATACTCTACCGAGATCCCACACAAATTGCGGTGCTGTGCGGCGGCGCATGCCTGCGAGCGGCCGGAGCGAAGCGGAGGCCGCGAGGCGGCGCGCGCGAGGTCGCCGGCGCGACGCGCCGGCTGCCAGAGAATCTCCGATTCTCGCTGGACGCGGTGAGGGAGGGCGACCGCAGGGAGCCCCGAGCGAACCGCGAGGCCGGGGAGGTGTGAGGCGCGGGGCTGTGCGGTCGGGGGAGACTCAAAGGGGCAGCCGTGCGCCTGGATCTTTGGCGGTGTTCGCCGCCGACCCGCTCGCAATCAGTAATAAACGAACGGTCCGTAACGGTACGGCTATCTATAGAAAGACGGTCACCGCGGCGAAGACGACCACCGTTCCGGCCGCGCCGAGCGCCATCGCCTTCGCGTTGAGGCGGACCGCCTTCTTGCGGTCGGCGGCGAGCGCCTCCTCGTTCTGAATCTCGTTCGCCCCGTCGCCCACGTCGAAGACGCCCATCCCCGCGAAGCCGATACAGAAGCGCTCGCGGTACTGTAACGCGCCCATCGCGGCGCCGTACAACGGGACCACGGCGGCGATCAGCGCCCACCGCGGCCACGCGAGCGAGACGACCGCCGCGACGTACGCCGCCGCGGCCAGCAGCGACCCGACGCCGAGGAGCAGCCGCCGTCGCTGTTGGGTCGGTCCGATGTTACACACGCCCGGTTGATACTCCATATCACCGGAACGGGCGGGAGAAGCAAAGCCCCAACGGTCGCGTCCGCGGACGGACGGGAGGGCGGCGAGCGGCGGTCGGTCGCGCCGCGGTAGAAACCGTGAAATGCCCGGCAGCCGACGGAGTCGTGTGAAACGGATCCAGCTCGGCAACACCGTCTTCGAGGGCGAAAACGACGTGTACCTGCTCGACGGCGAGACGACGGCGCTCGTCGACACCGGCGTCGCGCTCCCGGGCGTGCGCGGGGAGTTGGTTGACGGCCTCGCCGAGCACGGCCGCTCGTTCGCCGACGTGGACGCGGTCGTGCTCACCCACTGGCACCCGGACCACGCGGGGCTCGCGGGCGAGGTCCAGGCCGCGGGCGGCGCCGACGTGTACGTCCACGAGGCGGACGCCGGCCTCGTCGACGGGGCCGAGACGCCGCTGTTCGCCGACCGCGACCTCCAGCGCGAGACGTTCGAGCGCTGGGGGATGCCCGCGGCCGACCGCGAGCGCCTGACGGGGTTCTTCGACGCGGTCAGCGCGGACCTCTCCGGCGACCCCGCGGACGTGACGACGTTCGGCGACGGCGACGTGATCGAGGCCGGCGGCGTCGAGCTCGAAGTCCTCCACCTGCCGGGCCACACCGCGGGCCTCTCCGGGTTCGCGTTCGACCCCCGGACCGTCCCCGACCACGAGCCCGTGGCGGGAGACGACGCGACGGAGGAGGTGTTCACCGGGGACGCGCTGCTCCCGAAGTACACACCGAACGTCGGCGGCGCGGACGTGCGCGTCGAGGGGGCGCTCGCCGCCTACGCCGAGAGCCTCGCGCGGCTCGTCGCGCGCGACTTCGACGCCGCCCACCCCGGTCATCGCTGGCGGATCGACGAGCCGGGGCGCCGCGCGGCGACGATCCTCGACCACCACCGCCACCGGACCCGCCGGGTGATCGACGTGCTCGACGAGTCGGGCCCCGCGACCGCGTGGGAGGTGTCGGCGGCGCTGTTCGGCTCGCTGGAGGACATCCACGTGCTCCACGGCCCCGGCGAGGCGTTCTCGCACCTCGATCACCTGGCGGCCGCCGGCGTCGTCGAGCGCGACGGGACCGCGTACCGCCTGGTCGACCCCGAGCCCGACGTGGACGCGCTGTTCCCGACGACGCCGCTCGACGACCTCGTCGACGGGAGCGAGGACGCGTAAGGGAGCGGTCCGACGGTCGACCGAGCCGCCCGCACGGAGGCGCCGGTGACGCCAGCCCGGCCGATGAGGCCAGCCCGGCCGATGAGGCCAGCCCGAAGCGGTGAGCCACAGCCCGGGTGGCCGACGCCGTAAGCTATTCCCGGCGGCCGGCGTATTCGGGGACGTGAAGCGGGACGCCCTCGTCGCGGTCGCGGTCGCCCTCCTCGCCCTCGTCGCGCTCGGCGTCGCTGCCGCGACGCTGAACACCGCCGTCGACACGGGTAGCGGCGGCTTCGGCGGAGGCGGCGGCGAGGCCCCGAGCGTCGGATCGGACACCGGCGACCCAGGCGTGCTCTCCTCGTCGGGCGAGGCCGGCGAGTTCTCCGCGTCGGGGCTCTGTTTCCCGTCGCTGCGGGAGCCGCCGGCCGTGTTGGCGCTGCTCGTCGGACTGGCGCTGCTCGCCGCGATCACCTACCGCGACACCGCGTCGCCGTTCGCGAGCGTCGCCGTCGCGAGCGTGATTGGCGCCCCCGTCGGCGTCCTCTTCTGGGTGCTGTCGACGTGCCGCTCGGTCGCGGAGAGCGTCACCGTCTCGCTCGGCCTCGGCGGCAACGGGACGAGCATCCTACCGGCCGGCGCCGTCGGCGGCGCAGGCGTCGGCAGCGGCGAGGGCGCGGCGTCGGCGCCGCAGATCCTGTTCGCGCTCGTCGTGGTGGTCGCGGTGATCGCCAGCGTCGCCGCGCTGCTCCTCGCCGGCGGCGACGACGAGGCGGACGGGGACGCGGCCGCGCGGGCCGAGGATCCGGCCGAGGAGCCGCCGGACCTCGACGCGATCGGTCGGACCGCCGGCGAGGCCGCCGACCGGATCGAGTCGTCGGACGCGGACAACGAGGTGTACCGCGCGTGGCGGGACATGACGGACGTGCTCGACGTCGACCGGCCCGCCTCCTCGACGCCCGCCGAGTTCGCGACCGCCGCGGTCGACGCCGGCGTCGACGAGGAGCCGGTGACCGCGCTCACCGAGGTGTTCGAGCGCGTGCGGTACGGCGGCGAGGACGCGACAGACGACCGCGAGCGCCGCGCCGTCGAGGCGCTGCGCCGGATCGAGGAGCGACACGGGGGCGACTCGTGACGCGCGACCGGTCCGCGACCGCGGCCGCCGGACCCGACGGGGGTGAGCCGTAGTGCGACCGCTCGCGATCGTCGGGGTGGCGGCGGTCGCCGTCGGCGTCCTCGCGGCGCTCGACCGCGGCGTCGCGGCGGCCATCTCCCCCACCTCGGCCGTGGTGACGCTGCTCGGCGTCCTCGGCGTGGTCCAGGGAGTGCGGTACGCGAACGCGCGCCGCGACCGGCGGCGGCTGCTGACCGACCCCGGCGAACCGGAGCGGCGCGCGCCCGCCGCGGTGCCCGGGACGGACCTCGACGAGCGGATCGCGCGGGTCGTCAGCCCGGCGCCGGGGGGCTACCGGGACCGGCGGGACCTCCGCGACCGGATCCGGGAGGTCGCGGTCGACGCCGTGGCCCGCGACCGGAACTGCCCGCCAGAGGCCGCGGCGGCGGCCGTCGACGACGGGACGTGGACGGACGACCCCACCGCGGCCGCCTTCTTCGACACCCGGAGCGGGTACCCGGTCCGCGTCCGCCTGTCGGCCGGGATCCGGGGGCGTTCGAACTACTGGTACGGGCTCCGGGCCGCGGTCGACGAGATCGAACGGATCGAGGGGGGTGCGGGGTGAGCGACCCGCGAGGCGCCGAGGTGGCGGCCGGCTCGGACGCGGCCGCGAGCGGCGGGAGCGAGACGAGCGGTCCGGAACGGGACGACCGACCCGGGCCGACGGCCGACCGTGTCGACGAGTCGGGGTCCGACGCGCCAAAGTCCGAAGACGAGGCGGCCGAAGAAACTGGCGAGGCGATCGGAGACGCTTCCGCGGCGGCCGGACGGCCGGCCGCGGCGCCGACCGACCGCGAGCGCCGGCGCGAGGTCGCGACCGACCGCTGGCTGGGGATCGCCGGGGCGGCGCTGGCCCTCGTCGGCCTGGGCGTGCTCGTCCGCCAGTCGTCGCTGGTGCTCGCCGGCGCGGTCGGGGTCGGCTACGCCGTGTACGCCCGGGCCGGGGAGGCCCCGACGCCGACGCTCGCGGTCACCCGGACGGTGAGCGACGAGGCCCCGGCGCCCGGCGACGAGGTGCGCGTGACGGTCCGCGCGGAGAACCTCGGGGAGGCGCCGCTCCCGGACCTCCGCCTCGTCGACGGCGTCCCGCCGGGGCTGGCCGTCGCCGAGGGCCCCGCGCGGGTCGCCACGGCGCTGCGGCCCGGGGCCGCGGTGACGTTCGAGTACACGGTGCGCGCGGCCCGGGGCGACCACGAGTGGGAGCCGATGACCGCGGTCACGCGCGACGCCGCGGGCGCCCGCGAGCGAGCGACGGCCCTCGACGCGCCGACCGCAATCGCCTGTACCCCCGAACTGGCCGCCGGCGGGGACCTCCCCCTCCGCGGGCTGACGACCGTCCACCACGGGCGGGTCCCGACCGACGTGGGCGGCGCCGGCGTCGAGTTCCACGCGACCCGGGAGTACCGCCGGGGCGACCCGCTCAAGCGGATCGACTGGAACCGCCGGGCGCGGACGGGCGAGCTGTCGACCGTCGAACTGCGCGAGGAGCGCTCGGCCACCGTCGTGCTGCTCGTCGACGCCCGCGAGTCCGCGTACGCCGCGTCCGACCCCGACGCCGAGACCGCGGTGGAGGCGAGCGTCGCGGCCGCCGGCCAGGCGTTCTCGGCGCTCCTCGACGGCGGCGACCGGGTCGGCATCGCGGCGCTGTCGCCGATGGACTGCTGGCTCCCGCCCGGCAGCGGGACCGTCCACGCCGCTCGCGGGCGGGAGACGCTGGCGACCGCCCCGGCGCTGGCGCCGACGCCGAGCGACGAGCGGTTCTACCGGTCGCTGTGGCTCCGGCGGTTCCGGCGGCGGCTCCCGGCCGACGCGCAGGTGCTGTTCTTCACGCCGCTCGTCGACGACACCGCGGCGACGCTCGCCCGCCGGATCGACGCGCACGGGCACCTCGTGACGGTCCTCTCGCCGGACCCCACCGCGACCGGAACGGTCGGCCAGCGGCTGACGACCTTCGAGCGGCGCCAGCGGCTGCGGTCGCTCCGGTCGGGAGGGATCCGCGCGGTGGAGTGGGGCGACGACTCCTTCCCGGTCGCCGTCGCGGCCGCGACGAGGCGGTGGTCGCGATGAGCGGCGACGGTTCGGCGGTCCGACCGACCGGTGACGACGCGCACGGCGACTTCCACGAGACGGACGCGCGGTCGCCGACGGTCGCGGTCGTCGCGAGCCTCGCGGCCGCGGGTGTCGCCGCGACCGCGGGGCTGGTCGCGAGTCCGGTCGGCGGCGCGCTGCTCGGCGTCGCCGCGCTCGGGTTCCTCGGCGGTTCGCTCCGGCGGTCGACGCGGGTCCTCACGTGGGGCGCAGCCGTCGGCGTGGTCGGGCTCGCGGTCGCCGGGTACCGCGGCGCGACCGCCGAGCCGCTGCTCGTCGCCGCCGTCGGGCTGGCGGTCGCGTGGGACGTGGCCGACCACGGCGTCGGCCTCGGCGAACAGGTCGGCCGGGGCGCGCGGGTCCGGCGCAACGTCGCGGTCCACGCGGGGCTGAGCCTGCTCGTCGGCGCGCTCGCGGCCGGGCTCGTCTACGGCGTCTCCCTCGCGGTCGGCGGCGGCCAGCCCGTGGCCGCGCTCGCGCTGCTTTTGGCCGGCGGTATCGCGCTGATCTCGGCGCTGCGGTGAGGCCCGCGACACCGGAGCTAAACCCTTATCAGCGCGCGGGTGGCAGGTACGGTCGTATGAGCGACCTCCCGGACGACTTCGACTGCACGCTCACCAACTGGGAGTACATCTACGGGCTCTGCCGCAACGTCTCCGACGCGGTGAAGCGGGCCGACTTCGAGCCGGACATGGTGGTCGCGCTGGCCCGCGGCGGCTGGTTCGCGGGCCGCTGCGTCTGCGACTTCCTCGGGCTCAACGACCTCACGAGCCTCAAGATGGAACACTACGTGGGCACCGCCGAGAAGAGCGGCGAGCCCCAGATCCGTTACCCGATGCCGGAAGGGAGCGTCGAGGGGAAGAACGTCCTCATCATCGACGACATCGCCGACACGGGCGGCTCGATCCGCCGCGCCGAGGAGTACGTCGACGACCGGAACGCGGCCGAGATCCGCACCGCGACGCTCCAGCTCCTGGGCACCTCCGAGTTCCAGCCCGACTTCGTGGGCGAGCGGCTCGAACAGTGGACGTGGGTCGTCTACCCGTGGAACTTCCTCGAAGACATGATCGACCTCACCGAGGGCGCGATGGAGCGCGCCGACGAGTCGGCGTTCTCGCGGGAGGACCTGCGTCACTACTTGGAGGAGTACCACGGCATCGGCCGGATCGAGATGGAGGTCGCCCAGCCCGACCGCCTCGACGAGGTCATCGACGAGATGGTCCGCCGGGACGTGGCCGAGCCCGTCGGCGACGACAGCTGGGCGCTCGCCGAGTAGCGGCCCGGAGCGATGGCCGACGAACAGCGCGACGCGGACGCTGAACGGGCGTTCGACGCCGTCCTCGCCGCCTACGACCTGAAAGACGAGCGGCGCACGGGCTGGCAGCTCCGCGGGGTCGACGCGCCCGAGTCGGTCGCCGCCCACTCGTGGGGGGTCGCCTACCTCGTCGTGACCCTCGGCGATCGGTTTCGCGAGGACCTCCCGGGCGTCGACCTCGACCGCGCGCTCCGGCTCGCCGTCGTCCACGACGTCGCGGAGGCGGAGACGGGCGACGTGGCGACCCGGGCCGACTCGACCGCGGACGCGGTCGACCGCGGGGCGAAGGCGGCGGCGGAGCGCGAGGCGATGTCGGACCTCGCCGGCCCGCTCCCCGAACGCGTTGCCGACGCCTGGGAGGCGTACGAGGCCCGCGAGTCGCCGGAAGCGGTCCTCGTCAAGGAGTGCGACCTGCTCGATGTCTGTCTCCAGGCCCTGCTGTACGAGCGGGACGACCGGTACGACCCGGAGCGGGGCGAGCCCGACGCGTTCCGCGAGTACGACGGTCTCGACGAGTTCTTCGCGACGGCCGAGCCGCGGCTCCGGACCGAGGCCGGGAGGGAACTGTTCGCGGCGGTCCGCGAGCGGTACCGCGCCGCGCGCGACGGGTAACTCGGGAGGGGCCCGAACCGCGGCGCCGACAGCTGTTCGACGATCGTCGTTTTCGAGATAGACGTTCGTAGGGGCTCTACCCCGCGATTTCGCGCGAGGATGGTAAAAGGGTTAACGGGGGAGGGCGTCTCGCAAGGTGAGCTTTCACCACGCATGTCTGACACCGATCTCGTAATCGTCGGCGGCGGGATAAGCGGGGCGTCGCTTCTGTACACGGTGGCGAAGTTCACCGACGTCGAGGACGTCACGCTGATCGAGAAGGAACGGGAGATCGCGGCGATCAACTCACACCGGACGAACAACTCCCAGACCCTCCACTTCGGGGACATCGAGACGAACTACACCCTGGAGAAGGCCGAGGAGGTCAAGGAGGGCGCCGAGCTGCTCGCGGGGTACCTCGAAGGGGCGGACCCCGACCGCGAGATGCACAGCAAGCGGAGCAAGATGGTCCTCGGCGTGGGCGACGAGGAGGTCGCCAAGCTGGAGGAGCGCTACCGCGAGGAGGGGTTCGGCGACCTGTTCCCGAAGCTCCGCGAGATCGGCCGCGAGGAGATCGCCGAGCTGGAGCCGAAGGTCGTCGAGGGGCGCGACCCCGGCATCGAGCTGAAGGCGCTCCAGACGCCCGACGGCTACGTCGTCGACTACGGCGCGGTCGCCGAGTCGTTCGTCGAGGCCGCCCGCGAGGAGGACGCCGTCTCCGTCCACCTCGGGACGACCGTGACCGGCGTCGACGAGCGGGGCGACGGCTTCCGCGTCGACACCGACGACGGCGCGTTCGACGCCGAGGCGGTCGTCGTCGCCGCCGGCTCGCACAGCCTCCAGTTCGCCAAGGAGATGGGGTACGGCGAGGGGATGTCGCTTTTGCCCGTCGCGGGGAGCTTCTTCCTCGCCGACGACCTGCTGAACGGGAAGGTGTACACGCTCCAAATGAAGAAGCTCCCGTTCGCGGCGGTCCACGGCGACGCCGACGTCCACGACGGGAGCGTCACCCGGTTCGGCCCGACGGCGAAGCTCGTGCCCGCCTTGGAGCGCGGCCACCTCTCGACGGTGAGCGACTTCGTCGACGTGTTCGGGTTCAACCCCGACTCCGTGCTGAGCTACGTCAACATCCTCTCGGACAGGATCCTCTTCCCGTACGTCGTCCGCAACCTCGTGTACGACCTCCCCGGCGTCGGGAAGCGCGCGTTCCTGCCGAACGTCCGGAAGGTCGTGCCGAGCGTCGACGTCGACGACATCGACCGCGCGAAGGGGTACGGCGGCGTGCGCCCCCAGATCGTCGACACCGAGAGCAGGGAACTGGACATGGGCGAAGCGAAGATCGTCGAGGACGGCATCCTGTTCAACATCACGCCCTCCCCGGGCGCGTCGACCGCGCTGAAGAACGCGATGACCGACGTCGAGACCGTCCTCGGCTTCTTCGAGGGCGACTACGAGTTCGACGAGGCCGCCTTCCGCGACGCGACCATCGAGAACTTCCCGCGGGCCGACGGGGAGTCCGACGCCGAGGCCGACGACGCCGAGGGCCCCGTTCCCGCCGAAGCCGACGACTGATCCGACCGGCCCCCGATCCGAACCTTTCTCCGAACGATCGAACGCCGACTCACGCCGCCTCGTCCGCCGCGACCTCCCGCTCGAACGCCTCTCGGAGCACGCGGATCGCCCGCCGCTTCGTCCCGTCGGGGACGAAGACGAAGGGGATCGGCACGTCGAACGCTCGGTCGCCGTAGAGCCCCCAGTCGGCGACCGACCGCGTCGTGCCGCCGTACGCGATGGGGATGTCCTCCAGCTCGTCGGGGTCGTATGCGGGGACGTACGAGCGGTCGATCCACACCTCGTGGACCGGCACGTCGAGGGCGTCGGCGAGGAGCCGCTCCAAGCGGTCGTCGCCGGCCGTGAGCCACGCGGTGAACTCGTCGAGCGGGTCGCCGTCCACCGGGAGGTCGTCGCCGATGTCGCCGCCGATCCGGTCGGCGAGCGCGATCCGGTGTTTCCAGTAGGTGGCGGGGAAGCGCCGCCCGCGGAAGCGGTCGTACATCGACGCGAGCGTCGAGTCGGGGTGCTCGCGGGCCGCGACCCGGAGCCGTTCGAGCACCGCGTTGTCGTCGAGTTCGCGGTCGATGATGCCGTCCACCGTCACGGGGCTCTCGCCGGTGACGCGCTCGTACTCGCCGAGCATCGCCTGGAGCAGCCGGTTCGCGTACACCGACTTGTGGTGCTGGGTGACCCACATGTACAGCGCGATCCGGCCTTCGAGGTAGTTGCCGATGGTCGACAGCGCCTTCTCCGAGAGGGCGAGGCCCGCTTCCGGGTGGGCGGTGTAGGCGTCGACCATGCGCTCGACGTCGAAGCTCAACACGCCCGCGCCGGTCATCTCGTTGTCGCGAGTGATGTAGTCCAGCCGGTCCACGTCGACGGGGGAGTGGAGCAGCTGCGCGCCGACCCCGTACTGCCACGGCTCGCCCCGCTCGTACGCGAGGCTGTACCCGAGGACGTACGCGCACACCTCGAATGGGTCCACGTCGAACGCGCGGAGGGCGTCGCCGTACTCCTCGACGATAACCACGCAGCCGAGCAGCTCGTGGGGGTTCGCCGAGCGGAGCGGCGCGCCGCCGACGCCGGCCCGGTCGAAGGCGTCGACGAGGCCGGTCTCCGCGACGCGCTCCCGGAGGACGCCCTCGTCGAGGAACCCCTCGGAGAGGTGCGAGAACGGCGGGTGCCCCACGTCGTGGAGCAGGCAGGCGCACGACAGTGTCCGCTGTATCTCCTCTAGCTCCTCGACGGCCGCGTCGCGGGTGAAGTATGACTGGCGGCGGAGGTTCTCGAAGACGGTCCGTCCGAGGTGGTAGACGCCGAGCGAGTGCTCGAACCGGGTGTGGTTCGCGCCCGGGTACACCAAGTGGGTCGCAGAGAGCTGGCGGACGTACCGCAGCCGCTGGAACGGTCGCGTGTCGACGACGCCCTCGACGAGCGCGTCCGGCAGCTCGATGTAGCCGTGGACGGAGTCTTTGATCTGCGTGGTGGGCATCGATTGTGGTCACCACACCCTCCCGCGCCGTGCCTCTTTCGGTCGCCGGTCGAGCGACGGCCGTCCGGGTCCCACCCTCGGAGAACGCCCCGAGTCACACGGCATAAATGCGAGCGCGCCGAGCCACGGGTATGGTATCGGACGCCGCCGACGGGACGGACGCGGGAGCGGGCGACGCCGGCGCGGCCGGCCCCTCGCTCGTCGACCGCTGGACCGCGCTCGACCGCGGCTGGCAGGCGCTCGCGCTGGGGCTCGGGATCGTCGCCGCGCACCTCGTCGGCCAGGCGCTGTGACGGGGGTCGTCGAGGCGGTCCGGGCGTACCTGCCCGGCCTCGCGCTGCTCGCGGGGGGCGCGGTCGCGGCGACGCTCGTCGCGGACGCGGTGCCCGGCCTCCAGCCGCTCGTCGTCGCCGTCGCGCTCGGCGTCGGGGTCGGGAACACCGTCGGGATCCCCGCGGTCGCGGAGCCGGGGGTCGGCGTCGACAAGCTGTTCCTGGAGACCGGGATCGTGCTGCTCGGCGCCGCGGTCGCGGTCGAGGAGTTCCTGGCCGCCGGCCCGCGGGTCCTCGGCCTCGTGGTGGCGGTCGTCGCCGGCGGGCTCCTGTTCGCCGAGGCCGTCGCGCGCGGCCTCTTCCGGATCGGGTCGCCCACCTCGTCGCTCCTGGCCGCGGGAGCGAGCGTCTGCGGCGTCTCCGCGGTCGTCGCGATCGGGAGGGTGCTGGACGCGCGCGGCGCCGCGATCACCTTCGCGGCCGCGACGATCCTGCTGTTCGACGCCGCGACCCTCGTCGCGTTCCCGCTGGCGGGCGAGTGGCTCGGCCTCACGGGCCGACAGTTCGGCGTCTGGGCGGGCGTGAGCATGTTCTCGACCGGCCCCGTCGCGGCCGCGGGGTTCGCCTACTCCCCCGAGGCGGGCCAATGGGCGACGGTGACGAAGCTGGCGCGGAACTCGCTGCTGGGCGGGGTCGCGGTCGCGTACTCGGTCGCGTACACGGCGCGCTCCGCGGCCGATCCGGGCGTGCGGCGGCTGTGGGCGGAGTTCCCGAAGTTCCTGCTCGGCTTCCTGATCGTCGCGGCGGTCGCAAACAGCGGGCTGCTCTCGCCGGCCGCGCTGGCGTCGATCGGGCGCGTCTCGGACGCGCTGTTCGCGCTGGCGTTCGTCGGCCTCGGGCTCTCGATCCGGATCGGCGACATGCGCGCGGTGGGCGCCGCGCCCGTGGGCGCGGTGCTGGTCCACCTGCTCGCCGTGAGCGCGGTCGCGCTCGCGGCGGTGCGCTGGCTGCTGTGAGCCGCGTCGACGGGCCGGCGTCGGACGGGTTCACGTCATATAAGTAGCGAGCGGGCGCACTCAGGGTATGGGCACCATCGGATTCATCGGCGGCAGCGGCATCTACGAGGCGCTCCCGCTCGACGACGTGCGCGAGGTCGAGTTCGACACGCCGTACGGCGAGCCGAGCGACGCGGTGACGATCGGCGAGTTCGGCGACACGGGCCGCGAGGTCGCGTTCCTCCCGCGTCACGGCTCGAACCACGGCGTCTCGCCGACCGACCTCCCGTACCGCGCCAACATGTACGCGCTGAAGCAGGCCGGCGTCACGCACGTCTTCGCGTCCAACGCGGTCGGGAGCCTGAGAGAGGAGCTGGAGCCGGGGACGCTCGTCGTCCCGGACCAGATCTACGACCGGACGAAACACCGCGACCTCTCCTTCTACGGCGACGGCGTCGTCGTCCACCAGCCGTTCGCGGACCCGTACAGTCCGGAGCTCGTCGACCACCTCACCGAGGCCGCGGAGTCGGCCGCGCCCGAGGATACCGGCGTGGTGAAGGGCGGCACCTACGTCTGCATCGAGGGGCCGCAGTACTCGACGCGCGCGGAGTCGGAGTTCTACAAGTCGCAGGGGTGGGACCTCGTCGGCATGACCGCGATCCCGGAGGCGAAGCTGGCCCGGGAGGCCGAGATCGCGTACGCGACGATCGCCGGCGTCACCGACTACGACGTCTGGAAAGCGGACAGCGAGGTGACGCTCGAAGAGGTGCTCGAAAACGCCGAGAAGAATCAGAAAGCGATCAAGGCCGCCGTCGAGGAGGCGGTGCGGACGCTCCCCGAGGACCTAGAGTGCGAGGCGCACACCGCGCTCGAAGGCACTGTCAACACGCCGACCGAGGCGATCCCGGAGGAGACGACGGAGCGCGTGGAGCCGCTGCTGGGCGAGTACTTATAAACGGATCTGCGGTGCGGCGGCGCGCGCCTCCGAACGCCCGAAGGGCGTGAGGAGCGCGTGCGAGGGAGTCAGTCGCCGGAGCGAAGCGGAGGCGACTGACGAGGCTGGGGATGCGCGAGGCTTCGGTGCGGGGCGGCCGGGTGGAACTCAAAGCCCCAGCCGTGAGGCGGGCGCAGGCGACGCAAGCACCGTAGCGAGGGAGCGAACGAAGTCAGCGACCGAGTGAGGAGCGCAGCGAACGTACGCCCGCCTCACGGCTAGGACTTTGGAGGTGTCGGCCGTCGATCTAGTAGTGGCTATTTATAAACGAGCAACTGAGATTTTGGACGTTTTCTCTGCGGAGGCAACTACGTATCGACGAAAATCGCTCTAACCACGTGTCAGTCGTTGAACACGTCGAACGTGAGCTCCTCGTCGGACTCTCGGACCAGTCGTTCGGAGCCGTCGTGGTCGGTGACCGTCCCCGGTTCCATCGACTCGTGAACCCGCTCGACCGCGTCCGGCGTCACCTTCTCGGTCACCTCGAACGTCGTCACCGGCGAGACGAGTCCCCACAGCGCGCCGGCCGAGTGCGTGAGGAAGGCGAGCGGCGTCAAGAGGAGGTAGATCGGCCACGTGAGGGGATGCTTGTCGTACGCGGCCGCGCCGACGAGCGTGTAGACGAACAGGATCCCGAAAAGCGCCAGTGACGCAGTGCGGTACCACTCCATGCCGGGCGCGGTGCCGGGGAAGACGAGTGACGCGAAGACGAGGAGCGGCACCAGCGGGGAGAGCGACCACGCGATGACCCGCGTGTAATACACCGGTCGGTACCTGAGTGGGAGCAGGCCGCCGTCGGCGCGCGTCCCCGAGATCCACCGGCGGCGCTGCTTGGCCATCGCGCGCAGCGACGGCGGCGCCTGGTTCCGAAAGCGCACGTCGAGCACGGCGAAGGAGACGCCGAGCTGGTCCGCGGCCCGCCAGATGAAGTTCGTGTCCTCGGTGATGGTCGCGACGTCCCACGTGATCGACTGCTCTAGCGAGTGCCGAACCGCGACCCCGCCGCCCCACGCGTACAGCGGGTAGCGGAGCCTGTGAAACGCGAACTGCTCGTACTGGTAGCCGACGCGGAAGATTTCGCTCAGGTACGCGACCCGTGAGCCGGTGTACAATGGCTTCTCGGTGAACTGGACCACGTCGGCGTCCGGTAGCCCCTCGAAGCCGGCCATGATCGTGTCCTCGTCCAGGTAGAGGACGTACTCGCGATCGCACGGCACCACCCGGCGGGCCCACTCGACGGCGCGCCCCTTGTTCGTCGCGTCGCACTCGAACTCCTCGGGGACCACGTGGACGTCCGCGCCCTCGACGTCGATCGGCTTCTCGGCGATCACGCGCACGTCGTCAAGCGCCTGCGGGACCGCGTTGACGGTCGCCTGTACCACCTCCTCGGCGTCGATCGTCAGGATCCGGACCTGGATGTCGTCGTACCCCCACTCGACCTCGTCGGGGTCGACGCGACCGCCGCGAGCGAGCACCGTCGCTTCGAAGAGCCACCAGAGCGCCGAGGCGCCGTACAGCAGGAGCGCGATCCACAGCGCCGCGACGACGGCAGCGAGCGCGGGGTTCGCGGTCGCGAACGAGATCACTACCGGTGTGTGTCGCGAGATCGACAAGAGCGTGTCGGAACGCTATCTCTCGCGACTCGGAACCGGTGAGACCGAGCGGTCCGCCGGTAACTTAGTCCGCGATCGCTTCCGATTCGCCGGTCATCGCCGCCGGGTCCTTCACCCACAGGTCGCCGAACAGGTCGTCCTGCTGGAGCCGGACCGAGCCGCGGTGGGCCATGAACAGCAGCGCGAGGTACGTCATGAACGGGCGGCCGCCGGCGGTCTCGATCTCCGCGAACAGCACCTCCGTGCGCCCGCGGTCGAAGCGGGTGCGGAGGGCGTTGTCGATCTCCACGATGACCTCCTCGATGTCCTCGTCGTGGGTGCGGTCGGTCGCCTCTCCGGCAGTCGGCTCCCCGTCCTGTCGGAACTCGTCGTCCGCGTGGTAGTCGAGCGTCTGCGTGCCGCGGGCGTGGCCGTGCGGCGACTCCGAGGTGTCGTACTCGCGGGAGTCCTTCCACCAGGAGCCGCGCTCGGCCTCGCGGAGCTCGCGGACCAGCTCGTCGAGCGTCTCCGGCGAGCCCCGGGTGTTCTTGCGGTCGAGCCGGCGGTCGATCTCCGCTTCCAGCTTGTCGACCGGGTCGAACCCGTCCGCGGCCGGGTCGGGCGCGCCGCCCTCCATCGCGGCCTCCCACGGCTCCGGCTCGGGCTCCTCGTCCTCGTCGTCGTCCGCCAGCATGCCGTCGCTTTTCATGCGCAGCAGGACGCTGGCGTAGAACAGCGCCCGCCCCGTCGTCCGGAGGTCCGTCTCGTCGAGCTTCTCGAGAAAGGCGTCCGTCACCCGGACGATGTCGATGTCCCACGGCTCGATCTCGCCCTCCTCGGCCAGTTGGACGAGCAGCTCGACGGGCTCGACCTCGTCCTCGTCGGTCTCGTCCGGGGGCGAGATGTCGGTCACGTCCGACCCGGGGTCGGCCGCCGTCGACGCGGGTCGGTCCGCCGAGTCGGAACTGTCGGAGAACTCGGAACCGGCGTCCGACGCGGTCCCGTCGCCGCTTGGGGCGTCGTCGGCGAACGGGTCGGCGCCGTCGCGCTCGCTCGTCAGGTCGAGGTCGGGGACGCCGTCGTCAGTCATCCGCGCTCACCTCCTCCTCGTCCGCGTCGTCGCCGAACTGCATCCCGGTCACCGCCGAGAGGTTGTCGCCCTGCATCGTGACGCCGATGGCGCGGTCGGAGCGCTCCAACAGCGCCGAGCGGTGGCCGACGACGACGAACTGGGCGTCCTCGGCCAGCTCCTCGATCATCTCGCCGACGCGCTCGGCGTTGACCGCGTCGAGGAAGGCGTCGATCTCGTCGAGCGCGTAGAACGGCGCGGGGTTGTGCCGCTGGACGGCGAAGATGAAGGAGAGCGCGGTCAGCGACTTCTCGCCGCCGCTCATCGCGTCGAGCCGCTGGACCGGCTTGTCCGCAGGCTGGGCCTTCATCGTCAACCCCTCCTCGAAGGGGTCTTCGGGGTTCTCCAAGACGAGCTCGCCCGTCCCGGCCGAGAGCCGCGCGAAGATGTCCCGGAAGTGGTCGTTGATCGACTCGAACGTCTGCATGAACGTCTCCTTCTTGGCCGCCTCGTACCCCTCGATTCGCTCCTCGATGGCGTCGCGCTCCTCGACGAGCACGTCCCGGCGCTCCTGAAGTTCGTCGAGCGCCGCCTGGACCTCGTCGTACTCGTCTATCGCGAGCATGTTCACGGGCTCTAACGCCTCCATCTCCCTCTCGATCGCCTCGATCCGCGACTCCACCTCGTCGAGGTCGGGGATCTCGTCGGCGTCGTAGTCGCCGACCTGCGACTCCAGCTCGTCGATCTCCCACTCCAAGCGGTCGCGGCGGTCCGTGAGGTCCGACAGGTCCGACTCCGCCTCGGAGACGAGCGAGCGCTGTTCGTCTCGCTTCCGGGTCGCCTCGCGGATCTCCTCGCGGAGCTCCTCGCGCTCTTCTTTCAGCTCCGTGAGCTCCGCTTCGAGGTCGGCGATCGCCTCCTTCTTCTCGGCCAGCTCCGCCTCCTTCTCCTCGATGGCGGCCTCGTGGTCGGCGATCGCCTCCTCGGCCTCCGCCTTCGCGTTCTGCGCCTCCTCGACGTCGTCGTGGAGGCCGTCCAAGGCGTCCTCGGCGTACCCCTTCTCCAGCTCCAGCTCGTTGATCCGCCCGTCGAGCGAGTCCATCCGGTCTTCGAGCTCGTCGATCTCCGCGCGGATCTCGTCGGCGCGCTCGGAGAGCTCCGGGATCTTCGAGTCGGCGAGCTCGGTCTCGATGTCGTCGATCTCGGCTTCGAGATCGTCGATCGCCGCGTCCGTCTCCGCGAGCTCCTCGTCTAACGCCGTCATCTGCTCGTCGACGGACTCGCGTTCCGCCTCCAACTCCTCGAGTTCGTCCTCCAACTCCTCGATCCGGGCTTCCGCCTCGGCGAGGTCGTCCTCGGCGCGCTCGACGTCGGCCTCCAGCGACCGGACGCGCTCGGCCGCGTCGGCCTTCCGGTCGCGCGCGTCCGCGATGTCGTCGTCGAGCGCGTCGATCTCCGACTGGACCGACTGCCGCTCGTCTTCGAGCTCGGATATCTCCGTCGCGAGCCGCTCAAGTTTGCCGCCGCCGGACTTCGTGAACGAGTAGCGGGAGCCGCCGCCGGAGCCGCCCGTCATCGCCCCCGACTTCTCGACGAGGTCGCCGTCGAGGGTGACCATCCGGTAGTCGCCCATCAGGTCGCGGGCGGTCGCCATGTCCTCGACGACGAGCGTCGAGCCGAGCACGTACGAGAAGATCGACTCGTACTCCGCGTCGTAGTCGACGAGGTTCCGCGCGAAGTCGACGACGCCCGGCACCGACGGCTTCCGCGGGAGGCTCCGGTCGTCCATCTTCGTGATCGGGAGGAACGTCGCCCGGCCCGCGTTGCGCCGTTTCAGGTAGTCGATACAGGTCGAGCCGACGCCGTCGTCGTCGACGACGACGTTCGCCAGCCGCCCGCCGGCGGCGGTCTCGCAGGCCTCGGCGTACTCGGCCGCGACCGAGCCGAGCTCGCCGACCGCGCCGTGGACGCCGTCGATGCCGCCGTTCTTCACCTCGGTGACCGCCCGCGGCCAGGAGGCGTCGCCGCGCTCGTCGGCGGCCGCCTCCAGCTTGGCGTACTCGTTCTGCTTCTCCCGGAGGGTGTCTTCGATCTCCCCCAGTCGCTCCTCCGTCTCGCCCTTCTCGGCGAACAGGTCCGCGACCGCGTCCTCGATGGTCGCCTCGTTCTTCTCGGCCTTGTCGAGCTCGCCTTTCAGCTCGGAGATCCGCGCCTTGTGCTCCGGGATCGACTCGCGGGCGTCCTCCAGCTCCTCGCGGGCCTCGCTCACCGCGTTCGAGCGGCGGCGCGCCTCGTCGAGCAGCCGGTCCTTCTCGCGTTGCGTCTCGTTTTTCTCCTCGCGGAGCGACTCGACCGCCTCCTTCTTCTCCGCCAGCTCGGCCTTCAGCTCGTCGAACTCCGTGTCGGCGCCCTCGATCTCGGCCTCGACGTCCGCGAGCTCGGACCGCTTCGTCGCCAGCTCCGACTTCACCGACGCCTTCTCCACCTTCGTCTCGCGGATCTCCGCGTCGAGCTCCTCGATCTTCTCCTCTTTCCGGTCGATCTGGACGAACGCCTGCCGGCGGTCGTTCTCCGCCGACTCCGCGCGCGACTCGGCCGACTCGATCCGGTCTTCCAGCCGCGAGACCTCGCCTTTGATCTCTTCGATCTCCGAGCGGATCTCGATCTGTTCCTCCTCGCCCTTCGTCTCGATCTCGTGGTTGAGGTCCGCGAGGTCCTCTTCGAGGCGGGTGAGCTTCCCCTGCCTGGCGTCGAGCTCCTCGCGGAGCTCGGCGAGGTCGGACTCCGCCGCGTCGATGTCGCCCTCCACGTCCGCGAGCGCCTCGCGCTTCTCTTCGAGCTCCGAGGCCTTCCGGAACCCGCGGTACTCCGCTAACTCGTCGCGGAGCTCCTGGTACTGGAGGGCGGTCTCGCGCTCGTCGGCGAGCTGGTCGAGCCGGTCCTCCTTCTCGCCGATGCGGAGGTCGGCCTCGCCGATCCGGTCCTCGACCGTGTCCAGCTCCTCGTAGGCGGCCTCCTTCTTCTCGTCGAACTCCGCGACGCCCGCGATCTCGTCGACGATCCCCCGCCGCTGGTAGGGAGTCATGTTGATGATCTCGGTGACGTCGCCCTGCATCACCACGTTGTACCCCTCCGGCGTCACGCCCGCACTCGCGAGCAGGTCCTGGACGTCCGAGAGGTTCACCGACCGCCCGTTGAGGTAGTAGTACGAGTAGTAGTTGTCCTCGGTCTCCTTCACGCGGCGCTTGATCGTGATCTCGGAGACGTCGCCGACGTTCTCCGTGCCGGCCGCGGAGACGACCTGCGAGCGGTCGAGGGTGCCGTCCTCGTTGGAGAGCACGACCGTGACGGAGGCCTCGTTCGGGCCGTCCGCGGCCTCGCCGTCGTCGTGGCCGGGGTTGTAGATGAGGTCGGTGAGCTTCTTGGCGCGGATCCCGCGGGTGCGGGCGAGGCCGAGCGCGAACAGCACGCCGTCGATGATGTTCGACTTCCCGGAGCCGTTCGGCCCGGTGACGACGGTGAAGTCCTCGTAGAAGGGGATCCGCGTCGTACGCCCGAAGCTCTTGAACCCGTCCAGAACGACTTCAGTGATGTGCATGGGGTCGGAGGCGACCGCTTACGCGACGATGATGTCGTCGCCTTCGCTCGACTCGCCCTCGTCGTCCTCGGCGCTCTCCTCGGCGTCGGGGGTCGTCGCCGACTGCTCGGGGACGATGACGTCGTCTCCCTCGGCCGCGTCGGCGGGGGCCGCCTCGTCCGCGCCGTCGGACGACTCCTCGACGGACTCGAAGACGTCGACGTGGTCGTCGGAGTGCGTCGTCCGCTCGCCGCCGGCCCCGGCCCGCCCGGCGTCGTCGGCAGCGGGCTCGTCGTCCGTCGCGTCGCCGGCCGCGCTCGCCTCGGAGCCGGCCGCCGCGCCCGCGGCGTCGGCCTCGACCGCGACCGACCGCTCGTCTTCCAGCTGTCGGACGCGCTCTTTCATCTCGACGAGCTCCTCGGTGAGCCCGTTGACCGCCGCCTGTAGCTCCGCGACCTGCCGTTCGAGGTCCTCGACGCGGTTACTCATATACACACGCATGCTCGCGCGACGCGTATAAATCTGCGTCAGACACACGTGTGACCAAACCACACGATTCGGCGGGCGGTCGCTCGATTCGGCCGGCGAGCGGCGAACGTTTCGACGCCGTTAAACGTGTCAGACGCCGGGGGAAGATACTTGTACTGACCGAGGATACACGTTCGGTATGAGCAAGATCACCTTCCGGGCGGACGACGACCTCGTCGACCGGCTGGAAGCGTGTGACGCCTCCAAGAGCGAGGTGATGCGGGAGGCGCTCCGGACCCACCTCGACGGGACGGGAGACGAGCCCGACGCGTCGGACGCATCGGCCGGGAGCGTCGACGACGCCCTCGCGGACCGCGTCGACGACCTGATCGCGGAGCGGCTCGACGCCGCGCTCGACGAGCGGCTCGGTCCGGTCGGCGGTGCCGCGGCACCGGCGTACGCGGCCGGAACGCCGGGCGACATCAACGTAAACGTCACCCTCGACGCGCCGGGGACCGAGTCCGACGACCGGGACGACGACGTGCGTGTAACCCGTGAGACGGCCGGCGACGCGGAGCCGGCGGCGCGTAAGACGGACCCGGGCGCGAAGACGCGCGAGAACGCCTGCGGCGGCTGCGGAGAGATCGTCCCGTCCGAACACGTGTACTGCCCGAACTGCGGCGAAAAGCAGTCGCACAGGGCCTTCTGCGAGTGCGGCGACGAACTCCGGACCGACTGGGCGTTCTGCCCCGGGTGCGGGCGTCGGACGCCGGCGGCGGACGTGTTGAACGATCAGTAGCCGGCGTAAGACCTCGCGCATACGCTGAGGCACGTTCACCGGCAGGTTGTCTTACAACCTCCGATAGTTTTATAATGGTAGCCTCGGAGATACGAGTTGCGTAAGACGGCCGTCTTACAGCGTCCGTCCGGTCGGGGTGATACCCCGGTTTCGGGCGGTCTCGCGCTGTAAGACACACGCGTCGCGTGGTCGCCGTCTTACCGGGGGAATACCAATGGAGCGTGTGACACTACGAATCCCGAAACAGCAGATCGACGAGGTCGAACAGATGGTGGAGACGGGCGAGTTCCCGAACCGGAGCGAGGCGATCCGGTCGGCCGTCCGCGACATGTTGAACGAACAGGACGGCGAGCGCGACGAGCGCGGCCGCAACCGCAACTGGGCGAAGGTGTAAACTGATGCAAGATCTCGTTCAGGACGCCCTCGACAACGCGGAAGCGGAGAAGCGCGACATGGACGTCGACATGGACGACGACGAGTTCGGGGACCCCCGAATCGTCATCGTCGGTGCCGGCGGCGCCGGGAACAACACGGTCAACCGACTGTACAACATCGGCGTCGACGGCGCCGACACCGTCGCCATCAACACGGACAAACAGCACCTCAAGATGATCGAGGCCGACACCAAGATCCTCGTGGGCAAGTCGCTCACCCAGGGGCTCGGCGCCGGCGGCGACCCCAAGATGGGCGAGCGCGCCACCGAGATGGCCCAGGGCACGATCAAAGAGGTGCTCGGCGACGCGGACCTCGTCTTCGTCACCGCCGGCATGGGCGGCGGCACGGGCACCGGCGCGGCGCCGGTGGTCTCGAAGATCGCCAAAGAGCAGGGCGCCATCGTCGTCGGGATGGTCTCGACGCCGTTCAATGTCGAGCGCGCCCGCACGGTGAAGGCCGAGGAGGGCCTCGAAGACCTCCGCAACGAGGCCGACTCGATCATCGTCCTCGACAACAACCGCCTGCTCGACTACGTTCCGAACCTGCCGATCGGGAAGGCGTTCTCCGTGATGGACCAGATCATCGCGGAGACGGTGAAGGGAATCTCGGAGACGATCACCCAGCCGAGCCTCATCAACCTCGACTACGCGGACATGTCGACGATCATGAACCAGGGCGGCGTGGCGGTCATGCTCGTCGGCGAGACGCAGGACAAGAACAAGACCCAAGAGGTGGTCAACGACGCGATGAACCACCCGCTCTTGGACGTCGACTACCGCGGCGCCTCGGGCGGGCTCGTCCACATCACGGGCGGCCCCGACCTCACGCTGAAGGAGGCCGAGGGGATCGCGAACAACATCACCGAGCGGCTGGAGGCGAGCGCCAACGTGATCTGGGGCGCCCGCATCCAGGAGGAGTACAAGGGCAAGGTGCGCGTCATGGCGATCATGACGGGCGTCCAGAGCGCGCAGGTTCTCGGTCCCTCCACTCAGAAGCAGGCGGACAAGTCCCGCGCGGCCGTCAACGGCGAGGAACTCGGCGACTCGCGCTCGCGCGCCGCCGAGGCGAACGGAAGCCCGAGCGTCGCGGGCGACAGGGGCGAAGCGGCGGTCTCCGGCGGCACCGACCGCGGCGCGTGGGAGTCCGACGGCGGCAGCGACCCCATCGAGAAGAACAACGGCCTCGACGTCATCCGCTGAGCCGCACCCCGGAGGACAGACGGCTAACCGCTTTTTTTGACTCGGTTCGGCGAAGAGGCGTCCGGTCAGACCGCTTCGAGCGACTCCAGCAGCCGGCACTTCCGACAGACGCCGCGGCTCGTCTGCGAGCCGCAGCGCTCGCACTCGCCGAGGTCGGGGTTCTCGCCGTCGCCGTCCCCGTCGCGGTAGGCGTCGGCCGCGAGCGCGGACAGCTCCTCGTAGCCGGCCATTATCGAGTGGCGCGCGCCGGGGTGGTTCTCCTCTAACGCGTGGATCGTCGACTGGATCTCGCCGCGGTACGCCTCCTCGGCGTGGGGGCACTCGGCCATGTGGGTCGGGAGGTTGCGGACGTGGCAGTACAGGGCGATCTCCTTCTCAGGTACGTCGCGGAGGGGCTTGGCGCGCGGGACGAAGGCGTCGGTCTCGGCGCGCTCGTCGAAGGGGCCGAGCGAGGCGTCGAAGTGCTTCGCGACCTGTCGCACGTCGCCCTCGAGGAAGTTCATCATCGCCGTCTGCGCCTCGTCGTCGAGGTTGTGACCGGTGAGCAGCTTGTCGGCGTCGAACTCGGCGGCGTACGTTTCGAGGAGGTCGCGGCGGAACACGCCGCAGTACGCGCAGGCCGCCATGTTCTCCGGGTCGTCCTCGACCACGTCGTCCATCCGCACGTCGAACTCCTCCTCGTACGACACCAGCTCGTGGCGCATCGAGAGGTCGTCGGCCAATTCGACGCAGGCGTCGACGCTCGCGTCGCGGTACCCCTCGATGCCCTCGTGGATCGTCAGGGCGAGCATCTCCACGCGAGGGTCCTTCCCGAACACGTCGTCGAGGATCTGGGTCAGGGCGACGCTGTCTTTCCCGCCGGAGAGGCCGATCACCCAGCGGTCGGGGTCGTCGGGCGTCGCGTCCGGGTCGAGGAGACCGTCCTCGCGGACCCGACGCTTCACGCGCTTCTCGACCGACAGCCGGAGGTGCTCGCCGCAGAGGTGCGCCCCGGAGTAGGCGGCGTGGTGGATCGCGTCGGCTCCGCACTTGTCGCACTCCATCGGTGTCCGGTTGCGCTCGCGCGGGGATACCCGTTTCGGGCCGCCTACGCGAGGAGGGCCGCGGAACCGGGACGGACCGAGGGCGAGCGCTCGCGGGCACGCGCGATGAGACCCGCGTAAACGAGCGGTAAACGTCGACAACCCCGGGCGCGTTGTCGCCCGTTCCGACACCGGTTTGTCGCCGGCCCGTCGCGGATCGCCGTGAGCGATTCCCCGACCGGCGTCGACCGCGACCCCGACCCGCGACCCTTACGCGAGGACCCCCCGGCGGAGAGCCGTCGGACGCGGCTCTGGCGCCTCGGGTTCAACCTCATGCCCGCGTACCGGGGGACGGGCGCCCGCGTGGACCACATCGCTGCCGACTGGCGCTACGTCCGGATCCGCGTCCCGCTCAACTGGCGCACCCGGAACGCGGTCGGGACGGTCTTCGGCGGCAGCATCTACGGCGCGATCGACCCGGTGTACATGATGATGCTGCGGCGAGTCCTCGGCGACCGCTTCACGGTCTGGGACAAGTCGGCCGCGCTGGAGTTCATCGAGCCCGGCCGCGACACGCTGTACGCGGAGTTCGACCTCTCCACCCGGGAGACGGCGGCGATCCGCGAGGCGCTCGGGCCGGGCAAGTCGACCGACCGCGAGTACCTCGTCTCGCTCGTCGACGAGGGGGGAGAGGTCCACGCGGCCTGCGAGAAGACGCTGTACGTGCGCCGCGACGAGTAGCCGACCGGGACCGTCGCCGGGCTACGCCGTCGCGCCGGCGACGAGCGCTTCCTCGACCGTCTCGACGAACCGGTCCGGGTGTTCGACGTGCGGGAGCAGCCGCGCGCGGTCGAAGACGACGAGGCGGGCGTCGGCCGCGTCGGCGAGCTCACGGCCCTCGGTGAGCGGGCTGACCGTCGCCTCGCGCCCCCAGACGATCGTCGGCGGCACGTCGAGGTCGGCGAGCGCGGCCGCGAGGTCGACCTCGCTGTTGAGCGTCCCCGAGACGAACGACGCGGGCGCGAACCGGGCGTTCTCGACGTGGGTGGTCCGCCACTCGTAGTCGGTCCACTCGGCGCTCGGGTTCGCGGGGTCGTCGTAGCCGTGGTCGGCGTTGAAGTAGCGGATCGACGGCTTCGCCGTGATGGCGTTGAACAGCGCCCGTCCGACGAGGGGGGCGCGGAGCAGTTCGCGGAGCCACCCCTTCGCCGGGCTCGGGCCCGCGGTCGCCGTCGGACAGACGGCGACGAAGCCGCGCAGCTCGACGCCGTCCTCGCCGTCGCCGTCGGTCGCCGCGACCGCGTACGCGGCCGACAGCGAGGAGGCGACCACCGCGGGCTCGTCGAACGCGGCGAGGAAGTCGTGGACGAAGTCCTCGTACAGCGCCGCGGAGTAGCGGAGCGGCGGCCGGTCGGACCGGCCGTACCCGGGGAAGTCGGGCGCGATAACGTGGTAGTCGGCGGCGAGGTCGCCGAACACCGCGCGCCACTCGCCGGATGAGCCGGCGGCGTTGATCCCGTGGAGCAGGACGAGGTCCGGGTCGTCCGGGTCGCCCGCCTCGGTGTACGCGACGTCCATCCCGCGCCAGCGGAAGACGCCGTCGTCGCCGTCGAGCGGGGACTCTAGCTCGCCCTCGTAGCGGAGGCCGGTGTTGAGCGCGGCGAGCGCGCCGACGCCGAGGACGGCGCTGCCGAGGAGGTTCCTGAGCTTCATGGAATACTGTTGGTTCGCTGGCGACTTATACTCGTGGGACGCGGCCCGGCGGACCGCGGCCGCGACGGCGGGGCGTCGCAGTCAGTCGTCGCGGTCCCGGTCGGCCGCCTCCTCGACGCAGTCGGCGATCGGTCCGACGATCGCCTCCGCGACCGCGTACGGGTCGGTCTCGCGGTCGCGGACCCGCTCCGCGAGGCGGTCGATCCCGCCGTGCCGCTCGATCTCGGCGGTCGCGAGCCCTCCCACGTCCGCCCGCACGAGCGTGCGGATCTCCGCGGCGTACCGCCGGCGCTCGGTCGTCTCGATCTCGCCGGACTCGCGGAGGTACGCCGCGTGCGCGTCGAACGCCTCGATCAGCGCCTCGACCCCCTCGCCGGTGTTCGCGACGGTCTCTAACACGTCCGGCGTCCACGACTCGTCGCCCCCCGAGTCGTCCGCGTCGGGCTCGTCGCTCCCGGAACCGCCCGACCGGGCGCCGTCGCGCTGTCCCGCGGCGCCGCCGGTCGAGGCCATCGAGGCCGCGCCGTGGTGGCCGGCGTCGCGGGCCGTCGTCGTCCCCTCGCGGCGGTGGACCATCTCCTCCAGCTCGGCGACGGTCCGCTGGGCGCCGTCCATGTCGGCCTTGTTCACGACGAACACGTCGCCGATCTCTAAGATGCCGGCCTTCAGCGTCTGGACGTCGTCGCCGGAGCCGGGCTGGACCAGGACGGCGACCGTGTCCCCGGTCCGGACCACGTCGACCTCGTTCTGCCCGGCGCCGACGGTCTCTAAGACGACCACGTCCTTCCCGAAGGCGTCGAGCGCCTTCACGGCGTCCGCGGTCGCGGTCGAGAGGCCGCCGAGCTGGCCGCGGGCGCTCATCGAGCGGAAGAACACGTCCATATCGCCGACGTTCGACCCCATCCGGATCCGGTCGCCGAGGACGGCCCCGCCGGTGTACGGCGAGGAGGGGTCGACCGCGATCACGCCGACCGTGTCGCCGCGGTCGCGGTAGGCGGCCGCCAGCTTGTCGACGAGGGTCGACTTCCCGGCGCCCGGCGAGCCGGTGACCCCGATCACGTCCGCCCCGCCGGTGTGCTCGTGGAGCGCGGAGACGATCGCCCGGTACCCGGGCGTTCGGTTCTCGATCTTGGTGATGACCCGGGCGAGCGCGCGGTGGCTCCCCGAGAGGAGGTCCTCGACGAGCGCGGCGTCCGCGTCGGTGAGCGACGGCGCGTCCGCGAACGCCGGTGCGTCCGGCCCGGCCATCTACGCGCGCTCCGGGACGTTGCTCCGGATGAACTCGATCGTCTCCTCCATCGGGGTCCCGGGTCCGAACACCTCGGCGACGCCCAGTTCCTTCAGGTCGTCCTCGTCCTCGTCCGGGATGATCCCGCCGACGAGGACGAGGGTGTCGTCGAACGCGTCGTACTCCTTCAGCCCCTCGATCACCTTCGGGACCAGCGTGTTGTGCGCGCCGGAGAGGATCGAGATCCCGAGGACGTCGACGTCCTCTTGGACCGCCGCCTGGACGATGTCCTCCGGCGCCCGGTGGAGCCCGGAGTAGACGACCTCGAAGCCGGCGTCGCGGAACGCCCGCGCGATGACGTGTGCGCCCCGGTCGTGACCGTCGAGCCCGACCTTCGCGACCAGACACCGCACCGCGCGTTCCTGCTGTTCGGCGCTCATGTCCCACACTGGGTCGCGTGCGGGTTTGATTCTAACGGACGATTGGGAAGGTTCCGGCGCCGAGGTGGCCCCGGTCGAGTCACCGACCGGTCACCCGACGATCGTCCGGAGCGTCGACTCGGTCAGGAGCGTGGTGACGCCGACCGCCTCGGTCGTCATCCACGCGAGGAAGATCAGGTACATCGCGAGGAACACGTACCCCTCCTCGGTGGTGATCTCGAAGTCCGTCGCGGCCATCACCACGACGACGAGGGTGGTGTAAAACAGGAACAGCATGAGCGGGACGGACGTGAGGAACCCGATCGAGACGCCGCCGGCGAGGACGACGCCGATCGGCAGCGCGGCGACGAGGTTGAACGTGTTCGTCCCGAAGACGTTGGCGACCGCGGCGCGCTTGTCGCCGGCCTGCCCCATCTTCACGCCGACGAGGAGGTCGGGGAACGAACTCATCACCGACAGCACGGTGACGGACATCAGGAACGGGGGCGCGTCGAGCGCGTCGGAGACTTCGAGCGTCATCCCGATCATCGACTCGACGCCGACGAGCACGACGGCAAGCCCGGCCGCGAACAGGCCGAGCTGCTTCGGAACGTTCGTCGACTCGGTCCGCTCCATGTCCGACGCGCCGCTCTTGCCCCCGACGAGCAGGATCACGTACACGCCGTACAACACTAACAGTCCGACGCCCATCTGCGGGGTGATCCGGGCGAGTTCCCGTCCGTCGGTGCCGAGGACGCCCAAGGCGATCACGCCGAAGAGCGCGAGGACGGCGACCATGTAGAAGATGGCGTCGCGGTAGACGATCCCCTGCGTCGTCGTCGTGTCGCCGCTCGTGACCGCGACGGCGGCCGGGATGACCAAGATGTTGAACACCGCTGTCCCGATGAGCGCCCCGGCGCCGACGCCGAACTCGCCGAGGACCAGCACCGAGATGACGATGATCGCGAGCTCGGGGAACGAGGTCGCGGCCGCGACGATCAGCCCGCCCTGGATCGCCTGCGAGACGCCGTAGTGGTCGCTGATCTTCGAGGTCGTCGACTCGACGACGTTCGCGCCCTTCCAGGTCAGCAGGAACCCGACGAGACCGATCGGGACCCAGACGAACAGCGACTGGTCGCCGATGAGCTCCCCGAGTAACGTCACGGTGTGACGGTGTGCGCGGAGGGGATTAGTGCTTCCGGAGTCCGGTATCGCGCCCGGAGCCGATCGGCCGTTCCCGCCGCGCCGGCCGATCGCTGCGGTGCGGTCCCGGCAGTCCGGCCGTCACAACTTCGAACGCTCGGTATGTTGTAAGTCAAATTTTGGGTTAAAAATATATATCATTAAAATATATTACTAAATTGTCCTGTCGGATACAGGACCAAGGGTGCCAGCAATGTCCACGAACGACCCATCCGAACTGGAGCAGATCCCCGGAATAGGCCCCAAGCGAGCGAAGGCGCTCCGCGTTGCTGGCTACGAGACGCTCGACGACCTGGAGGCGGCGACGGAAGCCGACCTCCGGGACGTCGCGATGTTCGACGACATCCTCGCTCGCGACATCAAAGCGATGCTCAATCGGGACGCCGACGACGTCGTCCCGGTGAAACAGCCCAACGTCGTCACGCCGGACGACTGGCGAGTGACCGAGCGGCAACTGGCGCACATTCGAACGCTGACCGACGACGCCCCGTCGGACTTGGTCGGGACGACGGCGCTCGACGTCCGCGACCAGCTGGAGTTCGCGATGGCCCCCGAGCTGCTCGGCTTCCGGCAGGTCTGCGGGCGCGTCGTCACCCACGACTCGGCGACGGGCGAGTACCACCCCGTTCCGAACGCGACCGTCCACGTCGAGGACACCGACTGCTCGTTCCTCTCTCGGTTCCCGTCTGACCTCGGCTACGGCTGGTTCTTCCCGTTCGACTGTACGCGGGAGACGGTCGCGACGACGACGACCAACGAGTGCGGGGAGTTCTGCGTCTACGTCCCGCTGTGGGACATCGATCGCGTTCTCGACTTCCGCCGGGAGCGCGTCTGCCTCCCCGAGATCGTCCGGCCCCGGATCCGGGACGTGCTGGAACGACCCGAGGAGTTCCCGGACCCGGTGAACCCGCCGGAGCCGCGGCCGGAACCGCGTCCCGACCCCGGGTTCGGGCGGCTGTTCGACCCGGGCGTCTTCGAGCGCACCGCCGAGCTGGTCGGCGAGGACGTCGCGCTGCGGCTGGGCGCGGGCACCGAGCGCGGCGACTTCGGTGACCTCGAGCCCGAGGCGACGACGCTCCTCGACCGGCCGGCGTTCCCCGAGCCGCCCGAGCCGCCGCTGCCGGAAGGCTTCCTGCGTCCGGACCCCGAGGAGCGGCTCGAACTGCTCGGCGACGAACTCCCGGTCGACCCCGAGGTTATCGCCGCGGTTGACCCCGACCGGCTCGTCGGCCCCTTCCTCCGGTGCCGCGACGTGTTCGTGCCCGAGTGGCGGACCTTCGTCGACGTCCCCGATATCACCTTCCGCGTCACGCAGGACTTCGACGGGGACGGGACGCAGGAGACGATCTACTCGGAGGGGTTCTTCGACGTCCGTTGGAACGAGGAGCAGTCCCTGGACGTCGACCTCGTGGCGGACGACGCCGCGAACTCGATTCCGACCTGCGACGGGCTCACCCCCGAGAACGTCGAGTGCGAGACGCCCTCGATCGAGTCTATCGGCCTGCTGCCGACCCGAAGCCCGATCTACGACGACGCCACCGGGTACGCTCGGCGGATCAACCGACCCAAACCGCCCGGCTCGTCGACCCGCCCCGACGGCACCGCGCCGTTCGCCGGCACGCTACAGCTGCACGGCTGTCACCGCTTCGAGGAGGCGTCGTACTACCGCGTGCTGTACTCCTACGAGGGCGGCCCCGAGCGGCCCTTCACCGGCCACGAGTGGCACGTGCCGGCGATCGGCCGCGACCCGGTTCACGTCCAGCCCAGCGCGACCGACGGCTGGTATCCGATCCTCGACGTGCCGTACTTAGAGTCCTACTACGGCGAGAATCTCAACGACAACCCGCTTCTGTTCCCGTACTGGGTGTTGAACTGGAACACCCGCGGCTACCGGGACGGGAGCTACGAGGTGCGACTCCAACTCGGTGACTCGGACATGGATCCCCTGTCGGTGACGTCGCCGTCCTCGACGATCACGGTCGACAACCGGGCGCCGAACCTCGACATCGGCGGTATCGTCTGGGGACCGACGTCGGAGCCGCCCGAGGAGTGGGACAACGAAATCACCGAGTCGTGCCCGCGGATCGAACGCCCGTCGGGTGAGGACATCGGTATCAGGGTGACGTTCAGGGCGTGGGGGAAACACTTCCGGAGCGTGGAGGCGTCGGCGCACGGCTGCGGACGGAATCCGACGCTGGTTCAGCCCTCGTCTAGCGGCCGGTCGAACCGCTACTCGTACTGGCACGAGTCGGTCGGCGACCGGAGCCACAGACAGACGGTCGTGTTCGAAGTGCCGGCCGGCTACCAACAGGGCGCGTACCGGATCCGACTCCGCGGCGTCAGCCGCGCGTTCAACCCCGCCGGCGGCGGAAGGGGACCGTCGACGAACTGGGAGTACGACACCGACTACATCGACTCGCACTTCACCCGGCTGATCAGCATCACGGACGCGTAGCGCTCTCCGAGACGCCGGACGCCGCCCCGAACGCCCGGCCGGCCGTCGAATCCGGCCGGCGACCGGGCGATTTTTCGATCGGTGGGCGCCCCTCGATCCGGAGAGTCCCCTCCCACTCGCCCGTCGTCCGCCGTCGCCCTCACGGAACCGCTCGTCGAAGACCGTCACCGCGCGGCGTTCGGTCTCGTCACGGGTCACGAGGCCGGGAACCGCCCGCGACGGGGCGAGCCGCGAGCGCTTCGTTCAGTAGATCAGCTCGCCGTCGTTCTCGATCGTGTACAGCGTCCGCGCCGCGACGTTCGTCGCGAGGTCGGCCGCGCTTTCGAGGTCGGTGATGATCTTGACCGAGGCGGCGACGAGCCGGAGGTCGCCGGCCACCGGCTGCTGGAGCGCTAAGAGCTCGGTACACTCGTCGTCCAGGGCCAGGTACGTCTCGTCGATCTCGTGGTCGGTCTCGATAACCGAGCGGGCGAGCGCCTCGTCGCCGGAGACGGCGGCCTCGCCGTCGTCGTCGAGCCGGTCGTAGACGGCCTCGCCAATCGCGACCACGGCGTCGACGACGGGCGCCGATCGGCGGTGTTCAGATAAGGTTTGAAAGTGAGGCGGTGCGTTTTCAAAGTGTTCTATGCCAGAAAACGACCGCCTCAGCGGCTGTTTAGACGAGATCAACTTAGAGTTTGTGGAGAGAGAAGCAACACCGAGGCTGTTGATGAAGCTCAGTATTCAGCTTCATTTGGCTGGATTATCGCTTTCCAATACTGTTTCGTTTCTTGATGTATTCGGTGTTGAAAGAGTTCGCTCCACCGTTCATAACTGGGTTCATAAGGCCGATCTACAGCCAGAGTCTGGGCGAAGCCCGAATCACGTTGCGGTCGATGAGACGGTGATTCGACTTAACGATGAACAATATTGGCTGTACGCTGCTGTCGATCCAGAAACGAACGATCTGCTCCACACGCAGCTTGAACCGACAAGAAACAATGCGATCGCAGATCAGTTTTTCGCAGATCTCCGCGAGAAACACGACGTAGATGACGCGATCATTCTCGTTGATGGCGCAGCTCCACTCCAGCGAGCCTGTCGAAGACATGACCTCGATTTTAGATACGAACGACATGGAAATCGGAACAGCGTTGAACGTGTCTTTCGTGAGGTAAAACGCAGAACTATCTGTTTCTCAAACTGTTTTAGCAACGCCGACGCAGAAACAGCAAACGAGTGGCTGAGATCGTTCGCCTTCGCATGGAACCAGCTTATCTGAACACTGCCCGCCGATCCGTCGTGTTAACTTAAGCATGATTCCACCAGACGGCGTGGGCTTGCAACCACGTTTCCGCGGTCGGTGGATCGACGTGGCTAAAACAGTTTGAAAACGAAGAGGTTCGTCGTTCTACTTCTCGAAAG